>JAURXV010000024.1 GCA_030654195.1 Syntrophales bacterium | reverse complement strand
ACCCACCATCGGCGTCCTGAAAAATGTTCCCGCGGGCATTTTCCTCTCCACGGTCGTCTTTGTGGATTACCGGATGAAGGTTTGACGGATATCTTGTAACCTTATTGTTGGAGTTATGGCGACGCTTCACGCCGAGCCGTCAAACGGCTGAAGCTGACGTTCGGGGAAGTACGCACGCATGCACTTCCTACGCGGCTTTTTCGTAGGACCGGTTGCATAGACGGACGGATCAAAGAGCTACGTTGTGGGGTGAGAATATTTCAAACAGGAGGTGTGTGAATGGCAGATTATTATATCAATCTTTTTCTCGATGATGAAAAGATTAAAAAGCTTGAAGGTGTCGGACTCGCCGGTGGAATTCAGGAAATCAATGGCAAAAAGGCCATCCGGGTGGGAGTGACAGGCAAGGAGCAGAAGAAGCTTGCGAAGAGTTTTCCGGATTTGACCTTCGATTCTTCCAATGCCTACGTGCTCCCGGAACAGGCGGAGAATCTTTTGATGAATATGATCGTGTCGATGAAGAGCCTGGATGTGATGAAAGGCGCCATCTTGAAACTGTACAACCCTTTTGCCGGCAAGGAGCTTCTGCAAAAGACTTTTTGACGACGGGAGGCGAACATCTCGTGGCTGGGCTTACCCCCGAGGAGGAGACGAGAAAGAAGGCGATCTTAGATGCCATGTCGCCGAGGAGCCGTAAGAGGGTCCTTGATAAGGGATACGAAAATTGGGACCCTTTTCTTCCGCCGAAGGATCCGATGGACCTCCGGATGGCCCAGCGCCGGGAAATGGCATTGTCCCTGATGAGAAGATTTTTACGGGAGTGCCCGCAAGAAGGGTACGGCAACGCTTATGGCCAAGGGGCTTGGGAGATCTGTATGGGGATCACCGGCGGCGACGACCGATGTAGAGGGATTTACGATTTTTCCTGCTGGTACCGTGATTTTTTGAAAAAAGGCGAGTGATGACGGAAACGATTTCCACGGAACAGGTTGTGACGGAGCTCCGGAAAATATTGGCGGAGAACCCCGGTTGCGCGATGACCCATTACAATTTGGGGATCGCGCTGATCAAGCTGCACCAATGGGACGATGCCGCTGCGGAGTTTTTGGCGGCGATCGCGGAGAGCCCCGAACTGGCGGAGGCGTATATCAACCTAAGCGGGATCTGTTTCCATAATGGAGAAATGGAAAAGGGGATTGAACTCTGCAGAAAGGTAATCGCCTTCCGGGCAGATTACGCGGTACCTTACGGGAATATCGGCTTTGCCTATCTGCAGATGGGCGAGATCAACCAGGCGGTCGAGATGCTTGAAAAGGCCGTTCAAAAGGATCCGATGTTCGTTCAGGCCTTGAGCGATCTGGGCAGCGCCTACCTACGGCAGGGCAAGATCGAAGACAGCGTCACTCACAACAAAAAAGCCATTGAAATCGCTCCGCGGTTCGCGGTTGCCCATAATAACCTGGCTGTCGCCTATCTTCAGATGGGAGATCCGGCCAAGGCGATGGAGCATTGCGAAAAGGCATTGGAATATGGGTACGAAGTACATCCGGAGTTTCTGGAAGAATTAGTGCTATTACGAAAATAGTGTGGTCATGCGTGACGAAAAGCAGATGCGAGAAATAGATATAATAAGGTTTTTTAACCTGGGGGAAAATGAACCGAATGGGGAAATTCCTACAGAGCACTTAACAGGAGAGGAGGTTTTTTGATGGTAAAGCGTAAGACTCCGATGCTTGATGAATTGGAAAAAGGAAAATGGCCGAGTTTTGTTTCTGATATAAAACAGGAGGCCGAGTCGAGAAATGAAACCGACGTTGATTTACAGACACCGAAGGAGGTTTGTGATGATCTGCTCGATCTTCTCGAGCTTTCCTTCAAGGACCGGGAAGGACACTGGAAACACGGCGGCATCGCGGGTGTTTTCGGGTATGGCGGAGGCGTGATCGGCCGATACTGCGACCGGCCTGAAGAATTTCCTGCGGTAAAGGATTTTCATACCCTCCGCGTGAATCAGCCCTCCAGTTACTTCTACAGGACTGAATTTCTGAGGAAAATTTGCGAGTTGTGGGAGAGAAGGGGAAGCGGACTCACCAACATGCATGGTTCGACCGGCGATATCATCCTGCTGGGAACGACCACCCCGCAGATAGAAGAGATCTTCTGGGAACTCACCCATAACCTCAAACAGGATCTTGGCGGTTCAGGATCCAACCTCAGGACGCCGAACTGCTGTATCGGAAAGTCTCGCTGTGAGTTCGCCTGCTACGATACCCAGGAGGCTTGCCGCAACCTCACGATGGAATTCCAGGACGAATTGCACAGACCCTCGTTTGGGTACAAATTCAAAATGAAGTTCGATGGCTGCCCCAACGGATGTGTTGCCTCGATCGCCAGGTCGGACATGTCGGTGATCGGGACCTGGAAGGATGACATCCGTATCGATCAGGAGGCGGTGCAGGCTTACGTGGCAGGAGAATTCAAGCCGGATGGAGGAGGCTTCGCCGGCCGCGACTGGGGTCCCTTCGATATCGTCAAAGAGGTGATCGATCTCTGTCCCACCCATTGCATGGCCTGGAATGGAAAGAAACTCGGGATCAACAACAGGGAGTGCAACCGTTGCATGCATTGTATCAACACGATGCCCCGGGCCCTGAGGATCGGAAAAGAGACGGGGGCCTCTATTCTGTTCGGCGCCAAAGCCCCGATTCTGGAAGGCGCGCAGCTTTCGACATTGACCATACCGTTCATGCGGATGGAAGAGCCGTTCAATGAGATTAAGGAACTGGTTGGTAAGATTTGGGATTGGTGGTCCGAAGAGGGCCGGAGCCGTGAACGGCTCGGTGAACTGATGCAGCGCAAGGGATTTGCGAAATTTCTCGACGTTTGCGGAGTAAAGGCGGATCCTCGCATGATTAAAGAACCCAGGTCGAACCCCTACATCTTCTGGAAAGAAGCGGACATCCCAGGAGGATGGGAGCGGGACATCAAAGATTTCAGAAAAAGACACCAGAAATAGGAGGTTTAAAAAATGGGTTACGATGCAAAAAATCCGATGAAGGACAGGATCACCGATATCGGTCCTCGAGATTACAAAGAGTTTCTGCCTCCCGTCATCAAGAAGAATTTTGGAAAGTGGTTGTACCACGAAATCCTTGAACCGGGCGTGCTGTTGCATGTCTCCGAGTCGGGTGAGAAGGTGTTCACCGTACGGGTGGGCGGCGCGCGTTTGATGAGCGTCACCCATATTCGCGAGATATGCGATATTGCCGATAAGCACTGCGACGGCTACGTCCGTTGGACCACCCGCAACAACATCGAGTTTATGGTCGATAGCGAAGCGAAATTGAAGCCGCTGATGGAGGATCTGGAAAAGCGGAAATTCGCCGGCGGATCGCTCAAGTTTCCCCGCGGCGGCACCGGGGCGGGTCTGACGAATATCGTACATACCCAGGGGTGGCTCCATTGCCATACCGCGGCGATCGATGCGTCGGGTGTGGTCAAGGCGGTCATGGATGAATTATACGAGGATTTCGGAAAGATGAGACTGCCGGCTCATGTCAGGATATCCCTGGCTTGCTGCCTGAACATGTGCGGCGCCGTTCACTGCTCCGACATCGCCATTCTGGGCGTTCACCGCAAACCGCCCATGGTGGATCATGACAACTTGGCGAATATGTGCGAGATTCCTCTCGCCGTCGCGTCTTGCCCCACGGGAGCCATCAAGACGACCACCGTGGACGGCAAAAAGAGCGTGGAGGTCAACAACGATAAGTGTATGTACTGCGGTAATTGTTTCACCATGTGTCCCGCCATGCCGCTGGCGGATGCGGAGGGAAGCGGCGTGGCCATCCTGGTGGGAGGAAAGCTTTCGAACCGGATTACCGCCCCGATGTTTTCAAAGGTTGTGGTTCCTTTCCTTCCCAATGAACCTCCCCGCTGGCCGCAGACGGTGGAGGCGGTCAAGAAAATTCTCAATGCCTATGCGAAAGACGCGAAGAAATATGAACGCCTCGGCGACTGGGCCGCGAGAATCAGCTGGGAGAGGTTTTTCGAGAAGACGGATCTGCCCTTTACAGAACACCTGATTGACGATTACCGTTTTGCTTACACAACCTGGCGTACCAGCACACAGTTTAAATTTTAGAAATGAGGTGTTAGATGGGTGCCGAAGAGGACAAGAAGCTGATCATCGATACATTGAAGGGTAAGAAAACGAAGACGAAGTTCTATCTGAAAGACTTCAATAATATGTTCCCGGAGAGAAGGCCAAGGGAAGTCAGCAAACTTGTAAACGAGATGGTCGCCGAAGGTCTCCTGGAGTATTGGTCCACCGGCAGCACGACAATGATCGGGCTCAAGGGTGCTGGGATCCAGCACGAAACGGAAGACAGCGATCAATAGGAGAGGAGATAGGACGGAGAAATGATCGTTGACCGCCCGAGGGTAGTTTTCTCAGCCCTTCGAGGGAATTCAGGAAAGACCTTCTTGACCGTGGGGGTGGGGGCATGCCTTACGCTTAGGGGTAAGGCATTGTCTCCCTTTAAGAAGGGTCCCGATTATATAGACGCTGCCTGGCTTGAAATGGCTACAGGGCATCCCTGTTATAATCTGGACCTTTTCTTGATGGGAAGGGAAGGGATGCTCTCTTCATTTATAACCCGCGTGCAGCATGCCGACGGCGCGTTGGTGGAGGGAAACAGGGGTCTGTTTGACGGTATGGATCGTGAGGGAAACTACAGCACGGCCGAGCTTGCCAAATTGCTGCAGGCGCCGGTCATCATGGTGGTGGACTGCAGTATGGCCACACGTACCATAGCCGCCACGATTCTCGGTTGTCAACTTTTCGACCCCAAGGTCGCCATTAAGGGCGTTATTCTGAATCGGATCGGAGGGCCGCGTCACGAAGCCGTCATCCGCACCGCCATAGAGGATCGCTGCGGAGTGCCTGTGTTAGGGGCACTCCCTCGTATTCAGGAGAAAATCTTTCCAGAGAGGCACATGGGTCTCGTGCCCCCGCGTGAACATCCGGGCGCCCGCCGGGCGATAGAGGAGGCGGCCCGCATTGTCGATGGACACATCGATGTGGATAAAGTGTGGGAGATTGCCCGGGACGCCCCTGCCGTTGACTTCGACGTATCGGACAGGCAGCAAGAAGAGCGGCCTATCTGCTCGTCGGGACGACCAAAAATCGGTTTTATCCGGGATTCCGCCTTCTGGTTCTACTATCCGGACAATCTGGAGGTCCTCGAACAATTGGGGGCATCCCTTGTCGCATGCAGTGCTCTTGACGACAAGGAACTTCCTCCCGTAGACGCCCTATATATCGGAGGCGGTTTTCCTGAATCCCATGCCGCTGCGCTGGCCGCCAACACAGATTTCCGAAAATCTCTCCGCGAAGCGGTGGAGGCGGGGCTTCCCGTTTATGCGGAGTGCGGAGGACTGATGTATCTCGGGAAAGAGCTCCTTGTGGAAGAGAAAGTATTTCCCATGACCGGGGTATTTCCCTTCCGCTTTGTTTTAGGCAAGCGCCCGCATGGTCACGGGTACACGATCCTCGATGTCGATGCCCCTAATCCCTATTTCCCTATCGGAGAGACCCTTCACGGTCACGAGTTTCATTACTCCCATATCCCGGAATGGGAAGAGGGACCCTTTACCTTGGTTTTTAAAGTTAAGCGGGGGCAGGGTATCCATGGGGGCAGGGATGGTCTGCTCTATAAGAATGTCTTGGCCACCTATTCCCATGTCCACGCCTCAGGAACGAAAGGCTGGGCCAAAACATTATTGGAAAAGGCCTTTTGTTACGAGAGAAACAAATTGTTAGAGCAGGCGTGGTCGGTGAGTGGAGCCCCGGTTGTCACAGAGATTTCCAGAACGTCAAGACATTCGGTTTCGCCGGGACTTATGGGTTTGTATCAGTAGAATCAACAAAAATAATAAAGAGGGGGTAGTAAAGATATGCCGCAGTTAGAAATTGGAGGAACGACGTACGAAGTGGATGAGGATGGTTTCCTGCAGGAACTGGACAAGTGGGGTAGAGGCTTTGCACAGGGCTACGCTGCCGTCGAAGGCATCGAGGGGGAACTCACCGAAGATCATTGGAAACTGATCGATTACATCAGGGACTATTATGCCCAGTTCGGCATCGCTCCCATGATCAGAAAGATGTGTAAGGATACGGGATTTGACTTAAAAAGGATCTATGCACTCTTCCCATCCGGACCGGCCAAGGGGGCTTGCAAGCTCGCCGGCCTTTCGAAACCGACGGGATGTGTCTAATAAGAACCATCTGAGAAAAGGGAAATCATGGGAACGCTGATCATTGTTCTGACGTATATCGCATACGTGCTCATCGTCGTCGTGTACACAATCAAAATCACAGCGTGGCTAAAGATGCCGCCCCATATCCGGTGGGACCTTTACCCCGTGATCCACGAGGAAAACTACCGTTACGGCGGCTCCTACTATGAACAGCCGGAATGGTGGACCAAACCGCGGCCCAGGAACACTTGGCGAAGCCTGTTTTACTCTTTGAAAGACAATTTCTACATGGGGGAATACTACAAACGCAACCGAACCTACTGGTTGTGTCTCCTGCCGTGGCACCTGGGGTTCATCTTTATCATCACGTTCCATATCCTCTGTTTCTTTGCGGCCGTGGCCATGTTCGGCGGACTGGACATCGCGGCCAATGCGCCTCACGTCGCAGGAAGGGTATTTTACACGATCCTTCTGCTCACCGGAGGGTTTGCTTTCGTGAGCGGTACCTTCGGGAGCATCGGCATGCCGATCATCCGGCTTGCGGACCGGGGGTTGAGAACCTACTCCATGCCGATGAATTACTTCAATTACCTTTTCTTCCTCGTCGTCTACGGCAGCGGCCTTCTGGCTTGGCTCCTGCTCGATCCGACGCTGGACGAGTATCGGGCCTACTGGCTCGGGCTGATCACCCTGACGCCGCCGGAGCTCCATCCGATGACCGTTCTCCATATCATCCTGTTCGACATCTTCCTCATCTATCTGCCCTTCACCCGCTCGACACATTATATCACACGGATTCTGGCCTATTTCTTCATCCGCTGGGACGACGAACCGAACCTGCCCGGTAGTGAACTGGAGAAACAGATCGTCGGCCTCCTGGGACGGAAGGTTTCCTGGGAGGGGAAACATATCCCGACGGGAAGGAGCTGGGCTGAGGCAGCCATGGAATCGGGATTGCCGGAGACAAAAAAGGATACACCATGAAAAAAAATATCCATATTGATGATTTCACCCGTCCCGGTGGACAAGTCACCGAGCTCGATCCCGCTGAGCTTGACCCCTTGCCGCCGCCGTACGACAAGATAGACAAACCATCCATCCGGAAGCTGACCGAGGAACAGCGCAAACGCATGGACGCCTCTCTCGACGGCATCGTAGCCATTGGTCTCACTCCTCCGAAGACCCCGGAGGAGGAAAAGGCCTTCATTGATAAATTTCTGGCCGGCATCAAGAAGCTCTTCTCCGCAGACGATAACTGGACTTTTCTCCAACCTCTTGTTCACACCCTCGAATACTGCGTCAAGTGCCAGATCTGCTCCGATGCCTGCCCGGTATACATCTCCAGTGGCCGTCAGGATATCTACCGCCCCACAATGAGACCGGAGCTCTTTCGAAGAATCGTCAGCAAGTACATCAAGAAGGAACATCCCTTTCTCCGGAAGATCAAGGACAGCGATATCGATCTCAACTGGCAGACCCTGGCTCGCCTGGGGGAACTGGCCTATCGCTGTACCCTCTGTAGGCGTTGCGCCCAGGTCTGCCCGCTGGGCTGCGACAATGCCCTGATCAGCCGAGAGATCCGGAAGGTCTTCAGCCAGCAGATGGGCATCGCCCCCAAGGAGCTCCACGAAAAGGGATCCGTTCAGCAGCTCAGGGTCGGCTCCAGCACGGGGATGACGCCTGCGGCCCTGAAGAACATCCTGGAGTTTGCTGAAGAGGAGATCGAGGAGAAGACGGGCCGGAAGATCAAGATCCCTGTAGACAAAAAAGGCGCGGACATTCTACTCATTCATAATGCAGGTGAATTCTTGGCCTGGCCGGAAAACCTGGAGGCCTTCGCCATTATACTGGACGCCGCCGGCGTAGACTGGACTCTGTCCACCGAAATTGCCGGTTACGACTCCGTCAACTACGGCGTTTGGTATGACGACTTTCAGTTTGCGCGGGTTGTCATCCGCCAATCCCAGGCAGCAAAATCGCTCGGGGTTCGGAAGATTTCCTTCGGGGAATGCGGGCACGCCCACAAGGCGGGAATCGTCGTCGCCGACCGCGTCCTTACGGGCGATCTCATCATCCCAAGGGAGAGCAGTCTCCCTATGCTTGAGGAGATCGTCATGAGCGGTCGGATCAAACTCGACCCCGGCAGGAACAATTTCCCTGTTACCCTCCATGATCCCTGCAATATGGTACGTTTGATGGGAATCGTCGAGCCCCAGCGGAGGATTCTGAGAAAAATCTGCCCCCAGTTTAGGGAGATGACCCCCCACGGCGTCGAAAACTACTGCTGCGGCGGGGGAAGCGGATTTGCCATCACGCAGTCGACGAACTTCCCCGACTGGCGTTCCGCCGTCTCCGGCCGGATGAAGATGAAACAGATTCTCGAAGCATTCCAAGATGTCCCGGGAGCGGAGGTGAAGAAGTACGTCTGCGCCCCCTGCTCCAACTGCAAGGGGCAGTTCCGGGACATGTTCGAATATTACGGGGTGTGGGAGAAGTCGGGGATCCTCTACGGCGGACTCGTCGAGCTCATAGTCAATGCCATGGCCGATCTCAAAAAACCCTTCATCCAGTGGGAGTGGCATTGATGATCGGGCAGCATCTGGAAATATCGGTTCTCGCCATCCTGATCCTGACCCTGTCGGCCCTGGGGATCGCATTCACCCCCCTTTCGTTTCTGCTGATGGTGATCCTCCCTTATGCCGCCTTTGTGATTTTCATCGGTGGATTTATCTATCGCGTCGTCAAGTGGGCCAAAGCCCCCGTTCCCTTCCGCATCACGACCACCTGCGGCCAGCAATCCTCTCTCCCATGGATCAAGAGCGCCCCTCTGGAAAGCCCCTCCACCGTTTGGGGGGTGATCGGGCGGATGGCCCTGGAGGTTTTCCTGTTCCGGTCGCTCTTTCGGAACACCGACGTGGCGATCGTGGGGCAGAGACCTGTCTACGGCAGCGCCAAATGGCTCTGGTTTTTCGGGCTTCTCTTTCACTGGTCGATGTTGGTCATTGTGCTTAGACACCTCCGTTTCTTCATCGAACCGATCGCCCCCTGGATCAAAGGTCTCTCGGCGATCGACGGCTTCTTCGAGATCGGCGTCCCAACGCTCTATCTGAGCGACTTAACCGTCCTCGCGGGGCTGACGTTTCTGTTTCTCCGCCGGATGGCCGTTCCCCGGCTGCGCTACATCTCTCTTGTCACCGATTACTTCGCACTCCTGCTTCTGCTGGGTATCGTGACCACGGGTCTGCTGATGAAGCACTTCTTCCCCGCCGATCTTCTCCATGTGAAGAATCTGGCCCTGGGGTGGGTCACCTTCGCCCCGGCCGCTCCAAAGGGGGTCGGTACGGTTTTTTACATTCATCTGTCCTTCGTCTTTACACTTTTTGTCTGGTTTCCCTTCAGCAAGCTGATGCATATGGGGGGGATCTTCCTGAGCCCGACACGAAACCTCGCCAACGACAACCGTATGAAGCGGCATCTCAACCCCTGGAACGCCCCCGTCAAGGTCCACACCTATGAGGAATACGAGGACGAGTTCCGGGAGAAGATGAAGCTGGCGGGACTGCCGCTGGAGAAGGAGTAGCGATGGCCTCTGCCAAGACACCCAAACCCGACGAGCTGATCGCGATACGGTACGCACCGCCGGAGACGCCCTGGATGGAGACACCAACCGTCTTTCGCCCCGGAACCTGGAGTTACAGCGGCGGCGCCAAGAGTCTGACCGCCCTGGGCCTCCCGAACCCGCGCGCCTGGCAGCCCTCCGACGCGGACTGGAAGCTCCCGGAAAACTGGAAGGAGATCATTCTGGAGGGGATGCGCGAGCGTCTGGAGAAATACCGGTCTTTCAGGCTCTTCATGGAACTCTGCGTCCGGTGCGGCGCCTGTGCGGACAAATGCCACTTCTACATCGGCTCCGGCGATCCGAAGAACATGCCGGTCCTGCGGGCGGAGCTCCTGCGCAGCGTCTACCGGCGCTACTTCACCGCGTCGGGAAAGCGCTTCGGCAAGCTCGCGGGCGCCCGCGATCTGACGATCGATGTCCTCAAGGAGTGGTTCTATTACTTCTACCAGTGCACCGAGTGCCGGAGGTGTTCCGTCTTTTGCCCCTACGGAATCGACCAGGCGGAGATCACGATGATGGGTAGGGAACTGCTCAACCTCGTCGGCTGCAACATCAACTGGGTCATGGAACCGGTGGCGAACTGCTTCCGGACGGGAAATCACCTCGGCATCCAGCCCGGCGGCGTCAAGGACATGCTCGAATTCATGGCAGACGATATCGCGGACCGCACCGGTGTGCGCGTGGAGCTCCCCCTCAACAAGAAAGGCGCCGATATCCTTTTCGTCACCCCTTCGGGCGACTACTTCGCCGACCCGGGGACCTACACCTGCATGGGCTACATGATGCTCTTCCACGAGATCGGCCTGAACTACACCTTCAGCACCTATGCCTCCGACGGGGGAAACTTCGGCCTGTTCACCTCCCACGAGATGATTAAACGCCTCAACGCCAAGATCTACGCGGAGGCAAAGCGCCTCGGGGTCAAGTGGATCCTCGGGGGCGAGTGCGGCCATATGTGGCGGGTTCTCCACCAGTACATGGAGACAATGAACGGCCCCGCCGATTTTCTTGAAGAGCCGGTTTCTCCGATCACCGGAACGCGGTTCGAAAACGCCCGGTCGACGAAGATGGTGCACATCGCCGAATTCACCGCCGACCTCATCCGGAACGGGAAGCTGAAGCTCGATCCGTCCCGAAACGACGCCTACCGGGTCACTTTCCACGACTCCTGCAACCCCGCCCGGGCGATGGGGCTTTTCGAAGAGCCCCGATATATCATCCAGCATGCCTGCAACCATTTCCACGAGATGGCCGAGGATACCATCCGGGAGAAGACCCTCTGCTGCGGCGGCGGGGCGGGGCTCGGAAACGACGAGAACATGGAGATGCGGATGCGCGGCGGGATGCCCAGGGCCATGGCCGTCAAGCAGGTGAAGGAAAAGCACGGGGTGAACCGCCTTGCCTGCATGTGCGCCATCGACCGGGCGACGCTGACTTCGCTGATGGACTACTGGGTGCCGGGGGTGACGGTCACAGGGGTCCACGAACTGCTGGCAAACGCCCTTGTGATGAAGGGGGAAAAGGAGAGGACGACGGACCTGCGCGGCGAACCGCTCGAAGGAAAGGCAGCCGATGAAACTCTATAACCGGGGAATGGTCATCGCCGGGATCGTGGTCTTCTTGATCGTGGCCACCTTCCCTCTCTGGTACGGCAGGGGGAAGGCCGTTCCCCCGCCCGACCTGAAGCTCGATACGCCCGCCATCCAGGGGCTCAAGGAAAAACTCTGCGTCGAGACGGCGCCTTACATGAGAGCCAATCACATGAAGCTCCTTACTGTCTGGCGAGACGACGTCGTCCGGAAAGGGAAGCGAACCTATACGGCGATGGACGGGCGGGTCCATCAGATCAGTCTGACCGGGACCTGCCTGGGATGTCACAGCAACAAGAAACAGTTTTGCGACCGATGCCACGATTATTCCGGGGCCAAACCCGCCTGCTGGAGTTGTCATATCATACCCGAGGAGGTCCGCTGATGGCGCCCACTCGTAGGGAATTCCTGAAAATAGCGGGATTTTCGGCCGTCGGCCTGGTTATTCCCGTTTTGCCGTCGCGCTCCCTGGCTCAAACCGGAACCCCGGCCGCAGGCGGCCTGTCATCCCCGGCGGCTCCAGGACCTCTTCAAGCGTTAACAGCAAAGCGCTGGGCGATGACGGTCGAACCCAAAAAATGCAGGCCCGGTTGCACGGACTGCATCACCGCCTGCCACCTGGAGCACAATGTGCCCGATTTCGGAAACCCCAAGGATGATGTCCACTGGATCGGCCTCGAAAAGGTCGCGCATGTCTTTCCCGCGGAGGCCCATCCCCGTCTGTCGGAATCAATCACCCTACTTCCGGTCCCGGTTCTCTGCAACCACTGCGAGAACCCGCCCTGTGTGCGGGTCTGTCCGACGCAGGCGACCTTCAAGAGGCCGGACGGGATCGTGATGATGGACTATCACCGCTGCATCGGGTGCCGGTTCTGCATGGCCGCCTGCCCCTACGGATCCAGAAGCATGAACTACCGTGATCCCCGCCCCTTCATCCGCAAAATCAATCCGGCTTTTCCGACACGGACCAAGGGCGTGGTGGAAAAATGCAATTTCTGCGAGGAAAGGCTTGCCCGGGGAATTCTTCCTGCCTGTGTCATCGCCTGTAAGGACAAGGCCCTGGCATTCGGGGACCTGGAAGATCCCCGTTCAGACGTCCGGCTCATTCTTGACAAGGGCCTGTCTCTTAGGCGAAGACCGGAACTGGGAACAGGACCTCAGGTCTACTATATTTTGTGAGGCTGCCGTGCTCGAAAAAGCCCTGAAAGGAAGTCGCGGATACGGAATCTGGGTGGCATTTCTGCTGCTGCTGGTTGCCATCGGTTTTTTCTTCTATCTCAAGCAGCTCGATTACGGTCTGGGGATCACCGGCATGAGCCGGGATGTCTCGTGGGGGCTCTATATCGCCCAGTTCACCTTCCTTGTCGGGATTGCGGCATCGGCGGTGATGCTGGTTCTGCCCTACTATCTCCACGACTTCAAGGCATTCGGGAAGATCACTATACTCGGGGAATTTCTGGCCGTCTCCGCCGTAACGATGTGCGTCACTTTCGTCTTCGTCGACCTCGGCCGGCCCGATCGGGCCGTAAATCTCATTCTGTACCCTTCACCGAGATCCGTGCTGTTCTGGGACGTGATCGTCCTGAACGGTTATCTTTTATTAAACATCATCACCGGCTGGACAGTCCTTGAGAGCGACAAAAAAGGCATTCCCCCTCCTGCCTGGGTGAAGCCGCTGATTTACCTTTCCATCCCCTGGGCCATCAGCATCCATACCGTCACGGCGTTCATCTACTCGGGTCTGCCGGGAAGGGGTTTCTGGCTCACGGCGATCATGGCGCCCCGGTTTCTCGCTTCGGCCTTCGCCTCCGGCCCGGCCCTGCTGATCCTCTTCTGTCTGATCCTGAGGCGGTTCGGCCGGTTTGACGCCGGGGAAAAGGCGATTCAGACCCTGGCCAAGATCGTGACCTATGCCTTGGCCACAAGCATCTTCTTCGTCCTGGTGGAGATTTTCACCGCCTTCTACAGCCAGGTCCCCGGACACATGCAGCACCTGAAGTATCTTTTTGCGGGGCTGGAGGGTCATAACACAATCTCGCACTGGATGACCGTCTCAGCCTTGACCGCCCTGGCCGCCCTGGCTTTGCTGATCATCCCCCGGACGCGGCAAAAGGAACCTCTGCTCGCCCTGGCCTGCTGCGGCGTCTTTCTGTCGCTCTGGATCGAGAAGGGACTGGGTCTGGTGGTGACGGGCTTCGTGCCTTCCCCCCTGGAGAGGATCGCCGATTATACCCCGACCGGGCCGGAGATCGCCATCACAACCGGGGTCTGGGCCATGGGGCTGCTGCTGATCACGATCTTCTACAAAATTTTCGTTTCCGTGAGAAATGACGAATGACATGAACATTTTCAGGTGGACACGATCCGGCACAAACGACCCGCCCGACGAGATGACCTGTGCGGAAACTGCCAACACTTCGATGACGACCCCCAACGGCGGATGACACGCGTCCTTTCCATACAGCGCACAGCCGTACAGACATTTCCATCTGACCCATTCCTCTACGGCTATCGTATCTGTGGAGATGATTTATACCGTATCAGCACCCAATTCAAGCCCTCTCCTCAACAAATGCTGCTCCATATCTTTTTCCTCTTTCAATCCCATTGAACTTCCTGATGAGGGGATAGATTCTTCTGTCTTGGTCGGGAAATAAGGGCATTTTACCTCTCTGCATCCGTGTGGGTGTCTATGAGAGTGGTTGCAGATTGTTCCTTTTATCATGGGCAATCGGATGCCGAATCTTTCTTCCAAATAATCTCCTGCCGTTTCAAGAGATGTCCTCACATATGCCTTGCAACAGCTTGGTCCGGTAAGCTCTGTAATCGCCTGCGAAACTCTTGTAACCGCCTCCATGGTGATTCTCTGTTCCTCATCTTTGCCGCACTTTGAACCGGTGAGAATAGCAAAGCATGCCCCTATCGCCGGAACGATTCCGCAAACCCCGGTAAGACCGCAGTATCCCCCGTGCGCCTGTTTGCCCGTACGTATAAAAACTTCCTTGATGTGTTCAGGGGTAATTTTACGAGAACCTTCATTTCGAATAGCGGCCATCAACGCACCCGCAGCGATATAGGCATGATTACAGCCCAGCATGGGGAGTCCGGGATGGCTCATCATTACTTCCGCTATTTCTACCGGGTCTTTTAATTTCGTGCCCAATGCAATCTCTTCGATCACATTCAGGGAATCTTTATTGTGGCACGCGTCGCACAGGTAATGACCATTCGGACACCGGATATGCCCGTGGTCTTTTTTTTGACAGCATGTGCAGGTCATTTCGATAGTCTGGTCGAGGTATTCAAGAGAAGAGCCGCACACCATACAATGCTCTGTTTTGGGATCGGAATTTTGAACACCGTCCAATGCTTCTAAACTTACAATCGGATGTCCGCCGGACTCCGTTGAAGTTGGTCAGCAACCGGATTGATTCTTATCTTTTATTTCATCCGTCATGGTTTTCTCCTATTATCCAGCTTGGTTAAATATTCCATGGCCCGCTAACCGTCCGCGTCCTGAACGATCTGGTTCAACGTCCGAAGCTCTTCCTGTGAAAACGTAATAACCACCTTGTCTTTCATCCTTAATCCGCCTGCTATCCGTGATCGACGCCCGTGATCCCCATACCGGCGCATATTTCGAGCAATGGCTCTCGCAGATGAGAGAACTTCGCGTCTTCTTCAAAGACGGGAAGACAAAGTCTCACAGAGGCTTCCCCCGTCCAGACATGCATGGCCAAGGCGAGGCAGGTCGGCATGCCGCACCGGCCGCAATTGTTTCCGGGCAGGCGTTTAAAAATTTCCAACGCGGGCGGCTTTTTCCGCGTCTCAAAGGAAGGCGCGATCCGGTTCCGGTCACTCCATGTCTGCTCGGCAAGGAAGCGAATCCGTTCCAGCGTCAGCCAGGCGTCCACAATCTCGTCCGCCTTGGCAATCGTGATGCGCCTCGGGTAAAGCGCGATCATGCGGTAGCCGTCCATGAAGGTCAGCGTCTCCGCCTTCGGT
>JAURXV010000022.1 GCA_030654195.1 Syntrophales bacterium | reverse complement strand
TTCTCCACTTTCCGGTTCCATTCAGACGGTAAATCCTCGTCTGAAAAAGGAGCCGGAACTCATCATCGCCGATCCGAGAGGAGAGGGCTGGCTGATAACGATGAAACCGGGAAATCTTGAAAGCGATCTCAAAAAGCTTCTGTTTGGAAGAAAGGCGCTCTCATGGTATCAGCGGGAGGAAAAGGAGATCATCGCCCGGACCGATTTGATACTGAAACATAACCCACCGGCAGTGGGTCCCACCATGCAGGATGGGGGGGTCCGGATTGGTTGCCTGCACGATATGCTCAATATCGTCAGTTCGAAGCAGAGGGCTCAAATATTAGATTTCTCGATCAGCAGAACCAAATATTCCAAAAGATTTTTATCGATACAACCAGGATAACGACTATTTTTCACCCCACCATGAAAACGGGAACCCTTTCTTGACGGAGTCATTCCTTTCTGCCTTGATACTTTTTTGACACAAGGGACAGAGTTCGGCTGATTTTTGGTCGATATTCTCCGCATAGGTAGAAGAGTTCATCACACATTTAGACTGTGAACAATGGACCAGTCCAAACGTGTGTCCCAGTTCATGAACGGCCTCTTTTAACAAGCGCTCGCTCGTTACCTCTCTGTTTTCAGGCAAACCATAGAACCGGTTCTGAAGGCGTTGTGTAGAAACGACCGCACCGATGCCCTTAAGCTGGGCCTCGCCGAAAACAAAAGTAAGAATGGGAATAAAGAGATCTACATCCAGAACGCCCAGCATCTTGTCCGCATCCGGGGGGGGCTTCATAATTAATTGTTGGAGAATAAGTGAAGAGTTGTATTGACCCCGGCTCGGATCGAAAACACCCTTCAAATTGATCTCAAATTCTCTTCGCCTGGTTTTCAGATGAAACGTTTCAAAGATAAACGCCTCCAGCATTCCAAGGTCAGAATGATCCTTCAGTTCAATGGGCACAACGTAAATATAGGACATCACAGATACTGCTTATAAAGATCATCCCTTTTCAGGTGATATTTTTCAATCTTGTTGTAAATGGTAAGCCGGCTGATCTTAAGAATTTCCGCCGCCTGAGCGATATTTCCCTTCGTTTGATTCAATATTTTCAAGATTTGATCTTTTTCCACTTCTTCCAGGGAGGCTCCGCCGGAAGGAGTCGCCGGAGATGGAAAGGGAAAAGAGATATCCTCTACTTGAATCTGGGGTCCCTGTGCTACGACTATCGCCCTTTCAACTACATTTCTAACCTCCCGGATATTGCCCGGCCAATCATATCCTATAAACATCTCCATCGCCTGCGGGGAAAAATCGACCACATTTTTATTCATGGATTGGGCATATTTGCTCAAAAAATACTTGGCAATCAAAGGGATATCCGTTCTCCTTTCCCGAAGCGGAGGCAACAAAATGGAAAATACATTTAACCGATAGTAGAGATCTTCTCGGAAGATTCCTTCCTTGATTGCCTTTTCCAGGTCTTTGTTGGTCGCAGAGATCACCCGAAAATCGACATCAATGGCCTTATCCCCCCCCAGCCTGGTAAAATTCTTGGTTTCAATGACCCGAAGAAGATCCATCTGCATCTTTTCACTGATATTTCCGATCTCGTCCAGAAAGAGAGTCCCTTTATCGGCCATCTCCAGCTTTCCCTTTCTTCGGTATATGGCCCCGGTAAAGGCCCCTTTTTCATGACCGAAGAGCTCGCTTTCCAGCAGACCTTCCGGGTAAGCGCCGCAGTTAATGGTAATAATCGGAAAATATCTGCGTGAACTTCGGCTGTGGATTGCCCGGGCAATGAGCTCTTTTCCGGTTCCGCTTTCCCCCAGAATCATAACGGTAGAATCGGTTTTGGCTACGGTATTCACCATCTCCATCACCCTCTTCATGGCAGGACTCTCTCCCACCACCTCATCGGGAAGCGACAGCTCTTCAATCTGTTGGCGCAGTTGAATGTTTTCCGTGACAAGCCTTCTCTTCTCGATGGCGTTCCGGATCAGTCTGCTCAAGTCGTCGGGATCGATCGGCTTGGTAACGTAGTCAAAGGCCCCGTCCTTCAGCGCCTGGATGGCGGTATCCACAGCGGCATAAGCCGTAATGATAATGGTAACAATATTCTTATCAATCTGCTTGATGCGATTCTGAAGTTCTATTCCATCCATGCCAGGCATCTTGATGTCCAGCAGGATGATGTCCCATGGATTTTCTTGAAGCTTCTTCAAGGCGCTGGTAGCTTCTTCGGCGGTATCGACCCGATAACCATCGGCCTTGAACCATTGGTAAAGAGAATCCCTCACCGAGGCTTCATCATCAACAATCAGTATTCCTATCTCTTCCGGTTTCACAGGTTGTCTCCTTTTTCATTTTGAGAAATCATAGGTGCTTCATCGAATCAGGTTCGACAGTGTTTGTCTGCCCTGATTTTCCATTTTAGAGGATACCCGGGGAAGGACAATGGTAAAAGTCGTGCCCCGATCTACTTCAGATTTTACGTCAATGACGCCGGCGTGTTGTTCCACAATTCCGTAAACCATGGATAAACCCAGCCCCGTGTTTTTCGCCTTCGTGGAAAATAGAGGTTCAAATATACGGGGAAGCACATCGGCGGGTATCCCCTTGCCTTCGTCCGTCACCATAATCCAAATCCGGTCTTTCTCTGTCCTGTAGTCGGTTTTAATGGTTATTTTTCCGCCACGGGAAGCCGCCTCGATAGAATTAACGATCAAGGCAACCAAAATCTGCTGGATTCCACCTGCATCGCAATGGATTAAGTCATTCCCCTGATCCAGCTCTTTGACAAGCGTCAGCTCTTTCATCTTGACACTGTGGTCAATGACTCTAATGCTGTTATCAATGATTGTATTCAGGTGTTCTTCTTTAAGGTCCCCCGAGGTCTTTCTTGCAAAGATCATCAAATTTTTGACAATACTGCCACACCTTTTTGCTTCATCGCCAATGAAGGTCAGATTTTGTTTCACCGATTCTAAAATCTCGGAATCGATATTGCCTCGGTTCAGATATTTGGATGAGACCTTGGCATAGGAGAGAATACCGGAAAGGGGGTTGTTGATTTCGTGGGCCACCATGGCCGAAAGTTCTCCCATCGAGGCCATCTTTTCTACCAGTATCAACCGCGACTGGGTTTTCTCAAGTTCTATGGTTTTCTCTTTCACCCGGTTCTCCAACTGAGAAGACCAGTTATTGATATCTTCGTTTGCCTCTTTCAGTTGATAAGTCATTTTGTTGAAAGAAGCAGCTAAATTACCCAGCTCATCCCGGGAATGTATAGCCACCTTATAGTCCAGGTTCATATTGGCCACTTCCCGGGTGGCATCGTTCAACTTTTTTATGGGGGCGTGGATCATTTTCCGGATGAACCAACCCTTTACGAGGGCCGTGATCAAGATCAGAATGGCGGAGTAGAAAATCATCTTGTTTCTGGTCTCGATAATTCTTTGATCTCCCTTCTCCAGAGATAGTTTGACATCAAGAATTCCCAACAACTTTTCCTTGGAAGAGTGGGCATGACAAGCGGCGTTATAACATGCAGGCTCATTCTCGATCGGGTCAATCAGACCCAAAATTCGGAATCCTTCAGCGGATTTCAATGTCCGGGTGCGGTCTTTGGTGGGAATAATTCCCTTTGCCGGCTCTTCTTCGTGACATACATAACACTGCTCTGCTCTTTTATCAGCGACTTGGCCAATATCTTCCGGTTTGTCCGAAAAGGTGATTATCCCTGCCTTGTTATAAATCCGTATCCCTTTAAATACATCTTCCTTGCCGATGCTCAGAATCGTGTTGGTTAAATCATCCCGACGATTATTCAGCATGCTGTCATAAGTAGCCCGTTTGATCACGTTGCTTACCTGAACAGCATTGCTGACGATATCTTCCCGGAAAAGTGTCGTAAAAAAATAGATGTTGACATAGGTCACAATCCCAAAAGAAAGCATCAGCAAAACGGTCAGTAAAACGAAGAATTTTACCCCGATCGAATCGGTCAGGCGAATGACAAATTTAAATATCTTCGGATATCTCATGATTGGTGCGTGATGTGCCCTAGCGTTGCAACGATGTTACGTTCGATGAAACTCGTGTCCACCCGAAATCGGAAATAAAAAAACCCACCTCCCAAGTTTTGGGTTGTGGGTCTATGTCCTCTGGAATCGTTCATCTTGAACCCTCATCTTGGTTGAAGGGATAAAAAACGGAAACGACCACAATCAATCTGCTGTTTTGCAGGCTAAATCAGTTTCAGATGATTTACAAGACATATTTTACCTTCTTTCACCCTTTCCCCGCTATCTTTTTCACCCCATCAATCGAAATAGACATAATAAGATTATAGCTTTACATTTATATGCTGTGACATATTTCCTCAAGTCCGGCGTGCGGTCTTCGGAAGAAATGTGGATGTCGAGCAGGGGGACCCCCGACGCCGCATGGCAACATTATTGTTTTCAGATATCATGAATCGTGATAGAAAACCAATTTATGTGCCGGGTGACCGCTATCCGGGAGACACAAGAAAATTCTCAACATGCCGTAATGATGATTGTTTTGCGAAGAAAACCATGCACGGAACCAGGATAGGAAAGAGATGCGTTGCAGGATCCATCCGGTTCGGGAGGCCTTGGCCGTCTGTCAGAAGCACGAAACAGGCTTTTGCAGGAAGTGTTGCGAATGCCTGAATATCGATCATTGTTGTGAATGCATGGACCCAAAATTATACTGCAAATTCAGAAGCCAGTGTGTGATCTGGGAAATGTCTCGTGACCGTAGGAAGAAAGACGCGCGGGACGGGTAGGAAGAACCGTGTTTTTCGCCCTTCTCGACGGGGCTGGGAGGAAATCGGATATGAAGCTTGCGATTGCGGGAAAAGGCGGGGTAGGAAAAACATCGCTGGCGGTCTGGATCGGCGATTATCTGGCCCGTCAGGGGGAAGAGGTCTGGCTCCTCGATGCGGATACGGCGCTTTCGCTGGGGCAGGCGCTCGGCCTTCCGGAAAGCGACATTCCTTTGCCTCTGATCCAGGAGAAAGAGCTGATTCGAGAGCGGGTCGGAGAAGGATTCATCCGCTTAAATCCCGCTGTTGAAGACCTGCCGGAGCGGCTCTCCAAAAAGGTTGCTCATCTCAAACTCCTGGTGATGGGTACCATTGCAGGCGCCGGAGGCGGTTGCGCCTGTTCGCCGAACGCTCTGGTCAAGGCATTGCTCGCCCACCTGATCATCGAAAATCGGCAATGGGTCATCGTGGATCTGGAGGCCGGCGTGGAACATCTGGGACGCGGCACCGTCCAGTCTGTGGATGGGCTCATCGTAGTGAGCGAACCCAGCATGAGGAGCCTGCAGACGGCCTCCCGCATCAGTGTGCTGGCCAGGGAAATGGGACTTCCCCGTCAGGTGTTGATCATCAATCGCGCCCCCGACGATTTCCGCTTGCCCGACATGGAAGGTCTCCCTCCCTTGACGGCGACCATTCCAGTCCTGCCCTCTCTTGCGTCCCGGCAGCTTGCATCCTCTTCCGTGCTTGATCTTGCGGAGCGGGAACAGCTCGATCGGATTGCCGCCAAGATCATCTCCGCTTTAAAGTCTTGACGGCTTCGAAATTATCTGGATACCGCCCATTTCTCTTTTCCGCAACATCGGGACGGCCCATCTGCCGATATTTTTTCTTGACAAACCCGGTAAAAAATTTATTATGCCTCCGCGTTGACGATCTCTCTTGCTCGATACGGGATACTATGCCGATTCTTGTCATCATCTTTTTTCTGATCCTGAGTTCCCCCGTCGGGGCCGCCGTTCTGTCGGACGACTGTTTCGATTGCCACGAAAAGTTCAAAAAAAGGACCTCCCACGAAAGCATTGCCTGCACGGACTGCCACATCGGCATTAAAGAGATCCCTCACGAGGAGAAGCTCGCGCCTCCCGCATGCAATGCCTGCCACCAGAAGACCGTCGAGCGCTACTCGGCCGGCATCCACAAATCCAAGGGCCTTGAGTGCAATCAATGCCATGAGCTCCATAAGAAAAAAAAGGGGGCGGATTGCGCCTCCTGTCACCCCAACGTCGCCCATAAGACGCTGCCTTCCAAGGCCAAACACCTCGCCGCGCTGAATTGCGTCGCCTGCCACGGCAAGCTGGATAAGAGCGGGATCACGGCGACGGTTACGCTACCCAGGGGGGCGACCCTGGAGAGGAAGGCCGTTGACCGGGATGGCAACGGTTTTGCCGACCCGGCCGAGTGGCATGCCTTTGAGGCCCTGCTTGATCAGAAGTATAAGGGCTATAAGTTAGAGAAGCAATACTGGGCCTATGGCGATGACCATGAGATCATGCCCAAAGCCGCAGACTGCGGCGAGTGTCACGAAAAGAGGACCCGCTTTGCCAGCGCGGTGGGAAGGATCACCGACGCGACAGGCTACAGCGTACCGGTCACGCCCTCGGTTTTCATCCCTGAATTCCCGTCCCTCCGCGAGTTCCCCAAGACCGTCCACGGACAGAAAGGGGTCCGGTGTACCGACTGCCACATCTCCAAGGATAAGATCACCGACAAGGTCTGCGTTCGCTGCCACGAGCAGGTCTACCATACCTATGAAAAATCCATTCATGCCAAGAAGGGGGCCACCTCCTGCACCGACTGCCATAACCCTCACTTGATCAATACGTACAAGGAGTTCAACGCCAAGGAACGGATTGCGATCTGCTCCCGCTGCCACAAGGACTACATCACCCGGCACGAATGGCTGCCGAACACCGCGCTCCATTTCGACTACCTCGAGTGCACGACCTGCCATAGCCCGGGCTCGGAAAAGAGCATTGTCTTCTTCTTTGCGGATAAAAAGGGCAATAAGAAAAGCGCTCTGCAATACGAAGATCTCGAACGGGTCTTCGGCAAAGATGTACATCTCAAGTCGGTCATCAACACCTACGCGGAAAACATTGTCAAGGGCGAGGAGATCGGCCGTTTCGTCGTTGACCTGAAGAAAAAGATGGGGAAAACGATCTTCGTCGATGCGGAAATTCTCGTTACGAAGGTGCATCATGACTACTCGGTCACGAGGCTTAAGGAGAGGAACTGCGTCACCTGTCACTCGCCTCAGGCCCATTTCTACAATTCCATGTACCTTATTCTGCCTGAAAAGGACCGGCACATCTATATCCCGGTCAAAGGCACGCTGCTCTCCGTCTACCCCATCGGAATGGCTTTGGATATCTACCTCCTCGGGGAAGAAAGAATCACGAAGGATGACATCTACGCCCTGCTCGGCAAAGCGCCGGAGGGTTCACCCGCTTACGCCAAGAGCCTCGGTTTCAAGTTGATCGACCTTGTCGGGGTGATCCTGGTGATCCTGGTGATTCTCTCGATCCTGGCGCACGCGCTGCTGCGAATACTGGTGAAACGATGAAAAAGGTTTTCCTCCATACGCTGACCATCCGAATATGGCACTGGATCAATGCGGTGATCGTCATCGCGCTGATGATCACCGGCATCCAGATCAGGGTGCCGGGGATCGAAGAGCTCGCCCGCCAGATGGCCGTCTGGATCCCCGAATACAGTGTGGTCGTCATGATCCATAAGTACATCGGTTATGCGATGGCCCTCTCCTTCCTCTTCTGGTCGGTCTATATCCTTGCCAGCGGTAGCTTCCGAACCCATTACCTCCTGCGGCCGGCGGATCTCCCAACCTTGGGGAAGCAGGCGCGCTACTACATCTTTGGCCTATTCCAGGGAAGCGAAAATCCTTTCATTCCGACTGCGGAAGGGAAGTTCAATCCTTTGCAGAAGATCGCCTACGGCTCTGTCATGCTCGTGATTACCCCATTGATTGTCATCACGGGCATCCTCTTCAGCGACATCTTCTTCTTCCGCGGCGTGATCGATTGGCTGGGCGGAGTCAGGCTGCTCGTTGCGCTGCATGTTGTGGCAAGTTACCTGTTTCTGTTAAATTTGATCGTCCACCTCTACATGTGTACGATGGGGCACCACATCTTCGACCACATCAAGGCAATGATCGTGGGCTTTGAAGAGATGCCGGAAGACTCCCCTTCGAAGCATTGAGCCCTCTCTGTTGCGCCCCCCAATCCCACCCCTGCCGGCGAAATTGAAAATCGGCGCTATCGGTTTCGGACCGGCATTCGGGCACCGAACCACCATCGATCATCTCAAACTTACAAAGGACTTTGCCCGTATTCATCTATTGCGACCCTGAAACCCTCATTCTTCCTTATCGCGGATCGAAAAAAGTGGGGCGCGATAACACAAGGCGATGGCGATGATACATGGACTCGCGGTAGAAATAAGTTGGATTTTGACGGCCGATGATTTATGAGTATACGATATGTCGAAGGGATGATAGATGAGGGTGCTGGGGCTCGATTTTGGCGATCGGAGGATCGGCGTTGCAATCTGCGATGAGCTTGGGATGACCGCCCGGGGGATCGCCACCGTCGTCCGGAAGAACCGCGATGCGGATCTCGCGGCGATCGCCGGGTTCGTCGAGCGCTTCGGCGTCGAAAAGATCGTCGTCGGTTATCCGCTCCGCCTCGACGGCAGCGAGGGGATCCAGTGCGATAAGGTCAACCGGTTCGCCCGGCGGCTGGAGACCCGTCTCTCCATGCCCATAATCCGCCGGGATGAAACCTTCTCCACCAAGGAGGCGGAGAGGCTCCTACGGGAAACCGGCGTGCGCCGGGAGAAGCAAAGGGCGGTCGTCGACCGGCTGGCCGCCTGCATCATCCTTCAAGGCTATCTCGATACCTTGCCCCATGAAGGGGGAAACGGACGGACCGCCCCATGAACATGCTCGCATGGATTAAAAAGAGATTGGAAATAACACGGAATCCTCGGCGAAAGAGGACACTCCTGTTGCTTCTGGTCCTTTTCCTGACCGGAGCGGCTTTCTACCGTTACGCAACAACCCCTGTCAATGACATCACCATCGCCAGGACGGTCGACATCCCGAAGGGATCCGGTTTCTTCCGGATTACTGTGATTCTCGACAATGCCGGTCTGGTTCATAATCGTCCTTTCTTCTGGGTGCTGGCCATTGGTAAAAAGGCAGCGAGACACATCCGGGCGGGTGAATATGAACTCAACGGCGCCATGTCGCCTTCGGCGATCCTCGACAAACTGGTCCGGGGGGAGATCAAGGTTTATCCGGTGACGCTGCCCGAGGACATCACCGTAAACGAGGTGGCCAGGCGGCTTTCCGCCTATAATCTGGTCAATGAAAAGGATTTCATGACGTTGGCGACCGACCGATCTTTTCTTGACTCACTCGACATTGAGGCCGACAGCATCGAGGGATACCTCTACCCCGACACCTACCGGTTCGACCGGTCCATGACGATCCAAGAAATCATCCGGATCCTTGTTGGGCAGTTCTGGAGGAAAGTCACACCGGAGATGCGGAAGCGCGTACAGGAGATCGGACTGACCCTCCCCCAGTGGGTGACCCTTGCCTCGATCATCGGCAAGGAATCCGGAGACAGCGCCGAAAAACCGATGATCTCCGCCGTCTTTCACAACCGCCTGAAAAGGGGAATGAAACTGCAGAGCGACCCGACGGCCGTCTACAACTTACAACAGGAAGGCGATCATGTGAAAACCATCCTGCTGAGACACCTGAAATCGGACACACCCCACAACACCTACCGGATCAGCGGGCTGCCGCCGGGTCCCATCGCCAACCCCGGCATCGATTCCCTTCGGGCAGCCCTCTACCCCGCCAAAGTCGATTACCTCTACTTCGTAGCCAAGAACGACGGGTCACACCAATTCTCCAGCAACCTCGCCAGCCACAACCAGGCCGTTTTAAAATATCAGATTAACAGGCAAAAAAAGTAAAAGATTTTTCTTGACAAAGGCAAAATCCTCCTCTATCTTAAGCCAAAAGTGGGGCAAAGTGGATTATTGTGGAGGAAAAACCTTCAATGTCCGTCTTCAGGGGTCAGTATTATCACACCATCGACGACAAGGGGAGAGTCATTTTCCCTTCGCGACTCCGTGAGGTGTTCGCCGAGAAATACGACAACCGTCTCGTCATCACGAACTGGGACGGCTATCTGATGATTTTTCCTTACGATGAGTGGCGTATCATCGAGGAAAAGGTCTCTCACCAATCCCTCCTGCGGAAAGAGGTCCGCGCCTTTCAGCGGTTTTTCATGTCCGGGGCGGTTGATTGCACCCTGGATGGCCAGGGAAGGATCCTCATCCCCCAAAATCTCAGGGAATTTGCAAAACTGGAGAAGGAGATCGTCCTCGCCGGCATGATCAAGGTGATCGAGATCTGGAGCAAGGATAGGTTCGAAGCCGAGATGAAAAAAAGCGGGGACAACCTGGAGGGCTTCAGCGACTATATGGCGGATCTCGGGATATAGAAGACCCCCAAACGGGCGGCTTCAGGATTTATTGCGAAAGAACCATGAGATGGACGTCTTCCACAAGCCGGTTTTGGTTGCAGAGGTTATGGCATCCCTTCAATGCCGAACCGGGGCCGTCTATCTGGACGGCACGGTGGGGGGCGGGGGACACGCCTCTGAAATCTTGCGGAACTCGGCGCCGAACGGCCGACTGATCGGCATCGACACCGATGCGGACGCGCTCCGGGAAGCGGAGAGGCATCTGGCGCCTTTCGGCGACCGGGCGATCCTGTTGAAGGGAAATTTCGCCACGATGGAAACCATTCTGGCCGGGATGAACATCGGGAAGGTGGAGGGAATCCTCCTCGATCTGGGGGTTTCCTCCCATCAACTGGACACGGCAGGACGGGGTTTCAGCTTCGCCCTGGATGCCCCTCTGGACATGCGGATGGACCAGGACCAGGGTCCGAGCGCATACGATCTCATCCACACCCTGTCCCGGGACGAGCTGGAAAAGATCATCCGGAATTACGGAGAGGAGAGAATGGCGGGAAGAATCGCCCGGGCCGTTGCGGAGAGGCGGACCCTTTCCCCCATCCGAACGACGGCCGATCTCGCCGGAATTGTGGCCGGGGCATTGCCCAAGGCACGGGGACCCGCCCGGATCCACCCGGCCACCCGGACCTTCCAAGCCCTCCGAATCGCCGTCAACGACGAACTCGCCAGCCTGCGGCAAGCTTTGGCGGACGGAATGGAGCGTCTCAAGGATGGCGGGCGCTTCTGTGTGATCTCTTTTCATTCGCTGGAAGACCGAATCGTGAAGAACGCCTTTCACGCGGAAGAGAAAGGCTGCATCTGCCCTTCTGATTTTCCCCTCTGCGCCTGCGGTCGGAAACCGACGATGAAAGTCCTGACACGGAAGCCGGTGGTTCCCGGTGAGACGGAGGTTCACGATAACCCGCGGGCCAGAAGCGCAAAACTGAGAGTCGCAGAGAGGATCGGATCATGCAGGCCGTAGAGGTTCTCAAACAGACGGTTCGCCCGCAGGGGGATGCGTCCGGCCGCATCGGATATTCGACCTGGATCTTCATCGCCTCCGTCCTGATGGCGGTGGCCCTCCTCTACGTATGGAGCCATATCCACATGACGGAGTTGGAGTACCAGATCGCCCGGGAACTGAGCAGCCGGGAACAGATCACGGAAGAGCAGGCGAAGCTGAAGGTCGAACTCGCCACGCTGAAATCACCCCAGAGGATCGAAACCATCGCCCGGGAAAGACTGCAGATGACGTATCCGGAAAGGGAACAGGTGATCATGCTGAAATGACGGGCGAATCCAGAAAGTGGATAAAATTCCGAATTGCCGCGCTGCTGGCTTTCTTCCTGGTGCTTTTCATCGCCCTCGCCTCGCGCGCCTTTCAACTGCAGATCCTGTCCGGCAAGGCGCTGAAGGCCCTTGCCCAAAAGCAGCATACGCAGATCCTTCTGCTGCAGCCTGAAAGGGGGATCATCTTCGACCGGAACGGCGAAAAGATGGCCGCCACCATCATGGCCGATTCCGTCTGCGCCGATCCATCCAAGATCGAAAACCCCGGCGAAGTGGCCGGGCGGCTCGCCGCCATTCTCCAGACAGACAGGGCGGTCCTTCAGAAAAAACTGTCCGGCGCGAAGAATTTCTGCTGGCTCGCCCGGAGAATCGCCCCCGAACAGGCCAGTCTCGTGCAGGAGATGGGCGTCGAAGGAATCTTCATCGTCAAGGAACCCAAACGTTACTATCCCAGCGGCGAACTGGCCGGCCATCTGATCGGCTTTGTCGGCATCGACGCCACCGGCCTTGAAGGGCTTGAGCTGCGCTATGACCGCTACCTGAAGGGCGCCCCCGAAAAGCTGATCTGGACGAGGGACGCCAAGGGGAAGCGGCTCTATCCCCGCGTGGAGAGGCCCGAAACCGTCCAGAAGGAGAATTACAATCTCGTTCTGACCATCGACAACCGTATTCAGCACTTGGTGGAATCCCATCTGAAAGCCGCCGTAAAGAACAAGGGCGCCAAGGGGGGGTTCGCAATCGTCATGGATCCCCGGACGGGAGAAATCCTGGCCCTGGCCAACGAGTTGGGATTCGACCCCAACCGTTTCTCCGCGGTCAACCCCACCACCGGGAAAAACAAGGCGATCACCGACAGTTTCGATCCCGGCTCCACCTTCAAGCCGTTTCTGGCGGCGGCCGCCCTTGAAGAGGGGGTCGTCAAGGAAACGGATTTGTTCAACTGCGAAAACGGTCGTTATGCGATCGCCGACCGGGTGTTCCACGAGGCGAACCGCAAGCGTCATGGCGCCCTGAGTGTACACGATATCCTCAAGTATTCCAGCAATATCGGAGCGATCAAGATCGCCGAGAAACTTGGCAAGGAGAGGTTTTCCCAGTACATCCGCAAGTTCGGGTTCGGCGCCAAAACCGGAATCGATCTCCCGGGCGAGGTAAGCGGGCTCCTCCGGCCGGTGGAGAAATGGACCAGGGTGGACGCCGCGACCATCGCTTTCGGCCAGGGGATCTCCGTCACGGCCATCCAACTCATCACCGCACTCTCCAGCGTTGCCAACCAGGGGCTCCTGATGAAGCCTTTCATCGTTCGCGGGCTCATGGACCGGAAGGGAAACCTCGTTCAGACCTATCATCCCAGCGCGGTCCGCCGGGTCATCTCCCCCGAGACGGCAAAGCGTCTCACCGCCATCCTGACCGACGTGGTCGGCATGGAAGACGGAACCGGCAAGCATGCCCGCATCGTAAACGTCGCCGTCGCCGGGAAGACAGGCACGTCGCAGAAATTCGATTTTGCCCGGCGCGTCTACTCCTCGGAGAGGGTCAAGACCTCCTTCATGGGGTTCTTTCCGGCGGAGGACCCGCAGATTGCAATCCTGGTCGTTCTCGACGAGCCGCAACGGGACCGGTGGGGCGGCGTGGCCGCGGCCCCGGTCTTCAAGAATATCGGGGAACAGCTTCTGACCTGCTTCAAAACGAACATCCGGGAGAACCCCATCGGGGACACCTTGCCGCAAGGTGTCCCCGATGGGAAACCCGTCAGCGGCGACATGAAGGTCAGGCTTGCATCCGTCCCGGCGCCGCCCACAGACCGGTCGGGGACGGAGACAGACGAGACCGCCGTGCCGAACTTCCGGGGAATGACGATCCGCGAGGTCGTCAAGAAATCGAAAGAAAAAGGGATCGAGGTTCGTGTCATCGGAAGCGGTTGGGCGATCGCTCAGCAGCCGGCAGCCGGGACGCCCGCGCCGGAGGACCGCCTCTGCACTGTCACCTTCGGGATGGGTTCTTGAGGTGTCCGATGCAACTTCCGCAGTTGATGAAGGGAATCGAAACCCTCGGGATCACGGGAGATCCGGACGGGGAAGTGCAATCCGTCCGTTACGACTCACGCCAGTGTGAAAAGAACAGTCTCTTCGTGGCGATCTCCGGCCTCAAAACGGACGGCCATCAATTCATCGGCGACGCCCTGACCCGCGGCGCCCGTTTTATCATCCATGAGCGCGATTTCACCCCGCCCGCCGGCGTTACGGCCATCTGTGTCCGCAACAGCCGTCAGGTTCTCGGCCGCCTTGGAAGGAATTTCTTCGGCCACCCCTCCTCCTCTCTCTGCCTTATTGCCGTGGTGGGAACGAACGGAAAGACCACCATCACCTACCTTCTGGAGGCGATCCTCCGGGCCGCGGGCCATTCCGTCGGCGTCCTGGGAACGGTCAACTACCGATACGGCGACAGGAGTCTCCCCGCACCAAACACCACACCCGAATCCTTCGATATGCAGCGGATTCTCCGGGAGATGGCCGATCACGGGGTCACCCACTGCGTGGCAGAGGTTTCCTCCCACGCCATCGACCTCCGCAGGGTCGATGAGTGCGCGTTCGACCTGGGGATCTTCACCAATCTCACACAGGACCACCTCGATTACCACCGAACCATGGAAAACTACTTCCAGGCCAAAAAGCGCTTTTTTTCCGAGATTCTCCCCGGCGGCGGGAAAAACCGCCCCCGGCCGATGATCGTCAACGGCGACGATCCCTTCGGGCAGCGGATCATCCGGGAAATCGGAGGCGGCTGCATCACTTACGGTCTCGACACCCCCTGCGATGTCCATCCAAACCCCTTTCATCTCTCCCTCGGAGGGATCGACGCAAAGCTGAACATCGAGGATGAAGCGCTCGACATCACATCTCCGCTTATGGGAAGATTCAATCTATACAACATCCTTGCCGCGGCGGCGGCGGCCCGAGCCATCGAGATCCCCGGACGGGTCATCCGGAACGGGATCGCCGGTCTGAACCAGGTCCCGGGACGGCTTGAAAAAGTGAGCACGGCGGGGCAGCCCGCCGTTTTTGTCGATTACGCCCACACGGACGACGCCCTGAAGCGGGTCCTCCAGAATCTGACCCTCTTCCGGACGGAAAGGATCATCACCGTTTTCGGGTGCGGCGGGGATCGGGACCGCGGGAAAAGACCGCTCATGGGCGAGGCCGCTGCGGCTTACAGCGATCTGACCATCATAACCTCGGATAACCCGCGGATGGAGGATCCCCTGGAGATCATCCGGGAGATCGAAACGGGCATCCGGGCGCCGAAATTCACCGATATCCAGGAATTCCGACGAATTCCGGAGCAGAGAGGCTACATCGTCCTCCCCGACCGGAGAGCGGCCATCGCCGCGGCCATCGGTCTCGCCGGGCCTGCGGACATCGTCCTCATCGCCGGAAAGGGCCACGAGGATTACCAGATCGTCGGCAACCGGAAGTTTCCCTTCGACGATCGGATGATCGCACGGGATGAACTGAGGCTTTGGCAAACCGGGAGGGAAGGATCATGACGGACGAAGCACAGGATCTTTCCGCCGAGGAGATTCTGAAGGCCACGGGGGGCGCCCCGCTTCGGGGCGGCCACGGCTGGTCCTGCAGAGGGATCTCCACGGACACGCGAACCTTGGCCGCAGGAGACCTTTTCATTGCCCTTGCAGGGGAGAATTTCGACGGCCACGACTGTCTGGCAAAGGCCGCGGAACGCGGGGCCGCCGGCCTCCTCATTCGGGCGGATGCTGCGAAGAAGCTCACCATGGCTCCGGAAGAGCTCCCGGTGATCGCCGTTCCGGACACCCTGAGGGCGCTGGGTGACATCGCCCGCGACTGGCGGCAACGATTCCCGATCCCGGTGGTTGCGATCACCGGAAGCTCCGGGAAGACCACGACGAAGGAAATGGTCGCAACGATCGCCTCCCGCACGCGGAACACCCTGAAGACGGAAGGAAACCTGAACAACCGTATCGGCGTTCCGCTGACCCTGCTCCGACTGCGGAAGAATCACGAACTCGCCATCGTCGAAATGGGGACGAACAGCCCGGGAGAGATCGCGATGCTCGCGGCCATCGCCGGACCGGACGTCGGTCTGATCACGAACATCGGTCCCGCCCACATCGAGGGGCTTGGTTCCCTCGAGGCGATCCGGGAGGAGAAGGGATCTCTTTTTGAGGTCATGGCCGGACGGGGCGCGGCGATCCTTAACCACGACGATCCGGCGATCGGCGTCCTTGCGGGGCGCCTGCACGGAAAACGGGTGACCTTCGGCCTCGGCCCGGGCGCCGCGATCACCGCGAGGAGAGTCGAGACGGCCGGACCGGAGGGGGTGCGTTTCGACCTCGTCATCGACGGAATCAGCGCCCCGGTTTTCCTGGCCGCCGCCGGGGAACACAACGTCAGAAACGCGCTGGCCGCCGCCGCCGCCGCGTGGACGCTCGGCTTCGACCGCAGCGAGATCGCGGCGGGACTTGCCGCTTTCCGTCCAGTCCCGGGGAGGACCGAGATCCGGCAACTCGGAAACGGCGCCTACTTGGTCATCGATACCTACAACGCCAATCCGGCATCGGTGCGGGAGGCGCTGAAGACCCTGCAGGGGCTTCGGGGAAACGGAAAAGCCGTCGTGATCCTGGGCGATATGCTGGAGCTGGGAGAACGGTCGGAGGAATGGCATGAGGAAATCGGAGCGATTCTTGCGGATAGAGACATTCAGGATCTGTTTCTCAAAGGATCGCTGACGAAAGCGCTGGCAGCCGGGGCGATCCGTATGGGGTTTCCGGCGGAGCGGATTGCATTTTTCGACGACCCTGAGCAGGTTGTCTCTTCTCTCCGGTCCCGGCTGAAAAAGGGCGACTGGGTTCTGATCAAGGGATCCCGAAAGATGAAGATGGAAGCGGTTGCGGAAAATATGATTGCGGCATTTGACCCGAAATCGCAAACGGTGTAGGGTGCGCCGCACGAGAGGCAACGGGCGCCGCGGGAAGGTTTCAAGAAATGATTTTTCATCTTTTATATCCGCTACATGAGACATATTCCTTTTTCAACGTCTTTCGGTATATCACCTTCCGGACGATCTATGCGGCGATCACCGCCCTCGTGATCTGTTTTGTCGTCGGTCCCTGGCTCATCCGCAAGCTCCAGGAACTCCAGATCGGCCAGACGATCCGCGAGGATGGACCGGACTCACATCAGGCGAAAAAGGGGACGCCGACGATGGGCGGCATCCTGATCATCTTTGCCGTCACCATCTCCACGCTCCTCTGGGCAAACCTGACCGTCGGCTGCATCTGGCTTGTGATCATGGTCATGGTCGGTTTCGGTCTGATCGGATTCCTCGACGACTACCGGAAGTTCACCCGGCAGGACAGCCGAGGCGTACCGGGGAAGATCCGGCTGGCCGCGGAGATCGCGATCTCACTGTTCGTCAGCATCATTCTCTATACCAAACCGGGGTTCAACCCGTACGTAACCATCCCTTTTTTCAAGACGGCCCTTCCGAACCTGGGATGGGGCTACATCCTGCTGACGACCTTCATCATCGTGGGCGCCGCAAACGCGGTCAATCTCACCGACGGCCTGGACGGCCTCGCCATCGGCCCGGCGATCACCTGCTTCATGACCTACCTCATGTTCGCCTATTTTGCCGGCAACGTCAAGATCGCGACCTATCTCCAGATCCCCTACGTGGCGGGAACCGGTGAGCTGGCGATCTTCTGCGGCGCGGTCGTCGGCGCCGGGATCGGCTTCCTCTGGTACAACGCCTATCCCGCGGAGGTCTTCATGGGGGACGTCGGCTCCCTCTCGCTGGGCGGCTCCCTGGGCGCCCTCGCCATCCTGACGAAACAGGAGATCCTGCTCGCCATCGTCGGCGGCGTTTTCGTTCTGGAGACCTTCTCGGTCATCTTTCAGGTAGGCTGGTTCAAGCTCTCCGGCGGACGGAGGATCTTCCGGATGGCCCCGATCCACCACCATTTCGAGCTCAAGGGATGGCCCGAGCCCAAGGTGATCGTCCGCTTCTGGATTATCTCCGTGCTGCTGGCGCTCGTAGCCATCAGCACGTTGAAATTGAGGTAAATGGAACGCGATGGATCTGAAAGCAAAAAAAGTGGCGGTCATCGGCGTCGGAAAAACGGGGCTCGCGACGGCCCGTTTCCTTGCGGGCCGGGAAGCCCGGATCGCGCTGACCGACGCAAAGCCCCTATCGGCCTGGGGAGAGGCCTCGGCCGCCCTGGAGAATCTGCAGGCGGAGCTGACCGTTGCCCCCTACGGACCTGAGATCCTGACCGATGCCGATCTGGTCGTCCCCTCACCGGGGATTTATCCGGACAACCCGATCCTGGTCGAGGCTGTCCGACGGGGTATCCCCGTGCTGAGCGAGATCGAACTCGCATGGCGATTTCTCAAGACCCCGCTTGTCGCCATCACCGGCACGAACGGCAAGACGACGGTCACCTCTCTGATCGGCGAGATCCTCCGCGGGGCGGGGGAAAAGGTTTTTGTCGGCGGGAACATCGGCGCCCCGCTGATCGGTTACGTCGACGGGCCGCAGGGTGCGGACTGGGCGGTTGTGGAGGTGAGCAGTTTCCAGCTCCAGTGGGCGCAGACGTTTCATCCCCGGATCGCCGTGCTTTTGAACGTCACCACCGACCATATAGACTACCACGGGAGCTTCCATGCGTACCGGGAGATCAAGGAGGGGATCTTCGCCCGCCAGAACGCCGGAGACCTCGCAATCCTGAATGCGGACGAAGAAACCACGGCATCGCTGTGCGGGCGTCTGACCGCCCGGACGGAGCTCTTCAGCACCTCCGGCGCCGTCGACCACGGGATGTTCCTCTCCGGAGAGACCCTCGTTCACCTCCTCCCTGCGGGAGGGAAAGAGGAATATCCGCTGGCCATGATTCATCTTCCCGGACGACACAACTGCGAAAACGTGATGGCGGCAATCCTCGCGGCCCGGGCTTGCGGCTGCTCCCCCCCGGCGATCGTCCGGGCGGTTGACGGCTTCCGGGGAATCGCCCACCGGATCGAATACGCCGGGGAGAAAAACGGCGTCCTCTTCTACGACGATTCCAAGGGGACCAACGTCGGCGCCGTCATGCGGGCGCTGGAGAGCTTCTCCCAACCGGTCGTCCTCCTCCTCGGGGGGAGGGACAAGGAGGGGGATTTTCAGACCCTTGCCCCGCTGATCCGCCGGGGAGTGAAGGAGCTGGTTCTCTTCGGCGAGGCGAGGGAGAAGATCAACGACCTGGTCGGCGGCGTGGTCAAGACGACCCTCGCACCGACGATGAAAGAGGCGATGGAAAAGGCCTACAGCTCCGCATCGCCCGGCGACGTCGTCCTCCTCTCGCCGGGGTGCGCCAGCTTCGACGAATTCAGGGACTACAAAGAGCGGGGCGACCGTTTCCAGGAATGGGTCAGGCGGCCAAAGAGATGAAAAGACGGACCGAAAACGAAAAAAAACCGGATCTGATCCTGCTGCTGGTCACGCTGCTCCTCGTGACCGTCGGGACGGTGATGGTTTACAGCTCCAGCTCCATCCTCGCGATGGAACGGTTCCGCGACGGTCAGTTCTTTCTTAAAAAACAGCTCTTCTTCCTCTGTCTCGGCCTGGGAGTGATGGTGCTCGTAACCCGGATTTCCTATTACAAGCTCCGGAAACTGGCCTGGCCCGGCATCATCCTGTCGGTTTTTTTCCTGCTGCTGATCTGGGTTCCCCATCTGGGGATCCGCGCCGGCGGCGCCGTGCGCTGGCTCAACCTCGGGCTCTTCTCCTTTCAGGTCACTGAAATGGTCAAGGTCGCCCTGATCATCTTCCTCGCCCATTTTCTGACGGAGAAGGTCAACCATATCCGCGAGTTCCGCGAGGGAATGCTGGTCCCCCTCGGCATCATGGGGACTCTGGTCGGCTTGATCCTGCTCCAGCCGGATTTCGGCACGACGTTCATAATCGCGCTGATCACCTTCCTGATGATCTTTCTTGCCGGCGGCCGGATCGTCCACCTAACGGGCCTGGCCGCGCTCTTTCTCCCCGTCGCCCTCTGGCTCCTCCTGCACAAGAGCTACCGCCTGGCCCGCCTGACGGCGTTTCTCGACCCCTGGAAGGACCCCCGCCATTCGGGGTTTCAGATCATCCAGTCGCTGATCTCCTTCGGATCCGGCGGCACGTTCGGCGTGGGGATCGGGGACGGGATGCAGAAGCTCTTCTATCTCCCGGAACCCCATACGGATTTTATCCTCTCGGTGATTGCCGAGGAGAGCGGCTTCATTGGTGTTGGGTTGATTCTGCTGCTCTACATCATCCTGATCGTCCGCGGTTTCCGGATTTCGCTGAAGGCCCCGGACCTGTTCGGAAACCTGCTGGCCGCAGGGCTCACGATACTGCTCGCGCTGGAGGCATTCATCAACATCGCGGGCGTGATGGGGCTCATCCCGCTGAAGGGGCTCGCCCTCCCGTTTCTCAGTTACGGGGGCACCTCCCTGATGATGTCCCTTGCGGCGGTGGGCATATTGATGAATATATCCTCTTATGAGTCATGACAACACCGTTTTGGTTTTTTTAAAACATGGAAGAGAGAAGAGTCAACAAACAGAATCCCGGCGATCCGCGAACGGCGGCGCCCGCACCCCGACGGAATGGGGTCGCGGCGGAGGAAAAGCCTTGCGGCCCATCTTCGGATCGCCGCGGCGTCGGTATGATCATCGCCGGCGGCGGGACGGGCGGCCATCTCTTCCCGGGGATCGCGATCGCCGAGGAGTTCCTCCGGAGAGATCCGGCCAACCGCGTCCTGTTCATCGGCACGGAACGGGGGCTGGAGAAGAAGATCCTGGACGGACTCGGTTTCCCCCTTCGGACGCTCAAGGTGGAAGGCCTGAAGGGGCGGGGTCCGGTTCGGATTCTAAGCTCCCTCCTCAAAATCCCGGGCAGCCTGATCGCCTCCTTCCGGATCCTCCGCACGTTTCAACCCGCCGTCGTCGTCGGCGTGGGCGGGTACGCCTCGGGACCGGCGGTGCTCGCCGCCCGGCTGCTGGGTTTGAAAACGGCGATTGCCGAGCAGAACGCCTTTCCGGGCCTGACCAACCGAATCCTCGGCCGTTTCGCCGACCGGATTTTCGTGACCTTCTCAGCGTCGGCGCACTGGTTTCCCGCCGGCCGAACCCGGGTCACCGGAAACCCGATCCGTACGGCCTTCCTCGCGGAAAAACCGCAGGGCGAAAAAGGCGATCCCCGTTTCACCCTGCTGATCTTTGGCGGAAGCCAGGGGTCCCATGCGATCAACCGGATCGTCATGGACGCCCTCGACAGCCTCGGAGAGATGAAGGAGCGTATCCGCTTTATCCACCAGACGGGGGAGAAGGATCGGGAGACGGTCGAAGATGGCTACCGGAAACGGGGCTTCGCGGCAGAGGTTACCCCGTTCATCCTGGACATGGCAGCGGCTTACCGGACGGCCGACCTGCTGCTGTGCCGGGCCGGCGCGACATCCATCGCGGAGATCACCGCCGGCGGGAAGGCGGCCATTCTCATCCCCTTCCCCTTCGCCGTTAACGACCATCAGACACAGAATGCCGAGCTCCTCGTCCGTGCCGGCGCGGCGGAGATGATCCCGGAGAAGGAACTGGACGGCCGGAGACTGGCGGCGGCGATCGAAAGGCTCTGCCGCCATCCGGAGGAGATCAAAAACATGGAAAAGGCTTCCGCCTCTCTGGGCAACATCCGCGCGGCGGCGACCATCGTCAGCGCCTGTCTGGAGCTCATCGAAGACCGGCAGCCCACGGAGTGCCGCGGAGGTGCAAAATGAAAGAGGGCTTCATCCCCTTTCCCACAGTTTCCGGGGACAGATTTCAAATCTGTCCCCTTGCGAGGGCATCATGAAAGAGATATTGAAAACCGGCAGCATGGACCGGAAGGTCCGGCGCATCCATTTCGTCGGCATCGGCGGCATCGGCATGAGCGGGATCGCCGAAGTTCTCCTCAACCTGGGATATGAGATCAGCGGTTCGGACCTCGCCTCCTCCGACATCACCCAGCGCCTGGATGATCTGGGCGCCGCGATCCACCGAGGCCACGCGGCCGCCCACATCGGAAACGCGGATGTAGTCGTCACCTCGACGGCCGTCCGACCGGACAACCCGGAGGTGATCGCGGCCCACGGGCGGAACATCCCGGTCATCCCGCGCGCCGAGATGCTCGCGGAACTGTTGAAGATGAAGTTCTCCGTCGCCGTCTCGGGCAGCCACGGGAAGACCTCGACGACCTCGATGGCGGCGACGATCCTCGCCCATGGCGGCCTGGACCCGACCATGGTGATCGGCGGCAAACTCGCGAACATCGGGAGCAACGCCCGACTGGGGGATGGGGAGGTGATCGTGGCGGAGGCGGACGAAAGCGACGGCTCCTTCCTCAAGCTGAGTCCCTGCATCGCCGTGATTACAAACATCGACCGCGAGCACCTCGACCACTACCGGGATCTGGAGGAGATCCGGGAGGCATTCCTGCAATTCGCCAACATCGTTCCGTTCTACGGTGCGACCATCCTCTGTCTGGACGACCCAAACGTGCGGGAGATCCTCCCCCGAATCAAGCGCAGGGTAATCACCTACGGGCTGTCGCCCGAGGCGGACTACCGGGCGGAGGAGATCTCCTACTCGGGGGCATCCTCCCGTTTCTCCCTCTACTACCGGAATGTTCTCTTGGGAACGGCAAAGTTGAACGTCCCGGGTCTCTTCAATGTCTATAACGCGCTGGCGGCGGTTGCGGTCGCGCGGGAGATGGACCTGATCTTTCCCGTCATCCGGGAGGGTTTGCAGCGCTTTACCGGCGTTCATCGCCGTCTGGAGGTCCGGGGAGAGGCGCGGGGCGTCACCGTGGTGGACGACTACGGCCACCATCCGACGGAGATCCGCGCGACGCTCGCCGCGGCAAGGCAGGTCTGGACCGGGCGGATCATCGTCATCTTCCAGCCCCACCGCTATACCCGGACGAAGGCCCTCTTCAACGAGTTTCTAACGGCCTTCCGGGATGCCGACCTCCTGGTCGTCACCGACATCTATGCGGCAAGCGAAGAGCCGATCCCGGGGGTGACCGCAGCGACGCTCTGCAAGGCGATCCGTCGCGCGGGTCATCCGGACGCGGTCCATTTTTCGAGTTTTGACGCCATTGTGAACCATCTCCTGCGGATCGCGCAGCCCACCGACGTCATCCTGACACAGGGAGCGGGGAGCGTCTGGAAGGTGGGCGAGGCGTTTCTGAAAGCGGATAGCGGAGAAAAAAAGGGATGATCGGGAATGAGACCTTCCGCGGGGAGCTCCGGCAGCGGATGTCCGGAGCGATCCTCTTCGATGAACCGGCCGGACGCCACACCTTGATCGGCGTCGGCGGGGGAATCGACGCCCTTCTCTTTCCGGAAGATGAGGGGGAGCTCACGAATGTCATCGGTTATCTCCGGAGACGGCAGGTCCCCTTCCTCCCGGTCGGCAACTGGACCAACCTGATTGTCCGGGACGGCGGTTTCCGGGGCGCTCTTGTCTCGCTGGCACGCCTGCGCGACCTACGCCTCCGGGATGAAGGAAAAGGCAACGTTCTTCTGCTCGCGGGGGCCGGCTGTCCGCTGTCCGAACTGGTGAGCCTTGCGATGCGCGAAGCGCTCACGGGAATGGAGTTCTGCGCCGGCATCCCCGGCAGCGTGGGTGGCGCCATTCGGATGAACGCCGGGGCCTACGGAGGGGAGATCAAGGATATCGTTGAATCTGCCAATCTTCTCGATGCTTCGGGAGGCATCCGCGCCGCCGCGCGGGACAAACTCCCATTTGCATACAGAACCCTTGACTTGCCGGCGGAAACAATTATCATCGGCGCAGCGATCCGCCTGCGGCGGGGAGAGACGGAGAAAATCGCCGGACGCGTACGGGAAATCATTGGGATGAGAAAGGAAAAGCACCCGCTGGAATTCCGGAATGCCGGTTCCGTCTTCAAGAACCCGCGGGATTGTCCAGCCGGCAGGCTCATCGAAGAGGCAGGTCTTAAGGGGATCCGGATCGGTGACGCCCAGGTCTCTGAAAAACATGCGAATTTCATCGTCAACCGGGGACATGCGACTGCAGCGGACATCCTCCGCCTGGTGGCCCTGATTCAGCAGCGTGTTCTTGAAAAGACAGGCCGCACCCTCGAAACCGAGGTGAAGATCATCGGGGAACCATGAAGACGACTTCGGAAAAAGTCCATAGGCTGCGTTGCGCTGCATCCTTCGTCACTGCGGCGTACGGAGAAGTACGCCTCATTCCTCAGGCTTTGCGCGCCTTGCCTCTGGAGCTTTTTGCGAAGCCGTCCCGGATCGGCGGTTTTGCCGACTTATTGCGGATTCGCCCATGAAGAAGCCTTTTCGTCTGCAATTAGAAGTGAAAAAAAACCGGCTGAGACGCCGCGCCGGGGAGGTGCTGCGGGAAATCGGCAGGGTGTTTTTTTTGACCGGGGCCATCGTCTTCGTAACCGCGACGCTGCTGATCGGCTACGACCAGCTCCTCCTTTCCACCCATCTCCGAGTCCGGGAAACCGTCGTCAGGGGGTGCAAGGAGTTGACCGAAAAAGATATCCTCTCCCTGGCCGCCGTTCGCTTCCCGTCAAACATGCTGACGATCAACCGGGATGCCATCGCCCGCCGGATCCGGGGCAATCCCTGGATCCAGGAGGTGTTCGTGGGGCGGGAATTTCCGGACCGGCTGGTCATCTGGGTCCGGGAAAGAAAAGCGGTCGCCCTCATCGAGAAGGGAAACGGGCTTTACCTCGTCGACGGCGGGGGCGCACCCTTCAAGAGGCTGGAGACGGGCGAGGAATCGGACCTTCCCGTGCTGACGGGCTGCATCCGGGGAGGGATCATCGATGAAGGGCTGGTGAAGAAATCCCTTACCCTTCTGAGCGATATCAAAGGGATAAAGGACGGTCCCGAGATCGGAATGGTGTCGGAGATCCACGGAAACGAGACCTTCGGGCTCTCCCTGTTCACCGACACCGGCCTCTGCCTGCAACTCGGCTTCGACGGCTACGAGAACAAACTGAAACGCCTGATCCCCGTCATGGCGGATCTGGACCGAATGAATCTGAAAACGGGTTTTCTGCTCATCGACCTCAGCAACCCGGCGAAGATCAATGTCCAGCGACGCAACATCCTGGAACCGGCGGGGCCAAAGAGACCGGCGGGCGCCGGGAAGGGATTCCGGATGTAAGTGATTCTTAAACGTCCCAGCGGGAGACAACCGGGAGATGATTTTCGCAAAATGAGTGCAACCTGGTGAAAAGAGTCTGGAGGATCGATGGGGAAAAAAGAAAACGTGATTGTCGGTCTGGACATCGGGACGACAAAAACCTGCGCGATTGTCGCCGAGATTCGGGAAACGGGAATTGATATTATCGGCATCGGCTCCCACCCCTCGGAGGGATTGAGAAAAGGTGTCGTGGTCAATATCGAAAGCACCGTGGAATCAATCAAGCGGGCTGTGGAAGAGGCGGAGCGAACCTCCGGCTGTGAGATCCGCTCCGTCTATACCGGAATCGCGGGAGGTCACATCCGGGGTCAGAACAGCCTGGGCATCGTGGCCGTGAAGAGCCGCGAGGTGGAGGAGGAAGACGTCGAACGGGCGATCGACGCGGCCAGGGCCATCGCGATCCCGCTGGACCGGCAGATCCTCCACACCCTGCCCCAATACTATGTGGTCGACGAACAGGATGGTATCCGGGATCCGGTGGGAATGTCGGGCGTCCGCCTGGAGGCGAAGGTCCATATTGTGACCGGCGCCGTCACCTCCATCCAGAACATCGTGAAGTCGATCAATCGCGTCGGCCTCGACATCAACGAGATCGTACTGGAGCAGATCGCCGCCAGCGAGGCGGTCCTGAGCAATGATGAAAAGGATCTGGGCGTGGCCCTGATCGATATCGGCGGAGGCACGACGGATATCGCGATCTTCTCGGAAGGGAGCATCAAACACACGGCGGTCCTGCCGGTCGGCGGCAATTACGTCACCAGCGACATCGCCACGGGCTTGAGAACGCCCCTCGCCGAGGCGGAGAGGATCAAGATCAAATATGGCTGCGCCTACATGCCGCTGATCTCCAAGGATGAAATCATCCAGGTCCCCAGCGTCGGGGGGAGAGAGCCGCGGGAGGTTTCCCGGCAGATCCTCGGCCGGATCATCGAACCCCGGATGGACGAGATCCTCGGCATGGCCTGCAAGGAGATCACCCGCTCCGGCTGCGAGGACATCCTTGCCGCAGGGGTGGTTCTGACCGGAGGAGCGTCCATCCTTGAGGGGGTTCCCGAACTGGCGGAACAGATCTTCAACATGCCGGTCCGGCGGGGCTCCCCGATGGGCATCGGAGGGCTCACGGACGTGGTCAACAGCCCCCTGTATGCCACCGGCGTGGGACTGGTGCTCTTCGGGAGCAGGAACATCGCCCGGGAAAATTTAATCCGGGCAGAGGGAAATTTCATCAGTCGTCCGTTCAAGAGGCTTAAACAGTGGGTTCTTGAATTCTTTTAGGGTGGGGAGGCGTTATGTTCGAATTGTCGGATAAGGATTTGGTGAGTACGGCGAAGATCAAGGTGATCGGTATCGGCGGCGCCGGAGGCAATGCGGTGAACACGATGATCTCCTACAACCTGCGGGGGGTGGACTTCATCGCGGCCAACACCGATGCGCAGGCGCTGGGGGCGTCCGCTTCGGCGGTCAAGATCCAGTTGGGCGCCGAGGTCACCAAAGGGCTGGGCGCCGGTTCAGACCCCGACATCGGCCGGCAGGCCGCCCTCGAAACCCGTGAGATGCTGCGCGAAAATCTCCAAGGATCCGATATGGTCTTCATCACCGCCGGCCTCGGCGGCGGCACGGGGACGGGTGGCGCACCGATCGCGGCGGAGATCGCCAGGGAAATGGGCGCCCTGACCGTGGCGGTCGTGACGAAGCCCTTCCAGTTTGAGGGGAAGAAGCGCAACGGACAGGCGGAGGCGGGGATCGCCGAATTGAGGAAGATCGTAGACACCCTGATCATCGTCCCCAACCAACGGCTCCTCAGCCTCGGGGGGAGGGAGATCTCCCTCCTCGATGCGTTCCGGAAGGCCGACGACATCCTTTACCATGCCGTCAAGGGGATATCCGACCTGATCATGATTCCGGGGCTCATCAACCTCGACTTCGCCGATGTGAAGAAAATCATGTCGCAGATGGGACTCGCGCTGATGGGGACCGGAACGGCCGGAGGCGAAAACCGGGCCGTGGAGGCGGCGCAGAAGGCAATCTCCTCGCCGCTCCTCGAGGACAACACGATCCAAGGCGCACGCGGCATCCTGTTGAACATCACCGGCGGACCGAACATGACCCTCCACGAGATCAACGAGGCCTCTTCGATGATTCAGGCGGAGGTGCACGAAGATGCGAACATCATCTTCGGCACGGTCGTCGACGAATCGATGGGGGATGAGATCCGGATCACTGTGATCGCCACCGGATTTGAAAGCGCCGAGTCCGCCGCCAGAGCAGACGTCGCATCGCTCGGCGGTTTCCGGCGGACGCAGGGCAACATCGCCGTTCCCACCTTCATCCGGAACGAAAAGCCCGCCGGTGCCTTGCCTCCGCTGAAGTCCGACACGGCTGAAGACGACAGCCGTCCGGATCTGGAAATCCCCACTTTTCTCCGACGGCAGGCGGATTAGCAGCATGAAGTCTCTTTTTGAAGGCTGTTCAAAAATGGCCTGATGCAAGGCCCCCGAAATCCTGAGCCGTGAGGCGTCGGGGACATGTGGGGACACCTTGCCGCAAGGTGTCCCCGAGCCCGAAGGGATCGGAACGTGTCCCCGGAATACGTTGAACGGCGCAGGATGAGGGAAACGCAGCAGATGGGCGTTTTTCAGCAGCCGGCCAAGGCCCGAAGATGTCATGGAAGCAAAAAAAAAGATGCCTCGATCTTCTCGCCGGCGAGCAAGGCTGGTCCCGGAAGGTCTGGGGGGATTCGCTTACGGTCTGCCTCGCTTATCCGAACCTTTACCGGACGGGGATGTCCAACCTCGGCTTTCAGGCCGTTTACGCCCTCATCAACCGCCACCCCGCCTCTCTGTGCGAACGGGTCTTTCTCCCCGAACCCGGCGATGAGGCGCTCCATGCCGACGGCGCCCCTCTGATCAGCATCGAGTCGCAGCGGCCCCTCGCCGACTTCGATATCATCGCCTTTTCCCTCTCCTTTGAAAACGATTATCCCCAGGTCCTCCGGATCCTGGAGATGGCGGGAATTCCCGTCGAAACCAAGGCCCGGGGGGAGAGGGATCCGCTCGTCATCGGAGGCGGCATCGCCGTCACCCTGAACCCCGAACCTCTCGCCGACTTCTTCGATCTCTATCTCCTCGGCGAAGGCGAAGCGATTCTCCCCGGATTTCTCGATCTGGCGGCCTCACTCCGACGGGATCTCCCGCGGGAAGCCCTCCTCGCCCGGATACAGAAGGAGATCGCGGGGGCCTACGTCCCCCGGTTTTACCAGGTGACCGCCGGGGAGGACGGCCGCATCACCGCCCGCGAACCCCTCGATCCCGCCTTTCCCCGGCGAATCGTCCGGCCGTGGGCCGCCGATCTCGACGCCTTTCCGACCGAACAGGGGATCATCACCGAAGGCACGGAGCTCGGGGGAATGTACCTCACGGAGGTCAGCCGGGGGTGTGGTCGGGGCTGCCGTTTCTGCGCCGCCGGCTTTGTCTGCCGACCCGTCCGGTTCCGGAGCGCCGCGGCGCTTGAGCCTTCCTTCCGGCGGGGCCTCGAAAAGGGGAAAGCGATCGGCCTTCTGGGAACAGCCGTCTCGGACCATCCGGCCCTCCTTCCCCTCTGCCGCTCCATCCTGGAACGGGGGGGAAAAGTGGCCGTCGGTTCCCTCCGCATCGACCGGATCAGCTCTGAAATGATGGCCATCCTCAAAGAAACAGGCGTGGAGACCATCTCCCTCGCCCCCGAAGCCGGCTCCCAGCGTCTCCGGGATGTGATCCGCAAGGGGATCACCGAAGAGGAGATCTTTTCCGCTGTTGAAAAACTTATGGAATATGATATCGTGCGGGTGAAGCTTTACTTCATGGTCGGCCTGCCGACGGAGACGGACGAGGATGTGGAGGCGATCATCCGGCTGGTCAAGGGGATGGAACACCACGCCCGGAGAACATCTGCAGGGAAGAAAGGTTTCCGGCGCCTGACGCTGGGGATCAACCAGTTTATCCCGAAGGCCGCGACCCCTTTTCAGTGGCATCCGCTGGAGGATGCCGCCGTCGTCCGCAGGAGGGTGCGGCGAATCAGGGACGGTCTGCGCAGTGAGAAGGCGGTCCGGGTTACGCATGATCTGCCGAAATGGAATTACATCCAGGCCCTGCTCGCCCTCGGGGACAGGCAGACGGGAAGACTCCTGCTGGCTGTCCATCGCCTCGGCGGCAACTGGGCCCGCGCGTTTCGCGAGGTGAACGTAAACGCCGATTTCTACGTCTACCGCCGGAAGGAAACCGATGAGATTCTGCCCTGGGATTTCATCGACCACGGTGTTTTGAAAACGGATCTCATAAACTCATACCGGAAGGCCACCGGGGACAGATTTTAAATCTGTCCCCATAACCAAGGAGAACCAGACATGACCATCATCCGCAAACCCCAGACCCAAGCCAGGCAGATGAAAGGGGTAATCCTCTTCGTCGCCGCACTGGTTTTGTTCATGATCCTGACTCGAATCATCGGCCTGATCACCGAGTGGTTCTGGTTCCAGGAGGTCGGTTATCAGACAATCTTCACCGTGACCCTCCTGGCAAAGATCAAAACCGGCGCCCTCTTCGGGGCGGGCTTCTTCATCATTCTCTGCGGCAATCTCCTGATCGCGCTTCGCCTGTCGCGGGTACCCCTCTTCGGCGATCAGGCGGATCTGGCAGGGTTCCGCATCCCCTTACAGGAGATGGGGCCGGGCCTCCTCAAGGTCCTGATCCCCCTCGGCGCCCTCCTGTTCGCCCTTTTTGCCGCCGCAAACGGCTCCGCCCAGTGGGAAAACCTTCTCCTCTTCCGGAACCCCTCCCCTTTCGGCGTCTCCGACCCGCTTTTCCAGAAGGATATAGGATTCTACGTCTTCCAGCTCCCGTTCCTGCTCCACATCTACGGCTGGCTGAAGTTCGTCCTGATGGTGACGGTGGCTGCCACGGGGTTCATCTATCTGATCCGGCGTTCATTTCTGTTCATCCCGCCCCGGATCTGGAAGATCGCCCCGGCGGCGCGCGTTCATCTCGCGCTTCTCGTTTCCCTCTTCTTTTTCTGGGGCGTCTTCGGCGCCTGGCTTGACCTCAACGAGCTCCTCTTTACGAAACGGGGGGTGGTCTTCGGGCCGGGCTACACCGACGTGACCACGCAGCTCTGGGTCCTGAAACTGATGATGGGGCTTTACGCCCTCCCCGGGCTCGCCGCGATCTTCTTCGCCTTCCGTCCGGACTGGCGGATTCCGGCGGCGGCGGTTCTCCTTCTCATCGCCGTGTCCATCCTCGGCCGGGGGATCTATCCATCCCTCATCCAGAAATTTCAGGTCATTCCGAACGAGATCGTCGCCGAGACGCCTTACCTGGAGAAGAACATCCGCTATACGCGTCTTGCCTACGGGCTGACCCAGATCGAGGAGAAGGAGTTCCCGACGGAGGATAATCTGACCGCGAAGGAGCTGGAGAAGAACAACCTGACCGTGAAGAACATCCGGCTCTGGAACCATGCCCCGCTCTTGCAGACCTACGCCCAGCTCCAGGAGATGCGGACCTACTACAAGTTCACCGGCGTCGACAACGACCGCTACACGATCAACGGCGAATACCGGCAGGTGATGCTCTCTCCGCGGGAGATCTCCTATCCGGCGCTGCCGTCCCGAACCTGGGTAAACGAACATCTCGCCTACACGCACGGCTACGGCGTCGTCATGGGCCCCGTGAACCGCATCTCCCCCGAGGGGCTCCCGGAATTCTTCATCAAGGACATCCCTCCCGTCTCGACGACGCCCGTCAAAGTCACCCGCCCGGAGATCTACTTCGGGGAGAACTCAAACGAATATGTCTTCGTGAAGACCAAAATGCCGGAGTTCGACTACCCCGTGGGCGACAAGAACGTATACTCCCGCTACGAGGGAAAGGGAGGCGTTCCTCTCTCCTTCTGGAGGAAACTGATCTTTGCGGTCCGTTTCGGTTCCATCACGATGCTCCTTTCGGACGACATCACCTCCGAAAGCCGCATTGTCTACCACCGCAACGTCCGCGAGCGGGTCTCCATGATCGCCCCCTTTGCACACCTTGACAATGACCCCTATCTCGTCATCTCGCCGGAGGGGCGCCTGCTCTGGTTCATTGACGGCTATACGGTCACGGATCGCTTCCCCTATTCGGAGCCGACCCCAAACATGGGCAACTATATCCGCAACACGTTGAAGGCGGTCGTGGACGCCTATGACGGAACGGTTCAGCTTTACGTCAGCGACCCGACCGACCCGATCATGCAGACCTACAGCCGAATCTTCCCCGGCGTCTTCAAGCCGATGGGCGAGATGCCGGAGGCGCTCCGGAGCCATGTCCGCTATCCGCCGGGTTTCATGGCGATCCAGGCGCGGATGTACCGGGCTTATCACATGCAGGACCCGCAGGTCTTCTACAACAAGGAAGATCTCTGGTCCATCCCCGGCAAACAGGTCGCCGGGGGCCAACAGGCCATGGACCCCTACTACACGATCATGAAGCTCCCCGGGGCCGAGAAGGAGGAGTTCATCCTGCTGGCCCCGTTCACCCCCAGCATGAAGGACAACATGTCGGCCTGGATGGCTGCCCGCTGCGACGCTCCGAACTACGGGAAGGTGATCGTCTATAAATTCCCGAAACAGAAACTGGTCTACGGACCACGCCAGATCGAAGCGCGGATCGACCAGGACACGGCGATTTCCCAGCAATTGACGCTCTGGCAACAGCATGGATCGAACGTGATCCGGGGGAGCCTGCTGGCAATCCCGATCGAGAAATCGATCCTCTACGTCGAATCCCTGTACCTGGCCGCCGCCAACGGCCAGCTCCCCGAACTCAAAAGGGTGATCGTGGCCTACGGGAATAACATCGCCATGGAGGAGACGCTCGACCTCGCCCTCCGGAAGATCTTCGGCGGGGGACCGATGAGGGACCGGGAACCGCAGGCCGGCGTAAAGCAGCCGGCGGCCGGCGCGGAGCTCAGCGATCGCCAGACGGCCATCGAAGCCCTCGGCCATTTCCGGAAGGCGCAGGAATTTCTCCGGCAGGGGAACTGGGGCGCCTTCGGCGATGAGCTCAAGAAGACGGGAGAGATCCTGCTGACCCTTGAAAAGAAGGGGGGAAAGGCGAAATAGCCCCTCTTCCGCGGGCCGGAACGGCCGACTTTGCGGGATAAGAAAGGGTTGCCGCTATTGAATTTCTTTACTGGTTTGAGGAGGTAGTTGTCATGAGTGCTGACAGCGTTGAGGCCACAGTGGCCGCATCCGGAAAAAACGGCAAACTGGCCGGGCTACGATACGCCGGGATGCTCGTCTGCCTTTTGTTGCTCGTTTGGGCGATGGGCTGTGCACCGAAGATCTACAACGTGAACATGCGGTATCAGCCGACGAAGGTGATCCCGCCTGCCGTGACCGACGGCCGGAAATTCAGCCTTACCGTGGCTGCCTTCATCGACCGCCGAAAGATGGACGATACGCTCCTGATCGGCCGGGTCATCCATTCCGACGGCTCTTCCATCCCGATCCTGCCGAGATACGTCAAAGCCCAGGATGCCGTGGCAGCAGCGCTCCGCGAACTTTTGATCCAGTCGGGATACGGCGTATCCCCGGAGAAAGCGGCCTGGGATCTTCAGGAAAACACGATCCGGCCGGATTGGGGAAGGATCCTCGTCGGCGGCGCCATCGAGGAGCTCGACGTGACCTGTCTCGATACGATCCCGAGAAAGCGTTACAGCGCCAAAGCGAGGGTGACGCTTGTTTTCGCCGACGTCCAGAAGAAGAGGATCTTCTACCGAATCACCTCGGAGAGCAGCTCCACGCTGGACCACATCCTTTTCTCGGAGGAGAAATTGGAGAGCCAGATCAACGGCGTGCTCTCGGAGGCCATGGAAAAGGCCCTCGAGGGACCGGAGACGGCCAAACAGATCCGGGAGTCGCTGAAGGAATAGCGCCCCCGGAGCAGCCGTCACCAGTGGGGCTGGTTCCCGATCCGGTGCCCCATCACCTCCGTGGTCTCGGTGACGACGACGAAGGCGGCAGGATCGTTGCGGCGGACGATCTGCTTCAAGGTGGCCAGTTCCCGGAAATTCACGACCGTATAGAGGATCTTCTGTTCCTGTTGCGAATACCCCCCCTGACCGCGGATGATGGTCACCCCGCGGTGGATCTCATCAAGGATCCCCCGGGAGATCTCTTGCCACCGGGGCGAGATGATGAAGATCGCCTTCCGCTGGCTCAGGCCCGTGACCACGAGGTTCATGATCTGCGCGGAGACATAGAGGTAGATGAGCGTATAGAGGGCGTCCTCGACGGAGAAGAGCATGGCCGCCGCCGCCAGCACCAGGATGTTGAAGGCAAGCCGGGTCGTGCCCAGACGGATGGAGAAACGCTGGAGGAGGATCACCGACAGGATGTCGGTCCCGCCCGCCGACCCGAGAGACTTCAGGATGATCCCCGATCCCGTTCCCAGGATGAGGCCCGCCAGGATGGCGGCCAGAAGCGGGTCCTTAACCGGAGTGACGCCGATATCCACCCAGGCGACGGCGCTGGAAAAGATGATCGTCCCAACGATGCTGTAGAGGAAGAACCGGCGGCTGACGAAAAACCATCCTGCCAGGAAAAGCGGCACATTCGCGACGGCGTAGATCAGCGCGACGGAGAGGGCCGGCACAAGATAATGGAGGAGGAGCGCAAGCCCCGTCACCCCGCCGCTGACGAAGCGGTGGGGGATCAGGAGCCCGTTGATCCCCGCAGCGGTCACTACGCTTCCCGCGCACAACAGGAACAGGTTCCAGCCGACGGTCTTCAGGACCGGCCAGCCACCCCATTGGGAAACACCCTTCATTTCCGTTCTCCTCCCGTTGAGCGATTTTTGAAGTCGGCTGGATTGCCTTGTTCGCTTGTTACTTGATCTGCTTTGCTGTTCCTAATTTCTTGTCTTTGATCGATCAGAGTATTTTCTGGAGCTCATCCCGGGAGAGTTCGCAATCTCGCAGGATTTGAGCAAGAAGTCCACGCCCGATCGTCTCGCCGCGGTGTACCGGTACGACTGTGCTCCTGCCATCTGGATGGCGTAAGAAACGGTGACTGCCCTTCGTACGGATCACTTCAAAACCAAGTTTCCGAAGGGCTTTGATAAGTTGGGAACCAGTGACTGAAGGAAATCTACTCATGAGGAGACGGCCACACGCTGAATGCCAATGAATTCGTTTGATATGGGTTCCTCAACCTCGAGACAGAGCTGGATAGCTTCTTTCACTCGCTTCATTAGCACATCAAGGGATTTGGCCTGTGTATGGCATCCTCGCAGCTCGGGGACAGAGGCGACAAAATAGCCATCTTCATCCCTTTCTATTACCACATTGAATTCTCTGGTCATCTTTGAAAACCTCCGTCAACATTATATTGAAGGAATTATATCATGGGGTACGAATCATTTCATTTTTTTCTTGAGCGACATCCCGCACCCGTTCGTGCCACCGCAGGCGGCGTGCATGTGCGGCGTGCGTCAGCCCGGCAGAACCATGCCCTGGTTGGCCTTCTACATCTGTGTTCGTCGCTGAGGCAGCAGCTTTCTTCAATACGAGACAGCAGAGCGCCCCTGTGAACCTCGTCCCCTCGACGACGAAGTCCGTCCGCCTGCCCAATGCGTCCATTTCCTCGGCGTTAAGAAAAGGCTCCTCGAACGAATGCATCCACAAGAGCGCAAGACGGAAGCCTCCGAACCGGGCGCGGACATCCTCACAGACCGCTTTCGGCATGTCGCGCACCACGTCGTACATCAGGGCATAGCCATCAGCCTTGAGAACCCGATGCGCCTCGGACAATGCGTGGAC
>JAURXV010000021.1 GCA_030654195.1 Syntrophales bacterium | reverse complement strand
GTCCACGCATTGTCCGAGGCGCATCGGGTTCTCAAGGCTGATGGCTATGCCCTGATGTACGACGTGGTGCGCGACATGCCGAAAGCGGTCTGTGAGGATGTCCGCGCCCGGTTCGGAGGCTTCCGTCTTGCGCTCTTGTGGCTGCATTCGTTCGAGGAGCCTTTTCTTAACGCCGAGGAAATGGACGCATTGGGAAGGCGGGCGGACTTCGTGGTCGAAGGGACGAGGTTCACAGGGGCGCTCTGCTGCCTTGTATTGAAGAAAGCTGCTGCCTCAGCGACGAACACAGATGCAGAAGGCCAACCAGGGCACGGTTCGGACGTGCTGACGCACGCCGCACATGCCCGCCGTAATGCTCCACTTCAAACGATAATCCTTAGTATTTTCGTCGATTGAAAACGTTTGTTTGTAGGTGTTATAGAGGGCCATCCTGTTGGAATATAATACCTTCTCAAATCATAAAGTACGCATGACCCGGAAGAACAAAAAAGGCTCTGTTTGTCACTACGAGCGAGGAAATATTTTAGAGATGCTTGCTCGTAAAGCCGCCGGTTGATAATCCCGGCCGCTTCTGGTAGGTTGGCAGCCGCTTCACAAAATCCGCCCGAGGAGGATCGCTTATGTTTGCCGTCATCATGGCCGGTGGGAAGGGGTCGCGGTTCTGGCCCCGAAGCCGGGAGAAAATGCCCAAGCACCTGCTGGACATCCAGGGCGAGCGGACGATCATCCGTGAAACCGTCGACCGGATCCGGCCGCTGGTCCCGCCCGAGCGCACCCTGATCGTCACCGGCCGAAGCCACGCCACGGAGTTGATCCGCCGGCTCCCCGAAATCCCCGCCGAAAACATCCTCATCGAGCCCGTCGGGCGGAACACCGCCCCCTGTATCGGCCTCGCCGCACTCCATATCCAAAAGCGCGTCCCGGACGCGGTGATGTTGGTCCTCCCCTCCGATCACCGGATCGGCGATGAAACCACGTTCCGGCGGGTCTTGGACACGGCCGGTAAGGTTGCGGCCGGAGGGAACGCCCTCGTCACGATCGGCATCCGGCCGACCGGTCCGGAGACCGGATACGGTTACATCGAGCAGGGCGATCCCTTTCCGGCCGGCGGGGACGGGGAGATCCGCCGGGTCCGCTCCATCCGGGAAAAGCCGCCCCTTGAACAGGCCAGGGAATTTCTGCGCCAGGGACGCTTCCTCTGGAACAGCGGCATGTTCGTCTGGAAGGCCTCGACGATCCTGGGTGCAATCGAACGGTTTCTGCCCGAACTCCACGAGAGGCTCATGCAGATCCGAGAGGCGCTCGGAACGGAGCGGGAGGAGCAGGTTGTCGGCGACATCTACACGAGACTAAAGGCCGTCTCCATCGACCATGGCGTCATGGAAAAAGCGACGAATGTTGTGGTTGTCCCGGGGGATTTCGGCTGGTCCGACCTGGGAAGCTGGGATGCGCTGTGGGAGGTCTCCGGGAAGGACGAAAACGGAAACGCGGTCCGGGGAAACTTCGTCGGTATCGACGCGGGCGATTGCCTGGTCCACAGTCCCGGGAAACTCGTCGCTCTCGTCGGCGTCCGGGACCTCCTCGTCGTTGAAACGGACGACGCACTCCTCATCTGCCGCCGGGGCCGGTCGCAGGATGTCCGGAAGGTCGTGGAGATTCTCGAAAAGAAGGGTTTAAAGGAATATCTGTAACGGAACAATGCCGGCTTCATAAAAAGTCGCAGATGTCATGGTGAGCTTGTCGAACCACTGCTTCGTCGCCGGGTCGGGTCATTTATCGGGAAAAGGTGTTTCTGTAATCGGTTCCGGTTTCCCGGGGATGGTCACGCCACCCCGGAGAAGCGCATCGGTGATTTTCTGCCGATCCGTTTTCAGGCCGTCGAAGGTGACCCGGATCGTATGTTCCGCCACTATTGCAACCCCGATGATCCCGTCCACGCCATTTAGGATAGACCTTATCCTCCCGAAAGGCCCTCATGATGTGCAGCCGGGGATGGTCAAGTCGAAGGTCTGCTCCGCCGCCGCGAGCGGCCCGGCCAGTACGAAGACCAGCATGAGACCAGCCAAGAGGCCGAAGATTGTTTTCCCGTTCATTATGACACCCCCGTAAAAAGAGTCCGAAAACCCGTCACGCCCCGATTCTCCCTCGCTGTTCGCCCTCTCTCTTAAGCGGAAGAGAGGAAAATGTCCAGTGGAAATTGCTCTTCTTTCGGACGGCGGCCCGCCAGTTGACAGCTTGACAGGGTGTGGACTTTCCTCTATAAGATTGGAAACGGCGAAGGGGGAAATCGAGGGGAATTTGCATGGGAATTACAATATCGGGACGGCTCATCCTGGCCTCCGCCTCACCCCGCCGCATTGAGCTCCTGAAGCTCATGGGCCTCGATTTTGATATCATGCCGGGCAACATCGACGAGACCTTCCGGCCGGAGGAGACGCCCCGAGAACACGTCCTGCGTCTCTCCGAGGAAAAGGCGCTCTCCGTCGCGCAGCGTCACCCGGATGCATGGATCCTCGGCGCCGACACGATCGTGGTCGTCGCTGGAGAGATCCTCGGGAAACCGCGATCAGCAGATGAAGCAACGAAGATGCTTGAAAAACTGAGCGATCGGGCGCACGATGTCTTTACGGGTTTCTGCATCATCCGGCAGGATCGGGGGGTTCGGATCCGGGAGGTCGTGGGGTCCGCAATCCTCTTCCGCAGGATAGCCCCGGACGAGATGGCCTGGTACACGGGCACAGAGGAGCCCTACGACAAGGCGGGCGCTTACGCCGTCCAGGGGATGGGCGGCTGCTTCATCCGCGAGATCCGCGGTTCCTTCACGAACGTCGTGGGTCTCCCCTTGTGCGAGGTCGTCGACGCGCTGAAGCGTGTCGCGGCGATCCATTTTCCCGGAGGCAGCGGAAAATAGGATTCGGGAATGATAGCATTTTTCGAGAACATCCATCATGGACGTAGCAGATAACATCCGGCAGGTCCGGAAAATCATGGCGGAGGCGGCAGGCCGTTCGCGCCGCTCTCCCTCCGCGGTCCGGCTGATGGCGGTGACGAAGACGGTCCACGACGACCGGATCGTCGAGGCCGTGCAGGCCGGCGTGGACATCATCGGCGAAAACTACGTCCAGGAGGCAAAGCGAAAGCTCGAAACGATGGGGAAGAGATGCGAATGGCACATGATCGGCCGACTCCAGACGAACAAGGCGAAATACGCCGTCCGCCTCTTCGACATGATCCACTCGGTGGATCGGCTGGGGCTCGCCGTCGAGATCGACCGTCACGCACGGGCGGCCGGTCTGGTCATGAAGATCCTGATCGAGGTCAATGTCGCCGGGGAGGCGACGAAAAGCGGCGTCCCGATCACGGACGCCGTCAAGCTGGTCCGGGCAGTCGCCCCGCTCCCGAATCTTTCGGTCCGGGGTCTGATGACGATGCCCCCCTGGTTCGACGATCCGGAGGAGGCCCGACCCTTCTTCCGTGCGCTCCGGGAGCTCAGAGACAGGATTGAAACCGAGGGGATGCCTCGTGTGGAGATGCGGGAGCTCTCGATGGGGATGACCGGGGATTATGCCGTCGCCATCGAGGAGGGGGCAACGATCGTCCGGGTCGGCCGGGGAATCTTCGGCGAACGTCCGCCCCGGGCGCCGGAACAATCGGACGGCCCTCCCATGACCCTTTGACGGCGCCTTGGAGATGAGAAAAGAATCACAGGGAAAATCGGGAGCTGTCCCTACTTGTTCCATCCACTTTGATAAGGAGGAGAGACGATGAACAAGTCCGCATTTTACAAACTCAGCTACGGCATCTACGTGATCACCTCGGGCAAGGAGGGACGGTTCAACGGTCAGATCGCCAACACGGTCTTCCAGGTTACCTCGGAGCCGCCCACCATCGCGGTCAGCATAAACAAGCAGAACTTCACACACGAGCAGATCGTCGCCAGCCGGCTCTTCGCCGTCTCCATCCTCGAAGAGGCGACGCCGATGACGCTGATCGGCCGGTTCGGCTTCAAGTGCGGCCGGGATATCGACAAGTTCGACGGCGTCCGGACCCGGACGGGGAAGACCGGGGTCCCCATTGTCATCGACCACGCCGTCGCCTTCATCGAGGCGGAAGTGGTGGGCGAGATGGACTGCGGAACCCATACGATCGTCCTCGGCCGGGTCGTGGAGTGCGACATCCTGGACGCCACGGCAGAACCGATGACCTACGCTTACTACCATAAGATCAAAGGCGGCAAGGCCCCGAAGAACGCCCCCACATACCAGAAGGAAGGTTAGAGGAGGCGGCGCCAGCGGCGACGCAGGCGGAGGGAGTTGCTGACGACCGAAACGGAACTCATCGCCATCGCA
>JAURXV010000171.1 GCA_030654195.1 Syntrophales bacterium | reverse complement strand
GTAGAGAAATCGTTCTGAGAGAAGGCTTGACGTTGGGAAGTAACACTCTTCTTGCCTTCGACCAATCAATATAGTCGGAAGAATGTGTCTTTCCGGTAAGGCTGCGTGAAAAATTTTGTACGGGCGAGTATGATCGGCTATCAACCAAGAAGGAGGATAACCGATGGAACAGCAGTTCACAGCCTGCACAGGACCAAACATTGAAGAAGTTCAACAGCGATTTGAGCGATGGCGTGAGGTGCGGAAGCGTGGCACGCCCATCCCGGCGGCCTTATGGGAAGACGCGGTACGTCTTTGCGCCGATCACTCCCTATGCAAAATATCTAGTGCCTTGCATCTGGGTTATAAAGCCCTGAAGAAACGCTTTCAGTCTGCATGTCCCGACCACTTTCCCGGATCTGTGACACCATCCGATTTTGTTGCCCTGGATTTGAGATCATCCCTGCCGGAGTTCATCATGGAGATGGAACGAGCCGGAGGGAGGATGAAGATCCATATCAAAGGGGCGCCGGGTTTTCACCCCCTGGAGCTGATGGAGACGTTCTGGGGTCGGGGATGATCCAACTCACGCCGCACATGCGGATTCTGCTGTCCATCAAGGCGGTGGATTTCCGCAAAGGGATTGACGGATTGGCGGAGATCTGCCGGCATATATTGGAAACGGATCCTTTTTCTGGCTGCGTCTTTGTGTTTCGGAACCATAGAGCGACAGCGATCAAGGCGCTGATGTATGACGGCCAGGGGTTCTGGCTTTGCCAGAAGCGTTTGTCCAAGGGGACGTTTCAGTGGTGGCCGGATAAAGGTTCTGATCGTGTCAGCGTTTTGGCCGTCCACGAACTGCAACTTTTGCTGTGGAACGGCGATCCCAGTCATGTTCGCGTAGCGCCTGCCTGGAGGGAGATTGCTGCCGCTGAGGGAAGCCTGAAAAAATATGCGTGATCTGAAAACTTTTCCTTGCGTTCTGTCGATGCCTCTGGTATGTCCTGCGCATGAAAACGGTGATGCGATACAGAGGCAAGGTGGTAACGGATGCAGAAGTCGTCTTTATCCGGGCGTTTATTACTCAAAACAGTGCCGACAGCCGCTGGATGCTTTCCAGGAAGCTTTGTCAGGCCTGGGGCTGGGTGCAGCAAAACGGGGCGCTGCGGGACATGGTATGTCGGGGGCTGATGCTTCAACTGGCCCGGGCGGGACAGATCGAACTGCCTCCCGTCCGGATCCGGATCGTCAATCCTTTGGTGCATCGCAAGAAGCCTTCCCGTGTAGAGATAGACCAGACGCCCATGGAAGGGAAACTGTCGGATCTTGGACCTCTCGAGTTCCGTCAGGTCCGGCGGACGGATGCGGAGTCCCTGTTCAACAGTTTGATCGAGGAGCATCATTATCTTGGTTATTGCCAGCCGGTAGGGGAGCAGCTTAAGTATATTGTTTTTGCCAAGGGCAGACCGATTGCCTGTCTGGCTTGGTCGTCGGCTCCCCGTCATATCGGCGATCGCGACCGTTTTATCGGCTGGACGAAACAGATGCGGGAGAAGAACCTCTCTCTGATTGCCGTAAACACCCGGTTTCTCATCCTGCCCTGTGTAAAGGTTTCCTGCTTAGCCTCTCACATTCTGGGCAAGATGGTAAAGATCCTGCCCAAAGATTGGGAGCGATTTTACCATCACCCCCTGCATTATCTGGAAACGTTCATCGATCAGGAGCGTTTTCATGGCACCTGCTACCGGGCGGCCAACTGGCTCACTATTGGTCAGACCACGGGTCGGGGGAAGAATGATCAGACCGGCAAGGCGAACCGTTCCATCAAGGATGTTCTGGGCTATTCCCTGTCCAAGGATTTCCGCGATCATCTTTGTGGAGGTCCGGCATGAAGACCCCGAAGTTGGTCGAGCTGAAACCGGCGGATGTGGAAGCCCTCCTGATACGGGTGGAAAAGGGAGCACTGCAGGAAGGCGATTAGGAGATCATCAAGTCCATTATAGAGGCCCTTGCCTATCTCAGCCAGGCGGTGGATGAGAAGGCCACGGCGATCAAACGTCTGTTGCGGGTGATCTTTGGCGCCAAGACGGAGACGAGAGAGAAACTCTTCAAGATCGGAAGCAAGCCGAAAGAGGTCGAGACCCCGGGGGAAGAGGAATCTGAACCGAAGAAGCAGCCGGGACACGGCAGAAACGGTGCGGATGCTTACAAAAAAGCCGAGCGGGTCAAAGTACCCATCCAGGATCTAAAGGCCGGCGATCCCTGTCCGGAATGTCCCAAAGGGAAGGTCTATCCGGTCAAGAAGCCCGGGATCCTGGTGCGGTTCGTAGGGATGCCGCCCCTGGCCGCAAAGATCTACGAGATGGAGAAGATGCGCTGCAACCTCTGCGGCGATGTCTTCACGGCTAAGCCTCCGAACAACGTCGGTTCCGAAAAGTATGACGAAACCGCCGGGGCCATGATTGCCATGCTGAAGTATGGCAGCGGCGTTCCTTTCTACCGGATCGAGAAGCTTCAGGAAAGCATGGGGATACCACTGCCGGCGTCAACCCAGTGGGATATCGCAGAGAATGCCGCCAACAGGGGCCCTCATCCTGCCTATCGGGAGCTGATCCGTCAGGCCGCCCAGGGTAATGTCATCCATAACGACGACACCCCCATGAAGATCCTGGAGCTGCTAAAAGAGATCAATGAAAAATCCTCTCGAAAAGGGATGTTTACCACCGGCATGATGTCACTCGTAGAGGGCCGCACGATCGCCCTGTTCTTTACGGGACCCAAACATGCCGGGGAAAATATGACGGACTTGCTTAAACAACGGCAAGCCGAACTTGATCCGCCGATTCAGATGTGCGACGCCCTCAGCCGCAATGCTTCCAAGGTGTTCGAGACAATCCTGGCAAACTGCCTGGTCCACGGGCGGCGGAACTTCGTGGACGTGGCGGAAAACTTTCCTGAAGAGACGGCGCATGTCATTGACGAGATCGCGTTGGTTTACAGAAACGATGAGACCGCCAAACAACAAAACCTCTCACCCCAGGAGCGGCTCCTCTTCCATCAGCGGGTAAGCGCACCGGTGATGAAGAATCTCAAACAGTGGTTTTCCCAACAGATAGAGCAAAAGAAGACGGAGCCGAACTCCGGCTTGGGGAAGGCCATCAGCTATATGCTCAAACACTGGGATCCTCTGACTCTGTTCCTGAGAGTCCCCGGAGCGCCCCTGGACAACAATATCTGTGAGCAGACTCTGAAAAAGGCCATTCTCCACCGAAAAAACTCCCTCTTCTACAAGACCGAACACGGCGCGGTTATCGGTGATATGTTCATGAGCCTGATCCACACCTGCAACCTGGGGGGTGTCAATCCCTTCGACTACCTGGTGGCTCTCCAGAAACATTCATCCGAGGTCTTCAAAAACCCCGGCAACTGGATGCCATGGAATTACCAGGTCTGCATCCCCGTCAACGATTCCTGATGAGCCCGCTCCACCCAATATTTTAAATCAACCGCTGCCTGCTGCACTACGACCGGGAGGCATGGGGAACGTTTGCCCCCCCAGCCTCGCCCCCGGCAAACTTTTTCCCGCTACGCAGGCTTACCGGAAACTCACCAAATCATTATCGACGAACGTTGCCGGTAACTTTCCGGCGCCTGCCGACGGTAAAGTCAACCGGCTGGTTCGGCTCATATCATCTTCATCAGATTGATTGGCTCTGCGCCGGCCCTCAGCGTGTTGCCGGAAGCCAAAGGCTGTAAGCGATCCGCTGCAGGGTCTGGTTGGGCCTTCGTCGTTATGACGGCTATTCGTCCAAGACTTCATCTGATAGATGTGCCTCGAACTCTCTGGAGCGAGTTTCCGTGGCTCCACGGCATCCTGCCAAACGGTCCGTCGGGTCTGGCTTGACGCCAAAAGCAATCGAGGGAAAGCCTACGGATTTTATCGCGGCTATGAGGTTCGCGTCGCCGGGGGCATGTATCTTGACGGGGTTTCCGATGGCGATATTGCAGGGAGGGATGAAAGTGCCTTCCGGTACAACGGCATTGGCGTGAACAAGGGCGCCTACGGCCACCACGGACCCTGGCCCCACCTCGGCCCCTTGGAGAATGGTTGCCCCAGTGGCTACGTACACGCACCGAGCCAGCGTGCAACCAAGTATGGTTGCGTGAGGTCCGATGAATACATGGTCGGCGATCATCACGGGATGCGAAGTGCCCCCTTCCGCCGTGGCTCTAATGACGGCGTTCTCGCATACGATGCTGTCGGCGCCAATGGAAATTGTGGACGCCTCGGAATCCAAGACGGCGCCGTACATCACGCGAGCGCGCGCGCCAACCCCCACATTCCCGACAAGAACAGCGGTCGGCGCGACGTAGGCTGAAGCGTCCACCCGCGGTTCATATCCTCGATGCCGAACTTTCATATTGCTTCGGTCCCTTTCTTCCGTCCCGACGAAAAGCTCAGCTGCCGCACGTCAGCGCGATCGGCAGGAGCGCCGGGTTATGTGCCAAAACTTGCGTACTACTTCCTTTCTTCCATTCGCACTTCTAAAACGATATGTCCCCAACCACCACAACGAACCCCTACGTCGAAGCAACCTACACGATTAAGCCTCATTTCATTGGGATCCACTCCGGCATAAAACAATTCGTTTGAAACATATATTGGGCCGGAAAGAGCGCTAATAGCATGAACGCAAATACGCTTGGGGTTCAGTTTGGTAAGCAAATTCCCGGAACCATCGAAATAAAACTTGTCACCTACTTTGTGCTGACTGTTGCAGCCATTTGAAGCGACGACTTCTGCAATAATCGTTTTCTTCATCAGAGCTGGAGCCTTGGACACGATGTCGACATTCTTGGGGTTATTTCGAAAAATCTCCAGCTCCTCATCTGTATACCCCAGATGGTGCTGTATAAATTTCCAGACTTCCTCATTCACTTTCATCTGTTTTCTCCTTTGACACATAACGTGGGCATCAGCGGCGGCTGTAAGCCGTCCGGTGGATGCTTTTGTTATGATTTCTGTACCTTACTAGTTACATACCTTTTTTTGAGGTTTATAAGTTTTCGATTTCTTTTCTGCAGTTTCACACGAACATCATCCCAGTCCAATAATAAAGGCACTGTTTCGATGATTCCACAATCATTGATTATACAAGCACTAAGGCCAACTAAACTCTCTTTATAAACCTTACTGTATTGAGTATGAGCTTCTTCTAGATTCAAGCGCGAATCCTGAACGGATTTTCGTACCAACTCCCTCACTGCATCGTGTACTTTGCTAATTGACTCAATATAGCTTCTTGTTGCTGATTTAAGATCGACTTTATCTGAACATTCATTAAGTACCTGCTTCTTGAATTCCCCATCTTCCTCAAGCACTGACTTAAGCGCCGCTAGCTCCAAATAATATTCGAGTAGTCCATCCTCACCTATTTCAGTCCATCTCTCACCCGAAGAAGTCCAATGAACTGGTATACCACGATGCTGAACATAATTTCGCAATGCTTCCATAAATCGAAACTCAGGATTCTCGTCATATTCTTTTGCAAGGAGGTTTTTAATTAATTGTATTACACCATCAAGATGAGGTACGCATTCTTTGACATGATGATGAAGTTGATCAACATATAGTCGTGCTGATGTAAGAAGATTCACCAAACAGATGTTTAGAGCAAGTCGCAAATCAAAAAAATCTGAATAACCAATATGATCTCGCACCATATATGTAGCATTGGCGCACAAAATATTCTTTTCCAGTTCAAGGTAATTTGAAACCAGAATCTCATATTTTTCTTCAATATCCAGACAGTTTATAAGGATGACCCTGGATTCTTTGTAAATCTTATATTGTTCTTCACTGATTTCAATATCTGGTACCTCACCTAAAACTGGTTTTCGTAAAACATATTTCATGTCTTATATCCTTTTAGTGAATAGCTTATCTTAACGAAAAAATTAGCCGGAGCGCAGCGATCGGCTGGATTGTTATGTCTCTTTTTTAGCGAATATCTCAATTTTGTTCCATAAATCTTCTCCTTTTGACACATTAGAGATGTGCTTTCTTACAATTATCGAAAATGAGCAAAAAATTGACGAGACCAAAATTGTAGATGGATAGCCACCAATTATTGCGTTCAAAATTCCAATGATTTCATTCTTAGCTTCTTCTGACAACTTATCGCAAGAATCAACCGCGTCTCCGAATAAGCAAATTGCTTGCACTAGATCCTGATTGCCGTCCGCAACGATATGCTGCCTTATATAAGGCTGACATCGATAACAACGATTTATTTTTCCAGGCATATACAAAATAGTCTCTTATAGTGTCACTTACATAACGTGCCGGCCGCCAGCCGCTACGCCTTTCGGCGGTCGTTTAAGAGGCTGGTTATGATATTTTTTCTACATGTACAACCTTGCTATGTAGGTCTACTTTTACGTGAAATACTCTCAAGTTTTCCACCAAATTGAAAAAAGCATTATGGCCATTTTTATGTATTTCAAAATAATAATAAGGCCTTGGGTTAGAATACAAACCTCCGGAATAAATCCCCTTACCTATAATAACTTTATATTGTTGTGGAAATTCATTGTAAGCTTCAATTATTGGCCCGTCCTTTGTAGGAAACGTGAATTCTGCTCTTCTGTTAATAGTAATTTGCTTTCCTACTTTGCGATCAAATTCAATAGTAGACATTATTGTGCCTCCGAATCTAAATCATAACGTCTCGCTTCGCCGGCGCGCACGAGTTCGCACGCGTCCGTGCGCAAGCAGCGGTTAGGGTGCGCGCTCGCGCGGACCTCTCGCCTCAGCATGCGAACTTCGCGATGGCTTTCTCATTCCACTTGATGCCCTGTCCGGGTTTGTCCGGAACCATGAGATGTCCATCCTTGATCTGGAAGGGCTCGGACAGTATCGGGTCGGCCCAATCCTGCCACTCGAGCCAGTGCGCCGTATCGGTGACTCGCATGAGATGGGCGGCGATCTCCGGATAAAGGTGGGTCGACATTGGAATGCCCGCAGCGCTCGTGATCGCGGCAGCCCGCAGCCACCCGGTGACGCCGCCAATGCGCATGAGGTCGGGCATGACGTAGTCGCCGGCACCGGCGAGCACCGCTTGATAGAGCAGGCGCGGACCGTAAAAGTTCTCGCCAAGCTGAACGGGTGTCTTCAGCTCGCGCGTCAGCTGGGCGTAACCCGGAATGTTGTCGTAGGTGGTCGGTTCCTCGAACCAATAGAGACCTTGATCGTCCAGAGCGTGGCAGCGCACGAGCGCATCACCCAGCGACAAGCCCTGGTTGAAGTCGCACATGAGCTTCACCGTAGCGCCGGCCGCGTCGCGCACGGCGGCGATCGCCGCCAGGTCGTCGGCCAGCTTTTCCCGTCCCAACCTGAGCTTCAGGCCCGTGAACCCGCCCTCCGCGACGAGCGCGGCGGCCTCGGCGGAGAGCTTGTCTAGCGGCGTCAACCACAAGCCATTGCTGTTGTAGGCAGGGACGGGACCGACCGTCCCGCCAAGGAACACCGCGAGCGGCATGTCGGCGGCTTTGGCAAGAGCATCCCATGCCGCCATATCCAGGCCCGATGTCGCAATCAAGGATATGCCTTCTCGTCCGACGAGATGCAGCGAGCCGATTGCACGGCGATAGCTGTCGAACGGCGCCAGCGGCTGGTTCTTTGCCGCCTCAGCGAGATCTTCCAGCGCCGGTACGATGTAGCGCACGGATTGCTTTAGATACGGCTCGAGGTAGCTATGGCCGACGACGCCTTCGTTGGTGTAGAGATCAATCAGAATCAGCGGCCAGTCCTTGAACAGGCCTACTTTCGACACAACCGGCCGCTTCAAGGGCACAACGACAGGCCGTGCCCTAATACTTTTCAGAGTCAGCTGCACGCGCGTCATGAATAACCCTCCCCCGCAAATAGCGGATTCAACGGCACTAACGTTCGTATGCGTTCCGATTGCGCGTCTCTTCGCACCCTAACAATAAATATACAGTCTGTATATCCCGATACTACAAGTTTTTTCTCATCTTAAAAGACAGCTCAAGCGTCATCCAGTAACAGCTTAACCGTCCGTATATCCATACATATTCTAAATCACCCTCTTATGTGACCTTGTCTTATGCAGCCTGTATAAGACGATTCATAATCCGTCAATGGGGCTTCGCACGCCATGCCCCCCCTTGTTGAGCACATGGGTATAGATCATGGTCGTACTGACGTCCTTATGCCCTAATAATTCCTGGATCGTCCTAATGTCGTAACCGGCTTCGAGTAAATGCGTTGCAAACGAATGCCGAAAAGTGTGACATACGGCGTGTTTGACGATTCCGGCCTTTAGGACGGCATCTCGTACAACACGTTGCAGGATCGTCTCGTGCACATGGTGACGGCCCTCCTGACCGATCTTTGTATTTTTCCACCGGCTTTCCTGTGGAAATACCCATTGCCACCGCCATTCACGGGGTGCATTCGGATATTTGCGATCCAGAGCATCCGGCATCAGGACATTGCCCCAGCCGTCTTTAAGATCATTTTCATGGGTTTCCCTGACGTTGACTGCACTCAATGCCAGGTTCTGAGTCGATGCGCTGACATGTTCCTTCACGGCCAGATGGGTCAGGAAAGCATTGTGAAGCGTGAGGGAAGAAACCTGCGAACCCGTGACGGCTCGAAGCCGTCAGCCGAAAAGCGGGGTTACTTAACCACGGTAAACTTCATTTGTCAATGATTTTACCTGTTCTTCTCCGATGGGGGCTTTTCGTTTGACTCGCGGAGGTGTAGCCGATGGCCGGAGGAACTATTCCGACTTGGCCGCGGTTTTGAGCGACCGGTAATAGCTGTCGATATTGTAGATGGCCGCCAGCGGATTGTGTCCCAGCAAGCGATCCTTGACGGCAAAGACCGTGCAGGGGGCTTCGGCGTATTTCAGAAACAGCGAGTCGTGGCCCACACACAGGCCCATCATGACATTGAACTCGGTCTTTTCCTCGTTGAACAGAAACGCCTGGGCGATGGGGTTGCACATCGACTCGAAGCAGCCGATCTTGATCTTCTGATCATCCCGGACCCCGATCGTCTCCTTCGGCACGCGCCCCATCTTGCAGAGCCCCGAGACGACCGTGAACCCGTTCACGGCAAGGATGCTCTCCACAACTTTGGCCTCCTTGCGAAGGCCGATGCAGAAGACGAGTCCGATCTTTTTGTACTTCATCTTCCCGGCAAACTCGATCGTCTCCACGATCCTCGGTTTGAGGGGTCTTGCCCTGGCATAACCGAGTTCCCGGTCCGCATACCCCTCCCCCTCCTGGATCGACGCCTGCCGGGCAAATTCCAGGATTTCAGGCTTCTTCAGCTCTTCAAGGGCCTTTTCAATCACCTCCGCTTTATTCACCGTGGGGCAGAAGGGCGGCGCCTCGCCCTCCTCGTCCTGACAGATGCGCCCCGACGGTTCAAACGGACAGCGTGCACACCCCGGCAGTTCCTGATCCATACTGTTTCTCCTTCCGCCATGCTTGTGTTCCGGGGACACGTTCCGATCCCTTTGGGCTTCCGGAACATGTCCCCGGTTCCTAATCAGGGAAAGCTCCTCTAAGCCGCGAAAGTGAGGCGTGTCCCGCCGAGAAGCCGTGTTCGGCGAGGACCGATTTCCGGATCTCCCCGTTCACCCGCGCTCCGGCCCGGTGGATCATCTCGCTGTTATCCGTCGCGGTCATATCGATGTAGTTGTCCTGGAGGGTAAGGATCTCCACCCGGTCCAGTTCATTGATCGCGATCATCGGCTGCCTCCTTGAGAAAGCGTTCCGCAATCAGCGGATGATCCCCATGCCCGCCAGGACCGACAGCATGACCGCTGCGGCGATTACCGAACCGACCTGGCCGCCGGCGTTGGCGCCCATCGCGTGCATGAGCAGGTAGCTCTTCTTGTTCCATTTCTGCCCCTCGCGCTGGACGACGCGTGCCGCCATCGGAAAGGCGGAGATGCCGGCCGCACCGATCAGGGGGTTGACTTTCCCGCCGGTCGCTACCCGCATGACCTTGCCCATCAGGACGCCGCAGACCGTATCGAGACAGATGGCCACCAAGCCAAGCGCCAGGATAATCAAGGTCTGCGTTTTGATGAAGGCGCTTCCCACCATGGTCGCGCCGATGCAGAGACCGAGGAAGAGGGTCACGACATTGGCGATTTCATTCTCCGACGCCTTGGTCAGGCGGCTCACGACGCCGGATTCACGCATCAGGTTTCCGAGCATGATCGTCCCGAGCAAGGGAAGGCCCTTCGGTGCGATGAGACCGCCGAGGACGGTGATCACCAGGGGAAACATCATCTTTGTCGTCTTGGAGACCGGTTTGGCCACGGGCTTCATCACGGTCTCACGCTCCTTCTTCGTGGTCAGCAGCCTCATGATCGGCGGCTGGATGATCGGCACCAGCGACATGTAGGAATAGGCTGCGACCGATACGGCGCCGAGCAGGTGCGGGGCATACTTCGATGTAACATAGATGGCCGTCGGCCCGTCACACGCCCCGATGATCCCGATGGCAACCGCGTCCAACTGCGGGAAACCCAGCACCAGTGCGAGGATCAGCGTCAGGAAGATCCCGAATTGGCCCGCGGCGCCGAGAAGAAACGTGGACGGCTGCGCCAGAACCGGCCCGAAATCCGTCATCGCGCCGATGCCGACGAAGATCAGCAGCGGAAAGAGTTCCGTCGTGATGCCCGCATCATAGATAGCCCGGATGAATCCTTCATTGCTCATCACATCCGAAAGGGGAATGTTCGCAAGGAGACACCCGAAACCGATCGGAACCAGCAGGAGAGGCTCGCAGTCCTTCTTGATCCCAAGGTAGAGAAGCAGAAACCCCACAAAAAGCATG
>JAURXV010000160.1 GCA_030654195.1 Syntrophales bacterium | reverse complement strand
AAAGAGGACAAGCAATAGCGCCGCCGACCAGAAAAGAACAACATTGCTTTTGAAGAGCTGAACGTCCTCATAGTAATCCCGCTTCATGTCCATGGCAATACCTCGGTTTTCAAATAAATCGGTTCCGCTTCACCCTCTATTTTTTCCAGGCCGCCAAATCGTTGGCCGTCCAATCCTGCAGCATGATGGAACTACTCACGGGACCGCATTTATGGATCATGATCGAATCGGTCCCTTGATGCTGTTTTTCCGTCCAGCTTATCTTCGGACCGATGGTCTGATAATCCGTAAGGGAGTTTAGCGACCTTATCACCGCCTCCGTGCTCAAGTTTCGCCCTACCCTTTTTAAGGCTTCGACAAGGGGATCCGCAAAGATGATGCCGGCGTAATAGAAGACGCCCCATCGTTCATCGGGCGCCAACCTCTTGGCGGCATCCCGATATTTGACCATCAGGGGGTGTTTGGAATCCGGAATATCTCCGACCGCGCCGGTGATGACGCCTTCCCAAAGACCTCCTGATATCTTGTTCATCAAGGGATAATCGGAGAGGGTGTGAGAAGAGACCCATTGAGGTTTGAAGGCTACGGTTGCGCTGGTTTTCAGGACAATCACCGCAATGGTGGGGCTAACATACAAGATGACCGCTTCGGCACCGGAGTTCTTCAGCCTCAGCACCTGTGAAGCCATATCCTTCTCGGTGGGTTCTACCGGTATTTCGGCAACGAGACTCATCTTGTAGGCGGCAAGACGCTGCTTTACCCCTTCCAGACCAGCCTTGCCGTAAACATCGTTCTGGTAGAGGATACCGACCTTCTTCATGTTGAGCTTGTCTACCACATGCTTGGCGAGGATGCTCCCCTCATCCGCATAAAGGGTGTTCACCGCAAAAAGATAAGGTTTTGCAGGAAAAACATACTCATCGACGGCCCCTACCGGGCCCACCCAGATGACCTTGTTCATCGCCAGGTAATCCTTTACGGCCAAACCTGACGCGGTGCTCACACCACCCACAAATGCCAAGACGCCGGCCCGCTCCACCAGCTCCCTGACCACCGCTACGGTCTGGGCGGGGTTGTACATATCGTCCCGGATGAAGTATTTGATCTTCCGGCCGTGGATACCTCCTTCTTCGTTGACAATATCAAACAGCAACTTGCTTCCCCGGGCGACCGACCCCCAGGGCGCCGCAGGTCCCGTCTGGGGACCCCATTGGCCTATGCGGATTTCGTTGTCGTCAAAACCCGCAGGAACCGCCGCCTGCGCCATACCGGCGACGGCCAGGACCGTCAGCACCGCGACAGAAAAGAACAGCACTTTCTTTCTCAAAGTCATGGCCCTCTCCTTTTCAATAGTCATTCCGTTTTATTGGGTGAATAAACTCTCGGATGCCTGCGAAATTTCCGGTACCTTTGCAAGAACACTCGACGGCCGGGCATGGTCTGCCTGCGGCAAATGAGATATGCCTGGCGGGATGGAGAGGCGCCGCCGCTGGCCAATCCCTCCCGGTAACGAGACCGCTTTTTAACAAGCTTTCCGGCACCTGTCAAGAAATATTGCGGTTTATTACCTTGACAGGGATGCGCCTCCCCACTATATATTTCTGCATTATCGAACGGTTCGAATCTCTCCTCGAACCCGAACGGGAGCCCTGTGGGTGGAGGTATGCCGTGCTGAACAAAACCGTCATCGATCACCTCCGGCAGAAGGTCGGCGCCGGAAACGTCTACCATGAAAGAGAGGATCTCCTCGTCTACGGTTATGACGCCACACCGGAAATCGCGGGGTTTCCCGACGTGGCCGTCTTTCCGGAGAACCGGGAGGGATTGCAGGCCGCCCTGGAGGTGAGCCGCCGGGAGGGTCTTGCCGTCACACCCCGCGGCGCCGCGACCGGCCTCTCCGGAGGCAGCACCCCTTTCCAGGGAGGCATGGTCCTCGGCCTCACCCGGATGAACCGGATTCGGGAGATCGATGAGGAGAATCTGACCTTGACCGCCGAAGCGGGCGTCATCACGGTCGATCTCTTCAATGCCGCGGCGGCAAAGGGTCTCTTCTACCCGCCCGACCCCGGTTCCCAGAACGTATCGACGCTCGGCGGCAACGTCGCGGAGAACGCGGGCGGCCTCCGGGGCCTCAAATACGGCGTCACCCGGAACTACGTGATGGCCCTCTCCGGGTTCCTCTACGACGGCACGGAATTTCACGCCGGAAACAAATGCGTCAAGGATGTGGCCGGCTACTCGCTGCGCGACCTGCTGGTCGGCAGCGAAGGAACCCTCGGCATCATCACCGAGGTGACGGTCCGTCTGATCAACCCGCCGCAGGACAAGCGGACGCTTCTCGCCTATTTCCGGGATATCCGGACCGCCGGCGAGGCCGTTTCCAAAATCATCGCCGCGCGGATCATCCCCGCAACCCTCGAAATCATGGACAAGACGACGATCAACTGCGTGGAGGACTACGCCGGAATCGGCCTCCCCCGCGATATGGGGGCGCTCCTGCTGATCGAAGTGGACGGACACCCCGCGGTCGTCGCCGAGGAGGCGGAAGGGGTCCGGAAGATCCTCGAAGAGGTCCGGGCGGACGTGATACGCCAGGCCGCAAACGCCGAAGAGGCCGCCCAGCTCGCCGCCGCGCGGCGGACCGCCCTTTCGGCCGTGGCCCGCGTGTCGCCGACCACCATTCTCGAAGACGCCACCGTTCCCCGGAGCCGCCTCGCCGAAACCTTCGCCGAGATCGAACGGCTCAAGGAGAAATACGGGATCCGCGTCGCCACCTTCGGCCACGCCGGCGACGGCAACCTCCACCCCACGGCGGTGACCGACGAGCGGAACCGGGAGGAGGTCGCCCGGGTCCACGCCTTCTTCTCCGATCTCTACGAAAAGGTGCTTTCCATGGGAGGCACCGTTTCTGGGGAGCACGGAATCGGCATTGCCAAGAAGGGCTACCTTCTGCGCCAGTTCGGCGAGGGGGGCATCGGCGTCATGCGCCGGATCAAGCACGCCTTCGACCCGGACGGCCGCCTCAATCCGGGAAAGATCTTCCTCGATGAAGGAATTCCGGCGGGATCAAAGATTCCGGGAGAGACAAATGGCTGAGCAATGCCTATCGAGTAATTTTCATCCGGAGGACGCCCCGGGTTACGAATCCATTCTCCAGTGCATGCGCTGCGGCTTCTGTCTCGCGGTCTGCCCCACCTACGCCTTGACGAACCGGGAAAGATCGAGCCCCCGAGGCCGGGCCGCCCTTGCCCGCGCCGTCGCGGAGGGGAAGCTGGAATTCACCCCCGCCGTCCGGGATGAGTCCTTTTTCTGTCTCGACTGCAAGGCCTGCTCCACCGCCTGCCCGTCGGGGGTCCGCGTCGGAACGATCATGGAGTTCTGCCGGAGCCAGGCGCAGGTTTTCCACCCCCCTTCCCTCCCCGCCGGGATGCTGCGGGATTTCATCCTGAAGCGGATGCTCCCCTCGCCCGCGCTGATGGAAACCTCCATGCTGCCCGTCCGCCTCTACCAGCGGCTCGGCCTCCAGTGGGCGGTCCGCCGTCTCGGGATCAACCGGTTCCTGCCCGACACGCTCGCCAAAATGGAGGGGATCCTCCCAAAGCTGACCCCTCCGCTGCGCATGGAGATCCCGGAGATGATCCCTGCCCTCGGTAAAAAACGGGGCCGCGTCGGCTTCTTCTTAGGCTGCGCGATGAGCCTGGTCTTTCCGGAGGTCTCCCGCCAGACGGCCCGCATCCTCTCCCGGCAGGGCTTCGATGTCATCACCCCGAAGGAGGTCAAGTGCTGCGGGGCGCCCCATCTGGCCGAAGGGGACCGCGATACCGCCCGGCGTCTCGCCCGGATCAACATCGACCTTTTCCTCTCCCTCGGCGTCGATTTCATCGTGACCGACTGCGCCGGCTGCGGCTGTGCGCTCAAGGAATACGAGGAGCTGCTGGAAGGGCTGGACGATAATAAACGGGTCGTCCGTTTCCGGGCGAAGATCCGCGACATCTCCGAATTCCTTGCGGAGGCCGGCATCCGTACCGAGGAGCTCCGACCGGTGCCGCTGACCGTCACCTACCACGAACCCTGCCACCTCGTGCACGGCCAGGGCCTTTCCGTCCCGCCGCGCCAGGTGATCCGGGCGATCCCCGGGGTCGAACTGCGGGAGATGAAGGAATCGAACTGGTGCTGCGGCATGGCGGGCTCCTTCGCGCTCAAGGAGTTGGAGACGAGCCGCCGGATTCTCGAACGGAAACTCGCCCATGTCCGGGCCACCGGCGCCGACGCCCTCGTGACGGCCAACCCCGGCTGCCACCTCCAACTCGCCTGGGGCGTCCGGGAGTTGGGCATGAAACAGCCCGTCCTGCACATCGTGGAGCTCCTCGGACGCTCCCTCCCCACAGGACCGATCTGAACCCGGAAAGGACCCACTCCTTGAAACCACCCGCACACACCGAAGAGAAATTCCGGGAACTGCTCAACCTCATCGAAAGGCTGCGCTCAAACGACGGCTGCCCCTGGGACCGGGCGCAGAAGAAGGGAGATATCGGCCGCTATCTGATGGAAGAGGCGTATGAGGTTCTCGAGGCCCTGGAAGGCTCCTCGCCTGAGAACCTCCGGGAGGAGCTCGGCGATCTCCTCTTCCAGATCCTCTTCCTCGCCCGGATCGCGGAGGAGGCGGGTGAATTCAACATCGCCGACGTCCTCGCGGAGATCAGCGCCAAGATGATCCGGCGCCATCCGCATGTCTTCGGTGACGCCACGGTCGAGGACGTCGAGGCGGTCCGCACAAACTGGGAG
>JAURXV010000156.1 GCA_030654195.1 Syntrophales bacterium | reverse complement strand
GGGGGGGGGGGGGATTTCATTCTCCCCTTCCTTCCCATTTTCAACATGATACGCTTTATGTGTTTTTTCGGAACAACCTGAGCCTTGCGAAATCCCTCCCTCATATCGATGCCCAAAGGAATTTTGTAGCGTAACATATTGCAAGAATGGTTGACTTTCGATCCCGATTCTGATTATGTGCCGCAGATTTCGCGGAGATGGGGTTTTGTCTTCATGATGAGGCTGGAAGAATTCGCATACGACCTGCCGGAAGAGCTGATCGCCCAGGAACCGGCGGCGGTCCGCGACCGGTCCCGGATGATGGTGGTGCACCGGAAGACGGGGGAGATCGAGATCCGGGCATTCCGTGATCTTCCGGGGTACTTCGGCAAAGGGGATGTTTTTGTCGTCAACGACTCCCGCGTCTTTCCGGCGCGCCTGATCGGCCGGAAGGAGACGGGCGGCTTGATCGAGATCCTCTTGCTGACGCGACAACCGGGCGACCCTCCCGGGGAGACCTGGGAGGTCCTACTGCGCCCCGCTAAGCGGGTCGATGTCGGAACCACGGTTACGTTCGCTGACGGCTGCCGGGCGCGGATCGTCCGGCGGCTGTCGGAGAAGCAGTGGCTTCTGGAATTCCGGACGGAGATCCCGTTCGATGATTTTCTCGCCCGATTCGGGAGGGCGCCGCTGCCGCCCTACATCAAGCGGAAGAAGGACCGGGCGCGGTCGGAGCAGGATCTGGAGCGCTACCAGACCGTCTATGCGCGGGTTAAGGGCTCCGTGGCGGCGCCGACCGCGGGACTTCATTTTACCGACGAGGTGTTCGACCTTTTAAGAGGCCGGGCGGTGCGGATCGCCCCCGTCACGCTCCATGTCGGCTACGGCACCTTCCTCCCGATCGAGGCGGAGAATGTGGAGGATCACGTCATGGAAGAGGAGCATTTCACCATCGACGGGGAGACGGCCCGGCAGGTCAACGAGGCGAAACGGGTCATCGCCGTCGGGACGACCTCGACCCGCGTCCTCGAATCCGTCGCCGATGACGCGGGAAAGATCCGGCCGGTTTCCGGCTCGACGCGCCTCTACCTCTATCCCGGCAGCCGTTTCCGGCGTGTCGATGCGCTGCTGACGAACTTCCACCTCCCGAAATCGTCCCTGTTTCTGTTGGTGTGCGCCTTTGCCGGCCGGGAACGGATGCAGGAGGCTTACCGGTTCGCCATCGAGAACCGGTTCCGCTTCTACAGTTACGGGGATTGCATGCTGATCCTGTAGGAAAGCTTAAGATGGAATTTACGAGGATCGCAAAAGACCCCGGCTGCGCAGCCAGGGTGGGGACAATCGGAACGCCGCACGGCGATGTGCGAACACCGGCCTTCATGCCGGTCGGCACGCAGGGCGCCGTGAAGGGGCTGACGCCGGAGCAGGTCCGCGACCTCGGGGCGGACATCATCCTCGGCAACGCGTACCATCTCTATCTGAGGCCGGGACACCGTTTGATCGCCGATTTGGGAGGGCTGCACCGGTTCATGAACTGGCCCGGCCCCATTCTGACCGACAGCGGCGGATTCCAGATCTTCAGCCTCGGCGCCCTCCGGCGAATGGCGGAAGAGGGGGCGACTTTTCAGTCCCATATCGACGGTTCGACCCATTTCCTCAGCCCGGAGACGGCCGTGGAGATCCAGGAGGCGCTCGGCGGCGACATCATGATGTGCCTCGACGAGTGCATCGCCTATCCCGCCGCCCGGGAAGAGGTCGAACGGGCGCTCGCCAGAACCGCCCGCTGGGCGGACCGCTGCAAGCAAAGCAGGAAGAATCGGGCGCAGGCCCTCTTCGGGATCGTCCAGGGCGGCGTCTATCCCGATCTCCGCCGGCGGGGCGCGGAGGAGATGACGGCGATCGGGTTTGATGGTTACGCGATCGGCGGGCTCAGCGTCGGGGAACCCAAGGGGCTGATGCTGGAAAACCTGGCCGCGACCGCCCCGCTCCTCCCGGAAGACCGCCCGCGCTACCTGATGGGCGTCGGAACCCCCGAGGATCTCGTCGACGGGGTCTTCCACGGAATCGACATGTTTGACTGCGTGATGCCGACCCGAAGCGCCCGGAATGGATTATTGTTTACAAACGGAGAAAAGGTTGTTATAAAAAACGCCCGTTACCGGGAGGATGCCTCGCCCATTGACAGCGAATGTGATTGTTATACCTGTCAAAACTACTCGCGGGCCTACCTGCGGCACCTGTATGTGGCCGGGGAGATCCTGGCGATGGTGCTGAACACGATCCACAACCTCCGGTATTATCTGCATCTGATGGAGCGGATCCGGGAGGCGATCCGTGAGGGCCGGTATCCTGAGTTCCGGGACCGTTTTCTCCGGGAGCGGACGGCCATCCATACCGACGGTTGCCCCGAAACTTAAGACCGGGGGGAATGAAACAAAAACATTTTAAACAAACATAAGGGAGGATATTACGTTGATGAATTCAGCTTACGCGATGGGTCTTCCGGGAGGCGGAGGCGGCGGAGGCGCCGCCGGCGGTGATTTCAGCTTCATCATCATGATGGCGGTTCTTTTCGGTATCTTTTACTTTCTTCTGATCCGTCCGCAGCAGAAGAAACAGAAGGAAGTCAAAGATATGATAGCAAACCTTGCGCACGGTGATCTGGTGATGACCTCCGGCGGGATCCAGGGGAAGGTCGTGGCGCTGACGGATACGGTCGTGACGATCGAGATCGCCGACAAGGTCAAGATCAAGGTCGGCCGGAATTTCATCGGCGCCGTCCTGCAAAAGGCGTCCTAAGGAATGAGTCTTACGAACTGCATGCGCTGAAGCGTCAAGTTTGAAAGGGGTAAACCATGTTTAAAAGCATCAGAATCAGGGCCGCCGTCACGATCGTCCTCTGTCTGGCCGCACTCGTCTATCTGGCGCCTTCCCTGACCTCCGATCTTCCCGAGACCTGGAAGAAATACCTCCCGACGGACCGAATCCACCTCGGACTCGATCTGCAGGGGGGGATGCATCTGGTTCTGGAGGTGGAAACCGCCAAGGCGGTGGAAAGCACGCTGGAGAGGACCGCAAATGACCTGAAGGAGAACCTGATGGAAAACCGGGTCCGTTTCAAGCTGCATGAACGGACCAAGGAGAAGAATCCGACCTTCGAGTTTCCCGATACAGCATCAAGGGAGGCCTTCGACAAGATCCTCACGAACCAGTATCCGGATCTGGAAGTCGCCTCCTCGCAGACGGTGGATGGAAAGGGGATGGCCTCCCTGAAGATCAAGGACAAACGCGCCGTAGAAATCAAGAAGATGGCGGTGGAACAGAGCCTGGAGACAATCCGGAACCGGGTCGATCAGTTTGGCATCTCCGAACCGGAGATCATCCCGCAGGGGGTGGACCGGATCATCGTCCAGCTCCCCGGCGTCAAGGATCCTGCGCGGGCCAAGAATCTGATCGGCCGGACGGCCCTGCTGGAGTTCAAACTCGTTGATGACGAGCACAGCCTCGACGATGCCCTCAAGGGGAACGTCCCCGAGGGAAGCGTCGTCGCCAACGAATCCCGGATGGATCGGACCTCCGGAAGGCGGTCCGAGATTCCGCTTCTTCTCAAAAACCGAACGCTGATGACCGGCGATGCGCTGGAGGAAGCGAAGGTCCAGATCGGCGACCGCTTCGGCGAACCCCACGTATCCCTCAAATTCAATGCCCAGGGGGCGAAAAACTTCGAGCGAATCACCGCGGAAAACGTCAAGAAACGGCTGGCGATCGTGCTGGACGGCGTCATCCATTCCGCCCCGGTGATCCAGGAGCGGATCTCCGGCGGCCAGGCTCAGATCACCGGCTCCTTCACGATGGAGGAGGCGACCGATCTGGCCATCGTTCTGCGCGCCGGCGCGTTGCCCGCGCCGGTGATCATTCTCGAGGAGCGGACGGTAGGTCCTTCCCTCGGACAGGATTCGATCGACAAGGGAACCTGGGCCAGCATCATCGCCGGGATCCTGATTCTCTTCTTCATGATCATTTACTATCGGCTCACCGGCATCGTCGCCGACGTGGCGCTGGCCATGAACATGCTGCTCCTGCTGGGCGTCATGGTCGCCTTCAACGCGACGCTGACCCTCCCCGGCATCGCCGGCATCGTGCTCACCATCGGCATGGCGGTGGACGCCAACGTGCTGATCAACGAGCGGATCCGGGAGGAACTCCGTCTGGGAAAGACGCCGCGGGCGGCCATCGAGGCCGGCTATACGAAGGCCTTTCTGACCATCTTCGACTCCAACGTGACGACCCTGGTGGCGGCGCTCTTCCTCTTCGGCTTCGGGACCGGCCCGGTTAAGGGGTTCGCCGTGACGCTGACGATCGGCATCGTGGTGAGCATGTTCACCGCCGTCTTCGTCACGCGGATCATCTTCGACCACTTCGTCTGGAATCGCAAGATCGAAAGAATCAGCATTTAGGGGATTTGAGGAGAATTCAATGGAAATCATCAAAACGGAGACCAACTATAATTTCGTCAGGTTGATGAAGCCCGCCGTCATCCTGTCGCTCGCCGTCATCATCATCGGCATCGCCTCCCTGATCTGGCACGGGGGGCCCAATTTCGGCATCGATTTCGCGGGCGGCACCCTGATCCAGATCAAATTCCAGAACGAGACACCGGCCGACAAGATCCGGGCCGCCTTCAAGTCGATCGGCTTCGAGGGGAGCATCATTCAGGATTTCGGTCCGAAGGAGGTCATCGTCCGGACGGCCGAATCCGGAACCGATGCCAATGCGCTCACTTCGCGCGTCGAAGAGGCTCTCGGCGCCGCCTTCGGCAAAGGGGCCTATGAAGTCCGGCGGATCGAGATGGTCGGCCCGAAGGTCGGCAGGGACCTGACGCGGAAGGCGATTCTGGCGATCATCTTCTCCTGGATCGGGATTCTTGTCTATGTCGGGGTGCGGTTCGAATTCCGCTACGCGCTGGGCGGGATCATCGCGCTGGTTCACGACGTGCTGGTGACGATTACGTTTCTCTCCCTCTTCAACAAGGAATTCGACCTGAACATCGTGGCGGCGCTGCTGGCGATCATCGGCTACTCGATCAACGACACGATCGTCATCTTCGACCGGATCCGTGAAAATGCGCGCAAAAACATCCGGCAGAGCCTCAACGAGGTGATCAATGCGAGCGTGAACCAGACCCTCAGCCGAACCATCCTGACATCCCTGACGGTCATCATGGTTTTGGTCGTCCTCTTCTTTTTCGGGGGGGCCGTGATCCACGATTTCACCTTCGCGCTCCTCGTGGGGACCGTCGCCGGCGTCTATTCGACCGTCTTCATCGCGAGTCCGATCGTGCTTCTTTTCGAAAAGATCAAACCGACGGAATTGAAGAGGAAAAAATAACGTTGACCCCCCTGGAGATCGGAGGAGTGACCCTGTTCATCCTGGTGCTGCTGTTCGGCGCCTTCTCCATCCTTTTCGGCCTTCCGGGGACCGTCATCATCCTGATCGATGCGGTCATCTATGCAGCCGTTACCGGGTTTGAAAGGATCGGTTTCAAGATCCTCGTCACGCTGCTCGTTCTCTCGATCCTTGCGGAACTCGCGGATTTTGCCGTCGGGATGGCGGGCGCCGTCAAGTTCGGCGCCTCCCGGAAGGCGTTCTGGGCCTCAATCATCGGCGGTCTGATCGGGGCCGCGCTGATGGCGCCGTTCCTTCTCGGCTTGGGCGCCGTCGCCGGGGGATTCTTCGGCGGGTTCGCCGGCGTCCTGACCGTCGAGCTTCTCCGCCGAAACAGACTGAAACCGTCGCTCCGGGCGGCGTGGGGGGCGGTCCTGGGACGGGCCGCGGGGATCTGCGTGAAGGGCGGCTTTGCGCTGATCATGATCGTCATTACATTGTCCAGCGTTTATAACTAAGGAAACCTAAATGAGCAAACCGAAATCGAAACTGCGGGAATATATCGAGGCGATCCTCCTGGCCGTCGCGATCGCTTTTTTCATACGAACCTTCGTGATTCAGGCCTACAAGATTCCCTCCGGTTCGATGAAGCCGACGCTGCTGATCGGCGATCACATCTTAGTGAGCAAATTCAACTACGGGATCCGTCTCCCCTGGGTCCGTTCCACGCTGATCCCCATCGGGACGCCCAAGCGGGGGGACATCGTGGTCTTTATCTATCCCGAGGACCGCTCAAAAGATTTCATCAAGCGCCTGATCGGCCTGCCGGGAGACACCATCGAGATCCGGAACAAAAATATCCTTCTGAACGGCCTCCCATGGAGCGACACCCGCGGGGTCTATGTGGACAACCTGATCATCCCGGGCGCCGTCCAGCCCCGCGACAACTTCGGACCGGTCACGGTGCCGGAAGGTTTCCTCTTCGTCATGGGAGACAACCGGGATGAGAGTTACGACAGCCGTTTCTGGGGATTCGTCCCGATGAAGGACGTCCTGGGCAAAGCGCTGATCATCTACTGGTCATGGAACCAGGAGAATCACGGCGTACGCCTGGGTCGGATCGGATCGATCCTGCATTGAACCGGTGCACATTGCCTGCTGATCTGGACGAAAAAGGCCGCGCCCGCAGCGCGGCCTTTTTCGTCCAGCATGTTAGAATTACGCGCTGTTCAAAAATGGCCAGATGCAAGGCCCCCGAAATCCTGAGCCGTGAGGCGTACCTTCCGGTACGTTGAACGGCGAAGGATGAGTGAAACGCAGCAGATGGGCGTTTTTCAACAGCCTGTCAGATCAGCGTGAAGACCAGCATGGCCAGCGAAAGGAAGGTGAGAACCGCGACGGTCAGCCAGGAGAGGATGTTCATGACGGGGCCGTTCGTGTATTTCCCCATGATCCGCCGGTCGTTCACCAGCAACAGCATGAAGACGAGGATCACCGGGAGGATCGCCCCGTTGATAACCTGCGAGTAGAACATGATCCGGATCAGCGGCATGTCGGGCAGCAGAATGAGTCCAGCGCCGAGAAAAACCATCAGCGAGTAGAGACCGTAGAACTGGGGGGCCTCTATGAACTTGCGGTTCAGGCTCGACTCCCACCCGAAGGCCTCGCAAATCGTGTAGGCGGTCGAGATCGGCAGGATCGAGGCGGCGAAGAGCGAGGCGTTCAGCAGGCCGAAGGCGAAGAGCCAGGAGCAGTACGCACCCGCGAGCGGCGCCAACGCCTGGGCGGCATCCTTGGCGCTCTCGATCCGGACGCCGTTCTGGAAGAGCGTGACCGCGCAGAGCATGATGATGAAAAAGGCGATCACGTTCACCGTCACCGATCCGAGGATCACATCCATCCGGGTGTACGGGTAATCCTCCGCCTTCAGCCCCTTGTCCACCACGGAAGACTGGAGATAGAACTGCATCCAGGGTGCGATCGTGGTTCCGATCAACGCCACGAACATCGTCAGGAAGCCCGTTTCCATCCGGAAGGTCGGCTTCAGCAGGGAGGACCCGACGGCATTCCAGTCCGGCTTTCCCATGAAACCCGAGACGATGTATGAAAGATAAAAAAGGCATGCGAACAGAAACACCTTCTCCACGGACTTGTAATTCCCCTTGACGACCAGCCACCAGACAAAGGCGGCGCTGAACGGCACGGAGACGTATCGGCTGATGCCGAAGATCTCCAGGCTCGCCGCGACGCCGGCAAATTCGGAAACCGTATTCCCCAGATTGGCCAGAAACAGCACGATCATCAGGTAGAAGGTGATCCGCGCCCCGAACCGCTCGCGAATCAGGTCGGAGAGCCCCTTGCCCGAAACGACGCCCATCCGGGCGCACATCTCCTGGATAATGATCAAGGCTGCGGTGATCGGGATGAGGGTCCACAGAAGCGTGAGACCGTATTCCGAACCGGCAAGCGAGTAGGTCGTGATGCCGCCGGCGTCGTTGTCGACGTTGGAGGTGATGATCCCCGGTCCGATCAGCGCGAAGAAGAGCCCGAGCGAGCGCCAGTATTTTCTGATGGACGGGAACTGCAGGAATCTGCGGATGCCTCCGGAAAGTGCGTCAACCATTCTCAGTACCGCCTTCCTCATCCATCGTCTTCCTACCGGCCCAACTTGGGCGCCACAACTTCGAGGAGGTTCTTGAACAAAATAACCCCCTTCAGGGAGTTGTCGTCATCAACAACCGGCATGGCCAAAATGCCGTACTTGGCGAAATCGTCGGCGATGCGCTCCTTCTTCTCCTCGATGTTCACCGCAACCACCCGCGTATCCATCAGATCGGACAGGATGGTCGCGGGCGGCGCCACTAAGAGATCCCGGAGACTTAAGACGCCGAGGAGGTGCTCCTGGCCGTCCACGACGTAGAGGTAATAAATCAGATCCATGTCCTCGGCTTCACGACGGATCTTCTCCATGGCCTCGCCGGCTGTCACCGCAGGTGCAAAGCTGAGATACGATGTGGTCATCAGCCCTCCCGCCTTCTCTTCCGGATGCGCGAGGAGCTCCTTCATGTCCTCCGCCGCTTCCCTTTCCATCTCCTTGAGAATCCCTTCCACCCTCTCCTTGGGGAGATCCCCCAGGAGGTCGGCCGCCTCGGAGAGGGACATCTCTTCGATGATATCGGAGGCGTTCGCCGTTGACAGGCCCTCGATCAGGCTCACCTGGATTTTCGGATCGGTCTCTTCGAGGGTTTCCGCGGCGGTTTCGACGTCGAGTGAACGGAAAACGGCGGAGCGCTGATGGATATTGAGATCCTCGATGATATCGGCGAGATCCGCCGGGTGGAGCTGGGCAAGGCGGTTCTGGGCAACGGTCAGCCGCAGCAGATCCGGCGAGGAGACGGGCTGGACAAATTTCCAGGAAATCAGTTGATCCGTCATGACGTAATCGAAGAGTTTGCGGAGGATAAAACCGATCGGCCTCTCCAGACCGACGCGCCGCAGAAGACCTCGGAAACCGACATCCACATGGACCAGGTACAGAATCTTGTTCGCCATCAGAAACTGCAGGTCGTTGACCCGCCGGATCTTCGCCCCGTCCGTGTCCACGACCTGCTTGTCCAGCAGGGTCTCTTTGAGGAGGAGCTCTCCGGATCGGGGCGCCGGTTCCCGGAAATCCTCCGGCAGCAGGGGATGGGGGGTCAACGTCCCGTTGACCGCCTCGATGGTTTGCCAAGGAAGCATATCCGTTCGCCGATCCTCTTCCAGTCGCACGAGGATATCGGTGACAGGAGGGTACATCCCGCCGATATTTCCGGTCAGATCGAGGACCCTGCCGATGGGTCGGCCTACCGAATCAACGATTTTTGCCCCCAGGAGTTCGCTTAAAAACAAAAAAACCTGGGGTTCATGGTCCGCCACCATGTTCACCGACATGTTCACCGCCTCCACGTAGGGCTGCCTATAACACCAAACCCGATATTTCAACAGTTTTTTTCGGCCGTATTTTGGGGCTTGACTTCTGCTGTTTTCCTGTTGTATGTTCCCACCGAAAATTGGCGGTTCTCAAACCCTTTTAATTGAATCCCGCGAGATTGAAAAGGGACGACTTGTGCGAAAAGTTGATGCCTTAAAAAATCGGTATGCAGGCCTTCACCCATCAGGGGAAGGCTTTTTTTTGAATCACGGTATTGAGAATGAGGGGAACCATGGAGCAGAAAAAGGTCGTTATGGATGCGGAAGGAATTGACCGTTCTCTGACGCGCATCGCCTATGAGATCCTGGAAAAGAACAAGGGGGTCGAGGAACTGGTCCTGGTTGGAATCCGGACCAGAGGGGTTTTTCTCGCGGAGCGTCTCCGCCGGAAGATCTCCGGAATCGAAGGCAAGGAGGTGCCGCTCGGGATCCTCGACATCACCCTCTACCGGGACGATCTGCAGACCTCCCACCGAAAATCACGATTGGGAAAGACGGATATCCCCTTCTCGCTGGACGGGAAAAAGGTTGTCCTCGTCGACGATGTCCTTTTTACCGGCCGCACGATCCGCGCCGCCATGGACTGCCTGATCGACTTTGGCCGACCGAACCGGATCCAGCTTGCCGTCCTGATCGACCGTGGCCACCGCGAATTGCCCATCCGGGCGGACTTCGTCGGCAAGAACCTCCCCTCTTCGCTCTGGGAAGCGGTGAGCGTAACGCTGACAGAGAAGGACGGCATGGACGAAGTGGTCATCGAGGACCACCCATAGGGAAGACTTCTCGAAACGGGGACACCTTGCCGCAAGGTGTCCCCATACATGTTACGCGCGGTCGTTTTGCGAAGACACTCCCGATCATGCGAGGCTTGAACCATGAAACTGAACCGGAAAGACATCCTCGGCATCCAGGAACTCTCCGTGCAGGAGATCGACCTGATTCTCGAAACGGCGGATTCCTTCATCGAGGTATCCACCCGGGAGATCAAGAAGGTTCCCACCCTCCGCGGAAAGACCGTCATCAACCTTTTCTATGAGGCCAGCACCCGGACGAGGACCTCCTTCGAGATCGCCGCCAAGCGCCTGAGCGCGGATACGATCAACATCTCGGCTTCGACCAGCAGCGTCGTGAAGGGAGAAACCCTGATCGACACGGCGAAAAACCTGGAGGCCATGAATCCAGATGTCATCGTGATCCGCCACAGCGCCGCCGGGGCGCCCCACATGCTGGCCGGCATCCTCCGGCAGTCGATCATCAACGCCGGCGACGGGGCGCATGAACACCCGACCCAGGCGCTCTTGGACATGATGACGATCCGGGCGAAGAGAGGGAGAATCGCCGGGCTGAAGGTGGCGATCGTCGGCGACATTGCCCACAGCCGCGTCGCCCGCTCCAACATCCACGGCCTGACGAAGATGGGGGCACAGGTCTGCGTTTCCGGCCCGGCCACGATGATCCCCCGCGGCATCGAGAAGATGGGGGTCGTCGTCCATATGCGCATCGAGGAGGCGATCCGGGACGCGGACATCATCATGATGCTCCGTATCCAGACGGAGCGGGAAAAGCAGAACATCTTTCCGTCACTGCGGGAATACGCGCAGTATTTCTCTCTCAACCGCAAGAACATCGGTTTCGCCCGGAAGGACGTTCTCATCATGCATCCGGGACCGATCAACCGCGGGGTGGAGATCTCTCCGGATCTCGCCGACGGCCCCCATTCGATCATCCTCGAACAGGTCACGAATGGCGTGGCCGTCCGGATGGCCCTTCTCTATCTGTTGACAGGAGGAACCACATGACTCTCTTACTGAAAGGCGTTAGGGTGGTGGACCCCTCGCGGAAAGTGGACGGAACGGGGGACCTGCTGATCGAAAACGGGAAAATCGCCGGAATCGGCGGCGGGCTGCAGCAGACCGGCAAGGGCAGAGGAAAAGGGGTTCCCCCCGGCATGGAGATCCTCGATCTCCGAGGAAAGATCGTCGTCCCCGGCCTGATCGACATGCACACCCACCTGCGGGAGCCCGGCTTCGAGTACAGGGAGACGATCGCCTCCGGAAGCGAGGCGGCCGTGGCGGGCGGCTTCACCTCTGTCGCCTGCATGCCCAACACGAACCCCGTGAATGACAACCGGTCCGTCACTGAATTCATCCGGAGAAAGGCTGCGGAATGCGGCCTGGCAAACGTCTATCCGATCGCGGCGATCAGCCTGAAGTCGGAGGGCGCCCTCCTCTGTGAGTATTGGGACCTGAAGGACGCCGGCGCCATCGGTTTTTCCGATGACGGCAGGCCGGTCATGAACGCCGCCCTGATGCGCCGGGCGCTCGAATACGCATCCTCGCTGGACATGCCGGTCATCGCGCACTGCGAGGACCGGAACCTTTCCGCGGGCGGGATGATGCACGAGGGCTTCGTCTCCACCGAAATCGGCCTCCCGGGCATCCCCGGGATCGCGGAAGAGGTTATGGTCGCCCGGGATATCCTCCTCGCCGAATACACCGGGGCGCATCTGCACATTGCCCACGTCAGCACGGCCGGCGCGGTCCGCCTGATCCGCGAGGCCAAAGCCCGCGGAGTCCTTGTCACCGCAGAGACGGCGCCCCATTACTTCACGCTGACCGACGAGGCCGTTCGAAGCTTCGATACCGCCACGAAGGTCTACCCCCCGCTGCGCGGCGCGGAAGATCGCGACGCCGTCCGGGAAGGGCTCCGCGACGGCACGATCGATGTGATCGCAAGCGACCACGCGCCCCACGCCCGGACCGATAAGGAGGTTGAATTCGACTTCGCGGCAAGCGGCATCACGGGTCTGGAAACCTCCCTGGCCCTCTCGCTTGGCCTGGTTGAAGAGGGTCTTCTCACGCTTCCGGAACTGATCGAAAAGATGACCGTCAACGCCGCCCGGATCCTCCGCATCCCGAAGGGGACCCTTGCCGACGGCGCCGACGCCGATATCACGGTCATCGACCCGCAGAGGGAATGGACCGTGGATCGCGGACTTTTCCGTTCCCGGGGGAAGAACACCCCCTTTCACAACTGGACCCTGAAGGGAAAGGCGGTCCTGACGATCGTCGGCGGCGAGATCCGCTATCGCGACTGCTGACATGATCCAGTCAAGGACAGAGCTGCGGACGGAGGCGATTGTTCTACGGGCGATCGACTACGGCGAATCGGACCGGATCGTGACCTTCTGCACCGCGGACTTCGGGAAGATCCGCGGAATCGCCAAAGGGGCCCGACGAAGCCGGAAACGTTTTGCAAACGCGATCGAGCCCTTTTGCTGCTCCCGGATTCTCTTTTCGCGGAGAAGTCCGGACAGCCTGGCCCTGATCGAAGGGTGCGATGTCCTCTCGCATTTTCCCGGCATCCGCTCCGATTTGGGAAAAACACTGGCCGCCTCCTGCCTGATCGATCTCACGGATCAGTTCACGCCGGAAGACAAGAAGAGCGAGGCCTCATTTTGCCTTCTGCTCGATTTTCTCCGGCTGTTAGAGGAAACCGCCTTGACGGAGGCGTTGCTCCGTTTTTTCGAAATCCGTCTCCTCCGGATCTCCGGCTATGACCCGGTTCTGGACCGCTGCATTTCCTGCAAGACGCCGATCGTAAAAGAGGTTGCCTACCGTTTCGACGCCGCCAAAGGTGGTCTGACCTGCAGCGTCTGCGCACCCGGGAGCCGGGACGCGATCCCCGTATCTCTCGGAACAATCCGGACGCTGCTCTTAGGACGCGAGATGGAGATCGACCGTCTGGGCCGCCTGCTCCTCTCGGATCAGTCCGCAGATGAAAGCCGCCGCCTCCTCGCCCATTTCATCCGCCACCTCCTCGGACGGGAGCTGAAATCGGTTCACGTCCTTAATGAAATCCGCCGCCTGGGGATCTAAAACCGCCGCGATTTCGTATTGACATGCGCCGGGTGGCGTGTTAAGAACCTGCCCGTAAAAACAGTCATGATATCAAGAAATAACGGGGCTACCCCGGGAGATGGGCCGGAGGCGGTCCGCGGTTCAGCCCAATCCATCGAACCGTTTGCGAAACCATTTTTGACCTGTAGGAGGAGATGTGACCTTTCAGGAATTGATTTTCGCCCTCGAGCGGTACTGGGCGGGCCAGGGGTGCGTCATCCAGCAGCCCTACGACGTCGAGAAGGGGGCGGGCACCCTCAACCCGGCCACCTTTCTGCGGGCCTTGGGACCGGAACCCTGGAACGTGGCCTATGTGGAACCCTCCCGCAGACCCACGGACGGCCGCTACGGAAAAAATCCGAACCGCCTCCAGTACTACTATCAGTACCAGGTGATCATGAAGCCGTCGCCTCCGAACATCCAGCAGCTCTACCTCGACTCGCTGATGAGCTTCGGCATCGACCCGTTGGAGCACGACATCCGTTTCGTGGAGGATGACTGGGAATCGCCCACCGTCGGCGCATGGGGTCTCGGCTGGGAGGTTTGGCTCGACGGGATGGAGATCTCCCAGTTCACCTACTTCCAGCAGGTCGGCGGTTTCGATTGCCGCCCCGTCTGCGCGGAGCTTACCTACGGCATCGAGCGGATCGCGATGTACATCCAGGGGATCGACAACGTCTATGACCTCGAATGGACCCAGGGAATCAAATACGGCGACATCCACCACCAGAGCGAGGTGGAATGGTCCGTTTACAACTTCGAGACCGCCGACATCTCCCAGCTCCGACAACGCTTCGACATGTACGAGGCCGAAGGGATGCGTGCGGCGGAAAAAGGTCTCGTCCTGCCGACGTACGACCATTGTCTCAAGTGTTCCCACACCTTCAACCTGCTGAATGCCCGGGGGGCAATCAGCGTGGCCGAGCGGACAAGCTACATCGGCCGCGTCCGGAACCTCGCCCGTCTGAGCGCCGACGGTTACCTCAGGCAGCGGGAGGAGATGGGCTACCCGCTGCTGAACCGGAAATAAAGCCGGAAGCGCATCCATTTCCCCGGCATTGATATCGATAAAGCCCGCAAATTAGCCAATCCGGGCGGAACGAGGATCGGAGAACATTCATGGGCAAGGAACTGCTCTTGGAAATCGGAACGGAAGAGATCCCGGCCGCCTTTCTGCCGAAGGCGCTCAGGGATTTGGAGGAGATCGCCCGCGGAGAACTGGCGGCAAACCGGATCCGTCACGGGGAGATCCGGACGATGGGGACGCCCCGCCGGCTCTTCCTGACGGCGGACGACCTGGCCGAACAGCAGGAGGATCAGGTGATCGAAAAGCTGGGCCCGGCCGCGAGGGTCGCCTTCGACGAGCAGGGAAACCCCTCCCGCGCCGCCGTCGGTTTTGCCAGAGGGCAGAACCTCGATATCGCCGAACTGGAGCGGGTAACGACGGAGAAGGGGGAGTACCTCTGCGCCCGAAAGAAGATCCTCGGCGAGGCGACGGAGGGCCTCCTCCCGGCAATCCTGACGAAGGTCATCACCGGGATCCCCTTCCGGAAATCGATGCGCTGGTCCGACCAGGAGTTCCGCTTTGCAAGACCGATCCACTGGATCCTGGCCCTTTTCGACGGCCGGATCGTCCCGTTCCGGATCGCAAATATCGAAAGCGGCAACACCAGCCGTGGCCACCGCTTTATGAGCCCGGACTCCTTCCCGGTCGGCAGCCGGGAAGAATATCTTACCGGGACGCGTAACCGTTTCGTAATCGTCGATCCGAGAGAGCGAAAGGAAATCATCCGCGAGGAGACCCGGAAGGCGGCGGCGACCGTCGGCGGCCGCGTCCTTCCGTCCGAGGAACTTCTGGAAACGGTGACCTTCCTCACCGAGTATCCGACGGTCGTCTGCGGGAATTTTGACCGGGAATACCTGAAGCTTCCGCAGGAGGTGCTCATCACCACGATGATCTCCCACCAGAAATATTTTCCGGTGGTGGATGATAGAGGCGCGCTGCTCCCCCACTTCATCACGATCAACAATACCCTGGCCCGCGATCCCGCGGTCGTGAAGCGCGGAAACGAGAAGGTGATCCGCGCCCGTCTTTCCGATGCGCGGTTCTTCTTCGAGGCGGACCGGAAGATCCCCCTCGACCGGCGCGTGGCCGATCTCAAGAAAGTGGTCTTCCATACCCTTCTCGGAACATCCCATGAAAAGGTCATGCGCTTCCGGAAACTCGCCGCCTGGATTGCCAACCGTGTCGATCCGACCCTCGCGGGCCGGGTGGATCGCGCCGCACTGCTCGCAAAGACGGATCTGGACACCCAGATGGTCGGCGAATTCGCCGAACTGCAGGGCATCATGGGGCGCGAATACGCGCTGCTGGCCGGCGAGGATCCCGTTGTGGCGCAGGCTATCCATGAGCATTACCTGCCGACGGCGGCTGGAGGCGACCTCCCCGAGACCAGCGAGGGGGCCATCGTCAGCATCGCCGACAAGACGGATTCGATCTGCGGCTTCTTCGGCGTCGAATTGATCCCGACCGGAACGGCCGATCCCTACGCGTTGCGTCGCCAGGCGCTCGGCGTGATCAACATCATTCTGGCGAAACGCTATTCTTTTTCACTGGGTTCCCTGATCGATGAGAGCCTCGCCATCCTCGGACCACTGCTGAAGCGCCCCTCCGATGAAACAAAAACGGCCGTGCTGGAATTCTTCAAGGGTCGGTTCGAGAACCAGCTCATCTCGCAGGGCCGCCCCTATGACGTCGTCGACGCCATCCTGGCCACCGGCATAGACAGCTTGGTCGCGGCGGATGATAAGATCCGGGCGATGGCGGACTTCAAGTCCCATTCGGACTTTCAGCCGCTCGCGATCGCCTTCAAGCGGGTGGTCAACATCATCCGCGGTTTTCAAAACGGCGCCGTCGATCCGGCCCTGCTTTCCGGACCGGAGGAAAAAAATCTCCACGAGGCGTTCCTGAAGATCCGCGAGACGGTCTTGACCCACATCTCCGGGGGGGATTATTCCGCCGTTCTCTTCGATCTGGCCCGGCTCAGGGAACCGGTCGATGCCTTTTTCGAGGCGGTTCTGGTGATGGCGGAGGATGAAAAGGTCCGTTTCAACCGGCTCTCCCTGTTAGAGGAGATTTCCACCCTCTTCCACGATGTCGCCGACTTTTCAAGAATTGTTACGGAATCGCAAGGATGACCGGACTCTCCGGATCACACAGGTCCGTTCGGAGGCTCCCGGATCCCCGGAGGACCGGGCGACGAAAAACAGGCTTGCAATCGAAATTCATATTGAATTATTATTCACGATGATTTAGCTTTAATCATAGATGCGATCTATCGGAATATTTCCGATAGCGACCGGGCATCATGATGGCGTTGCACAATCAACGGAGATGATCATGACAGATCCTATCAAAAACAAAGAGGTTGCCGAACTCGAAGATAAACTCCAACTGCGCCAGTCCCTTCTTGACATCACCAACCGGATCCACGCCGCCCAGAACATCAAGCAGATCCTTGTCGATCTGAAGGATGGGATTCTGAACCTCTTCAACGCCCATTCGATCACCATCTATGTGGTGGACCGACCGCGCAACGAAATCTTTTCCATGTTTCTCGCCGGCGCACAGGTCAAGGAGATCCGGGTTACCATCAACAACAAGAGTATCGCCGGGCACGTGGCGAATACGGGAAAGGTGATCAACATCGCCGACGCCTATGATATCGAGGAGTTGAAAAAAATCGACAAGGAGCTGGCCTTTGATTTAAGTTGGGACAAGAAGACCGGTTTCCGGACGAAGCAGATCCTCGCCGCCCCGATTTTCCACAACAAGACGCTGATGGGCGTTCTCCAGATCCTCAACAAGAAAGGCGAACCCGGCAAGTTCACCGAGGATGAGAGGGGATTTCTGCAGGAGATCTCGGACGTCCTCGGTGTCGCCTTCTTCAACCAGGAACGGTACAGCCGGCGGCGAAAGACCCGCTTTGATTATCTCATCACCCATGACCTCCTCAAGGAGGACGACCTGGACAGCGCCTGGGAAGAGTCACGCGAAGCGAAGGAGACCATTGAAGATTTCATGATGAGGAAATACAAGATTCCGCGGGAGGATGTCGGCCGCTCCTTCGAAGAATTTTTCCGCTGCAAGTTCGTCCCGTTCTCGGACAAACTGCCGATCCCGGGCGATCTGCTGGTCAACCTGAAGAGGGACTATCTCCGCCGGGAACTATGGGTCCCGCTGGAAAGAAAAGAAGGGATCATCCGCATCATCGTGGATGATCCAAACAACATCCTGAAACGGGACATGATCGAAAACCTCTTGAAGACCAAGGCGGTCCGCTACGACGTCTCCCTTCCGGACGATATCATCAAATTCATCAACCACTTCTATCAGTCCCCCGAAGACGAGTCGTCCCTCACCGATATGCTCGGCAAACTGGAGGAGGAAGAGCAGCCGCAGGAAGAGGAGGGAGATGTTGTCTCCGAGTCGGACAGCGTCATCATGCAGCTCGTCAACAAGATCATCCTCGAAGCGCAAGCCAAACGCGCCTCGGACATCCATATCGAACCCAACGTCGCGAAAAAGAACGTCGAGGTCCGCTACCGGGTCGACGGCGACTGCGCCATCTATCAGACCCTCCCCTACAGCTACCGCGCAGCGGTCATCTCCCGCATCAAGATCATGTCGAACCTCGACATCACGGTCCGGCGCCTCCCCCAGGACGGGAAGATCAAGTTCAAGAAGCCGGGCGGCGAGGAACTCGAACTGCGGGTGGCCACGATCCCGACCCAGGGAGGGGTGGAGGACGTGGTTATGCGGCTCCTGGCAACGGCCGGGGATGCCCTGCCCCTCACCTCGATGGGGATGTCGCCCCGCAATTTCCGGGAACTTCGGGCCATCCTGGACAAGCCCTACGGGATGGTCCTCGTCGTCGGCCCCACCGGCTCCGGCAAGACGACCACCCTGCACGCCGCCCTCCACGAGATCAACACGCCCGACCGGAAGATCTGGACGGCCGAGGATCCCGTGGAAATCACCCAGTACGGGCTCCGCCAGGTTCAGGTCCAGTCGAAGATCGGCTTCGACTTCGCCTCCGCCATGCGCGCCTTCCTCCGGGCGGATCCGGACGTGATCATGGTGGGCGAGATGCGTGATTTCGAAACGGCCAAGACCGGCGTCGAGGCGTCGCTGACGGGCCATCTCGTTTTCAGCACGCTCCACACGAACAGCGCCCCGGAAACCATCGTCCGCCTCCTGGACATGGGGATCGACCCGCTCAATTTCGCCGATGCTCTCCTCGGCATCCTCGCCCAGCGTCTCGTCAGGACCGTCTGCAAGAAGTGCAAGGAGGCCTACCATCCCGACCAGAAGGAATTCGACGAGATCGTGCAGAGTTACGGCGAGGAAGCGTTCCTGAAACTGAACATCCCCTACGATGACAAGTTCACGCTCTACAAGCCGAAGGGGTGCGACGTCTGCGGCAATACAGGATACAAGGGTCGAATGGGGATCCACGAGCTGATCGTCGCCTCGGAAGGCATCAAACGGCTCATTCAGACGCACGCGTCGGTCGAAGCGATGCGGGATCTGGCGATGGAGGAAGGGATGACGACCCTTCTGCAGGACGGCATCTACAAATCGATTCAGGGTGTCACCGACTTCAAGCAGGTTCGAAGGGTCTGCATCAAATAGAGCCCCCCATAAAAAGTGAGGAGTGAGGTGTGAGGTGAAAAACACTCCTCACTCCTCACTCCTGACTCCTCACTCCTCACTCCTGACGCCTCAGAGCGGAAGCGATGTCCGCGATCAGCCCTTTTCCAGCCTCTGCTTCCAGTCGCTGAGATGGTGCAGCGCATCGAGCGGCGTCAGGTTCATCGGATCGAGGCCCCGGATCTCCTCCAGCACCGCATCCCGCTCCCCGGTAAAAAGGCTGAGCTGATTCGCATTCTTCCGGTCTGTCTTCCGGCCCCGGGCGATCTTCGGCATACCGGCCTCGTCGAGCTCCCCCTTCTCCAGGTTGCGGAGGATCTCCTTCGCCCGGGCGATCACATCGGCCGGCACCCCGGCAAGCCGCGCCACCTGGATGCCGTAACTCCGGTTGGTCCCCCCCTCCATGATCTTCCGGAGGAAGATGATTTTTTCCCCCCATTCCCGGACGGCGATGTTGAAATTCCGGACCCCTTCCTTTGTGGCGGTGAGTTCCGTCAGCTCGTGATAGTGGGTGGCAAATAGCGTCCGCGCGCCGAGCGACGGGGCGTCGTGGATGTATTCCGCCGTCGCCCAGGCGATGCTGAGGCCGTCGAAGGTGCTTGTTCCCCGCCCGACCTCGTCCAGGATGATGAGGCTCCGTTTCGTGGCATGCCGGAGGATGTCCGCCACCTCGTTCATCTCGACCATGAAGGTGCTCTGCCCCCGCGCCAGGCTGTCCGCCGCACCGATGCGGGTGAAGATCCGGTCGACAACGCCGACCCGCGCACGAGCCGCGGGGACGAAACTCCCCATCTGGGCCATCAGAACGATCAGCGCGACCTGCCGGATGAAGGTCGATTTCCCGGCCATGTTGGGACCGGTGATGATCAGAAAGCGGTTATTCTCCAGATCGAGCAGAACATCATTGGGGACGAAACCGGTCCCGCCGGCCTGGCGCTCCACGACCGGATGACGGCCGTCCGTGATTGCGATGGCATCCTCGATGTCCACCACGGGGCAACAGTAGTTGTAGCGCTCCGCCACCTCGGCAAGCGACGCGACGGCGTCCAGATCGGCGATCCGCGCCGCCGTCCGCTGGATCCGGCGGATCTCGCCCGCAATCCGGCCCCTGATTTCAACGAAGAGATCGTATTCCCTGGCCTGCCGCCGCTTCTCCGCATGGAGAACCGTCTCCTCGTACCCTTTCAATTCTTCGTTGATGTACCGCTCCGCGTTGACCAGCGTCTGCTTCCGGATGTATTCAGCGGGGATCAGCCGGGCGTTCGCCTTCGTGACCTCGATGTAGTACCCGAAGACGCTGTTGAACCCGACCTTCAGAGAGTGAATTCCGGTCCGCTTCCTCTCCTTCTCCTCTAACGCGGCAATCCATTTTCTGCCGTCCCGCATAATCGCAATCAGTTGGTCCAGCTCCGGATCATACCCTTCCCGGATGATCCCCCCCTCGCGGATCGTAAGCGGCGGTTCATCCACGATCCCGCGTTCGATCAGCACCCGGAGGTCCGGCATCTCGTCGATGCCGTCGCGGATCGCCCACAGAAGAGGGGCTTCGCACCCGGCGATCGCGTCGCGGAGCCGCGGCAAAACCAGCAGCGACGTCCGGAGGGCGGCGAGGTCTCTGCCGTTGGCGAGCCCGACGGCGATCCGGCTTCCGAGGCGTTCCAGATCGTAGACATCTTTCAGAATCTCCCGGAGCGACTCCCGCAGAAGGTTCCCCTCCCGGATCTCGGAAACTGCAGCGAGCCTCTCCCGGATCCGGATCGGGTCGCAGAGCGGGTGGTTCAGCCACCAGCGGAGCCTCCGCCCCCCGAGGGAGGTGACCGTCTCGTCGAGGACGTGGAAGAGAGACCCGCTCTTCTTCCCCTCGGCGATCGTGCTGAAGAGTTCGAGGTTCCGTTTGGCAACTTCGTCCAGAAGCAGATGGGCGCCGCTTTCATACCGGGTGAGCTCGTTGATGTGGCCGAGACGGTCCTTCTGCGTCTCCATCATGTAGGCAAGCACGGCGCCGGCCGCTGCCGCCGCGGCCGGATGGGATTCGAGGGCGATTCCGGACAGCTTTTCCTCCGGGAAATGGCCGCGCAGAAGGGCGACGGCCGCCGCCGTGTCGAAACGGTCCGGCGGCAGACGGTTGATCCGACAGTGCTCCCCCTCCCCGACGACGGACCGGATCAGGTCGTCGTCCCGCAGATCCTCCGCGACGAGAATTTCGCGGATCGGGAGTCCCGCCGTCTCCGCGCGGAAAAACTCCCGTTCCTCCGCCTCGGCGACGCGGAATTCCCCGGTAGAGATGTCGACGAAGGCCAGCGCGAAGCGGCCGCCCCGGACGGCCAGCGCCGCGAGATAATTGTTCTCCTTGGCATCGAGGTTCTCCGTGTCGAGGACAAGGCCGGGGGTGACCACGCGGGTCACCTCCCGTTTCACCACCCCCTTGGCGGCTTTCGGATCCTCCATCTGCTCGCAGACGGCCACCTTGAACCCTTTTTCGATCAGTTTTGCGATGTAGGATGATGCCGCATGGTGGGGAAAACCGCAAAGGGGGATGGCGTCCTCCCGGTTCTTGTTCCGCGATGTCAGCGTGATCTCGAGAACACGCGATGCGGTCACGGCGTCCTCGAAGAACATCTCATAGAAGTCGCCCATCCGGAAGAAGATGATACAGTCGGGGTAGCGTTCCTTCACCTCCAAATACTGGCGCATGGCCGGCGTCAGGTCGTTCACTCCCATCGATCGCTCCCTGTAAAAGCAAGTGCTGAGGACTGAGGACTGAGAAGAAAAACACTCAGCACTTAGCACTCAGCACTTAGTCCTTTTGTCAGCCCATGGTCTTGAACTTCTCTTTCGAGGCGCCGCAGACCGGGCAGACCTCCGGCTGAACGCCGGCCGCGACGTAGCCGCAGACCAGACAAACATGGTAGGTCGTCTCCCGCTCCTCGAGGAGGTGGTTCATCGCCTCCTTGTAGAGCTTCGCATGGGTCTCTTCGACATCCCGGCTCTGGCTGAAATGGAGGACCGCTGCCTGGTTTCCCTCCGCTTCGGCCTCCTTGACGAACCGGCCGTAGGCAACCTCCGCCACCCCCTGCTCCGACTGGAAGCTCTCCGCGAGGTTCTCCTCCGTCGTTTTGATCTCCTTCAGAACCCGCAGCGCCCTCGCCCCGTGGATCTCTTCGGACCATGCAATCACCCGGAAGAGCTTCGCCATCTGCGGATATCCCTCCTCCTCCGCCTTTTCCGCGTACACCTTCAGGCGCAGGGCAGCCTTGGCTTCACCCGCATAGGCCTGCTGCAACGCATCCTTCGTTCCCTCCATGACGCATCCCCCTTAAACGCCCGCGAAGCGAAAAGACTCTCCGAGACCTTTATATGAAAATAGATACAAGTTGCTGATTATTTTCATCCTTCGTTGTGCCCGCGCCGGGCATGGGGGTTACTTGGAAATCTTGATCCCGGAAGCGCGCATTGGAGATTTTTCGTGGTACCCTGCCGGAAAATTAGGGACAGCGCCCCTATTTTGCCGCAGGAAAATAGGGGCGCTGTCCCCATTTTCCGTTGCAGGGTCGAAAAATGTCCAGCGCGCGAAGGGATTATGATTTCCAAAGCTCTTCCCTCACGATTAAACCGTTGCTCCCTTTATTCCGGCGCGAACTCATCCTTGGCGGCGCCGCAGGTCGGGCAGACCCAGTCTTCGGGAAGCTTTTCAAAAGGAACCCCCGCCGCTACCCCCGCATCGGGATCACCCGCCTCCGGGTCATAAACATAACCGCATATGCTACATACGTATCTTCCCATGATCTTCCTCCTCCCCAACTGAGTGGTCCATGTTGACAATAATCTTCCCGCATTGCCCTTCCGTTCTCCCCGCCGCCGCCCGTCCAACCCCTACAGGCGGGAGTAAACCTTCTCCGCCATCGTTTTTCCGAGTTCATAACAGCGGGAAAGGAGCTCGGCATCCGGCACGTTCTTCACCCGGATCCCCTCCCCCGCCTTCTCGACCTTCATCTCCGCGAGAACCTCCTCGATCTCCTTTACCGCCTCCCCGCTCCAGCCGTAGGAGCCGAAAGCGGCGCCGATGAGGTTCTTCGGCTTCAACCCCTTCAGATAGGTCAGGATGTCCGCGATGTTTGGGAGCAGGTGGTTGTTGAGCGTCGGCGAACCGACCGCGAGAACCGAGGCGCCAAGCAGTTCATACGCCACGTCGCTGCGGTGCACCGCACCCATCTCCATGAGTTTCACGTAAAGACCGCCCGCCGCGAGCCCCTCGCTGATCGCGCGCGCCATCTTTTCCGTGCTGCGCCACATCGTCGCATAGACGACAACCGCCTTTGCCTCCGGCTTCTGCGCGGCCCATTTCGCATAACTCCCGATGATCCCCCCGGTCTCCTTCCGCCAGATCGGCCCATGATCCGGGGCGATGATCCGGAACGAGAGTCCCGCCGCCGTCACCTTCTCGATGAGCTTCAGTACCAGCGGCGAGTAGGGAAGGAGGATGTTCGCGTAGTAGGTCGCCGTCTCGTAGGTCAGGACTGCCGGATCGCACTGGTCGGCGAACCGCTCCAAGGATGCGTAGTGCATCCCGAAGGCATCCTGGGAGAAGAGAAGCGCCTCTTCGTTGAGGTAGGAAAACATGCTGTCCGGCCAGTGGAGCATTCGGGTCTCCAGAAACGTGAGGGTGCGGCTCCCGAGGCTGAGCGTCTCCCCGTCCTTCACGGCCGTGATCTCACGGTCGATCGGGAAAAGCTCTTTCAGCGTCTTCGCGCCGACGGCCGAGGCGAACACCTTCTTTGGGTTCACCGCCGCGATTACCTCCGGGAGGGCCCCGGAGTGATCCATCTCCGAGTGATTGGAGACGATGTAATCGATCTTCCCCGGATCGATCACGGAGGCGATGCGAGCCATCATTTCCTGCCGGAAAGGCGTCTTGACCGTATCAATCAGCGTGACCTTGTCCGCGACGACCAGATATGCGTTATACGTGCTCCCGCGCCGCGTTTGATAACCATGAAAATCCCGGATATTCCAGTCGATGGCGCCGACCCACCAGACATTCTCCGTCACAGGAACGGCTTTGAACGTGTTCTTCATCGCTTCACCTCTTTCCAAGAGAATTTACTGACATTTTCCAGCACTGTCCGGTTAGGTTCTCGCAAATTTTGTTCCTCCCCCTGAGGGAGAGGGGATTTCAAGGCGACGGAAGCCTCGCCGATCGCAAAGGCGCGGAGGTTGTCCTCCACCCGTGCGGCCGGCATCCCGTCCCGTATCACCCTCTCAAAAAGCTCCCGATCGATCGGGAGAACGCCCAGACCCGCGACGGCGCCGATCATGACGATGTTCCCGAGGATGGGATTGCCGATACGGATCGCCTCCTCGGTCGCAGCGAGAAAACGCGCCTCCGCCGCCAGCGCCGTGACCGTCGCGCGGATCGTTTCCGCGGACGGGTATTCCTCCTCGCCGGTGATCACGCCGACGGGATAGATGGGTCGAAGGTTCACAAGCACTTTTACGGACCGATTCCCGTAACCGGCAAGGACGCGGATCGCCTCGATCGGCTCGATCGCGACGATCAGATCGGCCCCGCCCTTCGGGATCTGAGGGCTCCAGACGAAGGCCGACGAAACCCGGATATGGCTCATGACCGAGCCGCCCCGCTGGGACATTCCGAAGGTCTCCCCAATCGTCACCTTGAACCCCTTCCGGACCAGCATGTTCGACAGCACCCGGGAGGCCATGACGTTCCCCTGCCCCCCCACGCCGGTGATCACGATATTGTACGGGTCTTTCGCCAAGGTCTCCCTCATGGCTTTGCCGCCTCCTCGCTTCGGATAGCCCCGGCCGGGCAGATCCCGGCGCAGAACCCGCAGCCGGCGCAAATCACCTCGTCGATCTCGGCCCTTTTTCTCTCCCGGTTCCAGAGGAGCCCGGGACAGCGGAAAATCCTCGTGCAGAGGCGATTGCAGCCGCAGGCCTCTCCCCGGCAGAGCGTATCGTCCACCCGCACCAGGAACCGCTTCTTCCCCTTTTTCTCCGGGGAGAGGGCGCAGGACTGCTTCAGGATGAGGACCTTCACCCCCGGTTCTTCCAGAAGGCGGTTCAGCGTCTCCCTCGTCTCAATTAATTCGAAGGGGTCCCCGATCGTCACCGGAACGCCCATCGCCCCGCAAAGGGCGGCGATATCGACCATCGGCGCGGCCTCCCCCATGGCGTTGACGTCAAGCCCCGGGTGCGACTGGAATCCCGTCATCGCCGTTCCGCTGTTGTCCAGGACAATGAAAGTTATGTCCGCACGCTGGTGAACCGCGTTGATCAGGGCGGGGATCGCCGCGTGGTAGAAGGTTGAATCCCCGCAGACGGCAAGGACCGGTTGCGTCATGCCGAAGGGTCCCAGTTTCCCAAAGCCGGAGGCGATTCCGGCCCCCGACCCCATCGCATGAAGCGTTTTTGCGGTATGGAAACCGGCCGCCTGGAAAAGGACGGCCATCGCATAGCAGCCGATGTCTCCGCAGACGAAACCGCCGCGGTTATCCCGCTGGAGCGCCTCGCGGATCCCCCAGTAGGAGGCGCGGTGCGGACAGCCGGGACAGAAGGTCTGATCGCGCTTCGGCAGAAATTCCGTGAGTCTCCGGAGTTTATCCCCGTATTCTGCGGGAATCGCGGGCGGATCGATCCCCAGGATCCTTCCCACGGCGGCGGCCACAAGGTCCGGATTCAGCTCCCCGACCGTCGGGAGCGCCCCGTCGTTCTTCCCGTAAAAGGTCTTGATGCCGATCTCCCGCGCCTGTTCCGCGGCGAGGATCTTCACCTGGTCTTCGAGAAACGGGAGCACCTCCTCGACAATCAGGACCTTCTGAGTCCTACGCAGATGCCTTTTCAGCAGCGCCGGCGGCAGCGGCCACGTCGTCCCGAGTTTGAGGATGCCCGCGCGTCCCTCCGCGCGGAGCAGCGATACGGCCTCCCTACTGTAGAGCGTGCAGGCGCTGCTCGTAATGATGAGGAGTTCCGGTTTCTCGGGACCGGAATAGGCGTTGAAGGGGCTCTCCTCAAAGAGAGCTGTTGCCTTCCGAAGCTTTTCCTGCTGGAGACGGTGCTTGGCAATGACCGGGGCGCTGATGACCGGCCCCCGTTCGGGATCGGACACCGGACCGTCGCAGAGGAATTCGGCCTTTCCCTTCAAGGCCGGAAGGGTTCCCAGAACGATGTTTCCGCTCGCGTGCGACATTCGGGTCACGCTGCGGACCATGACGACGTTCCGGATCTGCTCCGAAAGGTCAAACGCCCAACGTGTCATCTCCTTGGCTTCCTGGAAGTCCGCCGGTTCGATCAGCGGGATCTCCATCAGCCGCGCGAAATGGCGGGATTCTCCCTCGTTGACGCTGGAGAGGGCGCCCGGATCGTCGCAGGTGACGAGAATCATCCCGCCCCGAGTCCCCGACCCGGCCAGATGGAGGAGAAAATCGGAGGCGACGTTGACGCCGTTCTGCTTCATCACGCAGAGGGAGCGGAGCCCCGCGAAGGAGGCCGCCGCCGCGACCTCCATGGCCACCTTTTCGTTGGTGGACCATTCTACATAGAGCTTTCCCGCTTCCGAAAAGCGGGAAAGCGTCTCGATGATCTCCGAGGAAGGCGTGCCGGGGTAACCGGCGGCAACCCGCACCCCGGCCTCCAGGGCGCCGCGGGCGATGGCCTCGTTCCCCATCAGCAGGACCTCGGCCCCTTCTTTCTGTTCACGATCCAAAGCCATCCGGTTCCTCCACGTTTGCCGTACTATCCAATAAATGCTAACAATTCCATTTATCTTTGTTTGGATCTCTTTCTGATGGGAAACGCCATTCCGGTGTTTCCCGCGCCCGCAAGAGAAGGCGGGATATTTCCACCGCCGATCCGGGCCGAGGCTTAACCTGCCTGCCCTGTCCGTTCGACGGAATCGCGCTGCGCGTACGACCGGCCCGCCGCCGCCTTTTTCTTTCCCAGCGAGGCCGCCTTCAGTTTTTCCAGATTCCCCCTCGACGGCTCGCGGAATTCGAGAACGCCCCGGTGTCGCGCCAGTTCCAGAAGATCCATTCCCCGTTGTGTCCGGACGATCACCTGATTCCAGGAGCGGGACGCCTCCCACCCCTCCGGCAGCCGGGCCGACCCCACCGAGAGATCGCTGAATTCGGCCGTCATGTCGTCGCAGGAATGACAGGCCTCCCGCACGCAAGGGTTAACCTCGTCGAGAGAAACCCGGATGGTCTCCCCTCGAGTGTAAACCTCGAGGGTATGGTAACGGCTGGGCGGGATATCCATCCCGGTCACCTGGTCAAGCTCGGTTTTTGCCTTCAGCAGGGCGGCCAGTTTTTGCCAGGAGAGGGCCCAGCCGCAGAAAAGCCCCACGACAAGGTGGAGCTTTTCAATGCCGTTTTCGACTTCGGACACCGGCTGTGTGCGCATCTTGGCCAAGGCAAGCGCCTGGCAGGGCGTGGCCACGACGCCGATCTTTGCGGCATCTCCCCGGCAGATCCGGTTGAATTCGGCCACGGTGGGAGAGACAACGAAACGGCTCTTGCCCATTTTTGCGGCGACTTCCGCATCGGTGATCGTCACGCTGTGAGGGAGTAGTCCCTCTCCTTCCCCCGCAAGGACGGCCGCGTCAATGAGTCCCTCCCGTAGGGCAAGCGTCACAAGCGTCGTGACCGTGCCGCCATGCTGCGCCCCCCGACGGACGCCCTCATCCGCCGCGCGTGCGACGAAAAACCCCTTCACCGCCCCCAACTCCGGCGTGCAGTCCATCTCCTCATAGAGCTTCCGCCGCAGGTCGTCCAGGTCCGCCGGCGTCCGTGGACAGCAGGTATAACATCTTCCCTGGGCAAGATCGCACGCGTGGAGAGTCACCGTCCGGTCGTGATGGATCGCCTGATAGGGGCAGAGATTGACGCAGGCGCCACAACCCGTGCAGAGACCTGCCCGGAGGACCTGTTCCTCCAACTCCTTCTGTCCCCCCCGGCCGTTTCCCTTTTCCGTCGGATCTCTCATCTGCTGCTGCATGGCGCCACTTCACCTCCTCCGTTTAAATGTCCGGGAATGGCCTTTCCTTCCCGATTTTCCGGGCGCATTCTAACACGAGCAGCCGTTTTGCTGTCAACCCAAATCACAGAAAAAAAGAATGGAAAGATTTTCTGCAAGACTCCTGTTGACAACGGCCTTTTCTTATATTATGAAGCTTGTCCTAAAAACCGATCTTCCCCAGTAGCTCAGTCGGTAGAGCAGATGGCTGTTAACCATCGGGTCCGTGGTTCGAGTCCGCGCTGGGGAGCCAGAGACAAGGGGCTGCAAAACATTCGGTTTTGCAGCCTTTTTCATATCAAATCTCGATCCGAACGAGCCGTTTCGCTCTTTCTTTTCTTCAGCCGCCATTCCATTTCAGGAGGGATCACCATGAAAGATGTCGTAGTCGTATCTGCGTGCAGGACCGCCATTGGAACCTTCGGCGGGACACTGCGGGATCTCAACTGCGCCGCCCTCGGCAGCGTCGTGATGAGGGAGGCCGTGAAAAGGGCCGGGATTGACGCCGGGCTCATCGACGACGTCCGTTTCGGCTGCTGTATGGAGCCGGTCGACGCACTGAACGTCACCAGGGTCTCCGCGCTGATGGCGGGAATCCCGGAAACCGTCACCGCCGTCACCGTGAACCGGGTCTGCATCTCCGGGATGGAGGCGGTCGTCTCCGGCATGGCGATGATCCAGGCCGGCATGGCGGATATCATCCTTGCCGGCGGGATGGAGCAGATGTCGGGCATCGCCTATTCCGTCCCCGGGGCCCGCTGGGGCTGCCGTTTCCAGGACCAGGTCTTCGTGGATAACATCGTCCATGGCCTCCATTCGGGGTCGCACCTCCTCCCCGGGCTCGAGCAGGGTCCGGTGAAGGAGGGCGGTGTGATCGAGCTCTTCCGGGGGAAACCCTACATCATGGGGGTGACGGCCGAACTCATCGCGCAGATGCACAGCCTGAGCCGGGAGGAGATCGACGAGGTTGCCCTGCGGAGCCACAACAACGCCGAACGGGCGACAAAAGACGGGGATTTCCGGGATGAGATCGTCCCTGTGGAGATCCCCCAGAAGAAGGGCAAGCCACCCGTGATCTTTGAAAGGGACGAGCACTTCCGCCCCGGCCTGACAATGGCCGATCTCGCGGCGCTGCCCGCCGCCTTCGTTCCCATGAGCGGCAAGGTTACGGCGGGCAACTCGTCGGGCGTGAACGACGGGGCGAGCGCGATGGTCATCATGTCCGCCGAAAAGGCAGCCGGGCTTGGCCTGAAGCCCCTCGCCCGGATCAAGGCGGTGGGCCGGGGCGGCTGCCACCCCTCCGTCATGGGGCTGAGCCCCATCCCGGCGGTCCGGAATCTCCTCGGCCGATCGGGGCTGAATCTGGCCGATTTTGAGCTGATCGAGGTGAACGAGGCCTTTGCCGCCCAGTATCTGGGCTGCGAACGGGAACTGGGCCTGAACCGCGAGGTCGTGAACGTCAACGGTTCCGGCGTCGGTCTCGGCCACCCGGTGGGCTCGACCGGCTGCCGGATCATGGTAACGTTGCTCCATGCGATGAAAAGGCGGGGAAAGACACTCGGGATGGCGACGCTCTGCGGCGGCGGCGGCGTATCGATGGCCGCCGTCCTGGAGATGATCTGATCCGATTTGCAAATCGCGCCATAAAAGGATCCGGAGATTCCGGATAACCTGTCTCAATAAATCCAGAAACTGATTGACATGCAAAGTCAAGACCGACGTCGTCAAGATCAAGCACCAACCCGACGGATTCAGCCCGGCTATTTCTCCGTCAGGAGCAGCTTCACGGGACTGATCTCGATGAATGAGGTCCCGAAAGAATCGCCAAAATTCCCGGCAATCACGACGACGATGTCCTCTTCCCGGAGGGCGCCGCTGTTCAGGTGGCTCATCAGCGCCCGGTGAACGAAGTCCCGGCTGTCCTTCGTCTTGTCGATATATTCGGCAAAGACGCCAAACGACAGGGCAAGCTGCCTGACCACCTGCCGGTCGTAGCAGTGGGCAAAGATCGGCTTGCGACCGCGGAAGCCGGCCATGTTGCGGATGGAGTTCCCCGACGAGGTGTCGGCGATGATCGCCCGGGCGTTCAGTTTGAGGGCAGCCTCCACCGCGGTCTTGGTCAGGAAGGCCGACCGTTCGTTGGTCAGGACGACCGTCGGCGCGTCGTGGATGTCGCTCCGCGACTTCTCGACCTCCGCGGCGACCCGGGCCATGGTCTGCACCGCCTCCAGAGGATACTGACCACTGGCGGTCTCGCCGCTGAGCATGATCGCGTCGGTTTTGCCGTAGATGGCGTTGGCGATGTCGCTGACCTCGGCCCTGGTGGGACGGGGGTTGCGGATCATCGAATGGAGCATCTGGGTCGCGATGATGACCGGCTTGCGGCGGGAGATGCATTTGTTGATCAGCATCTTCTGGATACCGGGTATCCGCTCGTAGGGGATCTCGATGGCCAGATCCCCGCGGGCGACCATCACGCCGTAGACGTGATCGAGAATCTCCTCGATGTGGTCGACCCCTTCCTGGTTTTCGATCTTGGCGATAATCCGGATCGGGCTTTTGCGCTCGTCCAGCAGGGCCTGGATGGCCAGGACGTCCTCCTTGTTGCGCACGAAGGAATGGGCGATGAAATCGACCTCCTGCTCGATGGCGAACCGGACGTACCGCCTGTCCTTCTCGTTGAGGGAGGGGAGGTTGAAATTCACTTTCGGGACGTTGACGCTCTTGCGCCCCTCGATCCGACCGTCGTTTTGCGCCTCGCAGATCAACGCATCCCCCTTCTTCTCCCGGACCTGGAGATCCAGATACCCGTCGTCGATCAGCAGATGGCTGTGCACCGGCACCTCGTCGACAAATCCCCGGTAGCTGACGTAGACGCCTTCCCGGGTCGATTCCTTCTCCGGATCGCCCCGGAACGTGACGAGATCCCCCTTCGCCAGGATGATGGCTGCCGCAACGGGAGAGGTCCGGACCTCCGGCCCCTTGGTGTCGATCATCAGGGCAAGATGTTCGGACACTTGCCGGACGTTCCGGATCACCTCCAGAGACCCTTCGATATCCTGATGGGCGGTGTTGATTCTTACTACATCCATCCCGGCGTGGTAGAGCGCCGTGAGGAACGGCAAGTCGCAACGCCTGTCGGAGATTGTGGCGACGATCTTCGTTTTTTTCCTGAACTCTGTTTTCATGGCGGCACTTCCCTTCGTGTCTGGCAAAATAATATCCCGCAGCGAAGCAGGCAAACCAAAGGGGTTAGATTCTCATCTAACCCCTTGTAATTCTATGGTAGCGGGGAGAGGATTCGAACCTCTGACCTTTGGGTTATGAGCCCAACGAGCTACCGGACTGCTCCACCCCGCGTCACCGTTCACGTTTTCCCTTTGGACAGCGATTCATAAACCAGGCTGGGTGAATTGTCAAGGTCTTTCTCATTTCCTACCGAGGACGCTGTAAACCTCCGGAGGTTTGGCAAGACCGCGGATGACGGGAGAGGGCACTTTTTCCAGATTCACGAGATTGTCCACGATACGCGCCGTTTCGCCGCATATGAGGATTTGATTGGCCCGCGCGAGATTCTCCAGTCGCGAGGCAAGGTTGACGGTTGCGCCGAGGACGGTGTATTCCTTTTTCCGCGGTGAACCAAAAATCCCGGCCATCACATCACCGGTCGCGATTCCGATCCCGATGGCGATTCTCCGTTCCGCGTCCGGGATCTTTTCATTGATTCCGGCGATCTCCTCACGGATGGCCAGCGCGGCCTGCACCGCCCGGTCGGCGTCATCCCCACCGCCGACAGGCGCCCCGAAGATCCCCATGATGCTGTCCCCGATATGCTTGTCCAGCGTCCCGTTGTGGCGGAAAATGATGTTGTCGAGAGGCGAGAAGTAGTGGAGATTGAGGAGATCAGAGAGTTCGGAGGGGTTGAGCCTTTCGGACAGGCTCGTGAACCCCCGGATGTCGGTGAACAGGACGCTCACGGTCAGGCGCTTCGGCAGCAGGGCCGTACCGCTCCTCTGAAGCTCGGTGAGAACCTGTTCCGAAACGAACTGCTTGAGCCTTTTCTTGATGTTGTACTCCCGGACCTTCGCCCGCAGCTCATCATTCTCGAACGGCTTCGTCAGGAAACCGTCGATCCCCTCGTTGACCGCCTCGATGGCGCTTGCCATCGTCGCATAACCGGTCAGCATGATCCGGGTGATCTCCGCGTTCAACCGGCCGATCTCGATCAAGGTTTCCAGACCGTCCATCCCCGGCATCCGGTAATCGGAGATGACCGTCTCGATATCCCGGCCGTCGCTGCGGATGATGGAGAGCGCCTCCTCCCCGTTTTCGGCAAGGACGATCCGGTAACCGTCCCTCTCCAAAACCTTCTTCAGGGAGCGGCGCACCCCCTCTTCGTCGTCGACCACCATCAGACCGTTCATGCTTCCCTCCTTCTGCAGGGGAGCTCGACGGTCACGACCGTCCCTTTCCCCTCTTCGCTCGCGACACGGATCTGGCCGCCGTGTCGCCGGATGATCTCATGGGACAGGTAGAGGCCGAGGCCCGTGCCCCGGCCGACCGCTTTTGTTGTAAAAAAGGGTTTGAAGATGTCCTTCAGATAAGCGGCGGGAATCCCGATTCCCGTATCGCGGCACTCGACAGCGACAATGTCGGCCGATGGCCGGCGCGTCGTCAGGGTGATCCGCCCTTTTCCCTCCGGAAGCGCCTGGAGGGCGTTGCGGATGATGTTGATCAGGACCTGCCCCAGGTTGGCAAAGTTCCCCTCGACGGCCGGGAGTGCGTCGTCATATGCCTTCACGATCTCCACCGGCAGGTTCTTGTACTGGTTATGAAGCACCCGGAGCGCATCATCGACGGCGCGGTTCATGTCCACCGCCTCCACATAGGTCTGCGTCTGGCGCGACAGGTCGAGGAGGCTCCGGATGATTGCCGCCGATCGCCGGAGTTCGCCGATCGAAAAACGGAGGTCCTCGAGGATCTCGTCCCTTTTATCCGCCTGCATTTCCCATCCCGCGATCGTTTCGACGCTGGTCTCGACGAGACTCATCGCCCCGGCGATCGGGTTGTTCAACTCATGGGCGGTCCCGGCCACAAGCTGGCCGATCGCGGCCAGACTCTCCGACCGGATCAACTGCTGCTGCGTCCTCTCCTTCTCCGCCAGCGCCTCCCGCAGGGCCGCCGTCCGTTTTTCAACCTTCCTTTCGAGATCGCGGTTCAGCGCCGCCAGCGCTTCGTAACTCCGCGCATTCTCGATCGCCGTTGCCGCCTGATTCGCCATCGTCGTCAGGAGCTCCAGATCCTCATCAACAAAGAGCTCTCCGGATTTCTTCTGACCGAGGCAGATCAGCCCGGCCAGACCCTCCCGCGAGGGAATGGGAATGACCAGCACCGCGCCAAGCAGGTTGAAAAGACCGGCGAACGCTTCCCGGGTCTCCGCATCCGTCCTGAGCTTCTCCACATCCACCCGGTTCAGGGGTCCTTTTTCCCACGTTAGAAAGCGGATCAGTGGAATAACGCCTTTGGGAGGGGGCTCCCCTTCCCCATCCGGTTTCTCCCCGTTATAAAGACGGAATACACCCCCTTCGGCCAGAACGAGAGATGCCCTTTCCACCTGAAGGGCATCGTGAATCACGTTCAGAAGGAGTCCCCGGATCTGCGAAATGCTGAGGATGGAGGCCATCTTCCCGCTGATCTCCCGGAGCAGCTCCCGGTAATCGTAGCGCCCCCGGAAAAAAAGGTGGTCGATGAGGCTCTGCACCCGCTCCCGAAGGGGGGAGAACAAGAGGACGATGATGAGCGCGAGGACCAGGGAAAGCACAAACGAATCGCCGCTGCCGGTGCCAAGAAAGAAGGTGTGGAAGAGAAAGATGATCAGGATATAGAGCGCGGTGAGAATGCCGGTGAGGAGGAAGTAGACCGTCCCCCGGCGGATCAGGGCGCCGATGTCCAGAAGATCATATTTGAGGACGCCGAAGGCGAGAAAAATGGCCGGGATGAAGCTGAAATTCCCCAGCGGGTAGACGGGAACGCCGCTGACCGGAAGGATCGTGAAGGCGAGCAGAAGGGCGGAAAACCCCAGCCCCCCGAAGATGTACTTGATCCGGTTTCTCTGATGATTGTCCGCGGAGTCCTTCATCGCGCGATAGAGAACCGCGAGACAGTAGATGACCGTAAAGGCGACCGTCGCCGAAAAGAGGTGAAACAGCACGCCGGCGCGGGCGATCCGACCGAAGGAATAGTGATGGAATCCATTCAAGTAGAAATCGGTGGGCACGATGGTCAGAAAAGCGATGCTGAACAGCCAGGCGGGAACCTCCAGCCATCGTCGTCCGCGGATGCCCAAAAATGCATGTACGAACAGGATATAGATGGGAATGCTGAAGACGAAGAAAAAATGGACCGTCCGGTCAACGCGAAGGGCCAGCCGCTCATCGGGCACAACGGAAACGAGGGCCATATCGGCATTGAATAGCGCGCCAAGGAGACAGATGCCGGCAAACAGGATGTTCGTCCGCTTCCTTCCGCCCCGCAGGAGCGAAACCAGGGCGAGGCCAAGCAGGACGATAAACCCCAGAATCGGAGGAATGACGTATGCCGATACCGCCTGCAGCGCGTTCGGAACCATCTTTTCTTTCCCCTTGCAAAAGGTTTTCTGCCGGGCGAAGCCGCCCGCAATACGACCCCCGGGGGCCTCCGATGTTAGGGTCTGTAACAGACCCTTACCGCGGATCAGCGGCGATCAGAAGGCGAAGACGGCGACGGCGATGACCGTGGTGAACCCGTGCGATTGAACGATGCTGGACTGGGTGATGTTCCGGGTGCTCACGATCTTTCCGCTGATCTTGAAGATCTCCTTTTTTTCGTCCCAGCTCTCATCGATATCGAAGTCGATGCCGAGCGTGGATGCGAGCATGGCCGCGGCAAGGTCTTCCGCATAGTCCCCCGCCTGGCGCTGGGTCTGGCCGAAGGCGTGATGCTCGCTGATGTAACCGTATGTGCGCTTGTCGGCTGGGATGGCGCAGCCGACGGATGCCGCCAGCAGCCGCCTCGGTTCATTGCTGAAGCAACGGCTCAGAACGCAATAGGTGATGGCGCCCGCCTTGAGCTCCTTCAGACCCCGGGCACGCGAGATCACCTGACAGCCGGGCGGCAGGATGCTGGACACCTGCACAAGATTGCATTTCTCGATGCCGGCTTCACGGAGAGCCAGCTCGAAGGAATGAAGTTCCTCCTTGTGGATCCCCACCCCTTTTGTGAAAAAAATCTGCCTGGGAACATAAACACTCAATGGTTTTTTCTCCTTATGAGGTAATTGCAAAACTCTTCAAAACATGTTCCCCCTCCCTTGACGGGAGGGGGTTAGGGGGTGGGTGAAGCTGCAACATGCTGATTGCATGGCAACCTCCCCCCCCCCCCCTAACCCACCCCCGCCCGGGGGGAGGGGATTTATTGGTACTTTTGCGATTACCTCCATATATTAATTCTTTTCAGTGAGGTAGCCCATGATCCGATAGACCAGTTTGGCTGCCAAAAAATCGGGCGCGACCACCCCCGGGATGGGGGCAAGCTCCACGACGTCGAAACCCCGGATCCGGCAGCGCTTCGCCGCCTCCCGAACGAGACGCAGGAGATCGCGCCAGGCAAGGCCTCCCGGTTCCGGCGTTCCCGTCGAGGGCATCACGGCCGGATCGAGAACGTCGAGGTCGACCGTGAGGTAGAGATCCCCGTGCAGGTCGCCGCAGATCGTCTCCCACCATGCCCCGCCGTCGAGGATGAAATCCGCCGCATGGCTGCGGACGCGACCCTCCTCCATGAATTCGGCCTCCTCGACACTCAAACTCCTTATGCCCGCCTGGATGAGGGGGCAGATTCCGGTGATGCGCCGGGCCACGGAGGCATGGCTGTAAGGCGTCCCCTGATAGGCATCCCGGAGATCGGCATGGGCGTCCAACTGAAGGACGGTAATCTCGGGATAAATTTCTTTCATCGCCTGGACGGCGCCGAAGGAGATGCTGTGTTCCCCGCCGAGCATGACAGGGATCTTCCCGTCGGCAGCTACCCGGGAAATGGTCCGGCGGACGGAGTCCACCATCTCGGCCGGTCCGCGGGCATCCGCCTCAAGGGGCGGCAGGGTGTGGATACCGGACCGATAGGTCTCTTTCCGGAGCTCCTCGTCGTAGAGCTCCATGTTGCCGGAGGCATCAAGGATCGCCCCCGGTCCGCGCCGCGACCCGGACTGGTATGTCGAGGTCAGGTCATATGGAACGGGAATGACGACGAATGCCGCCTTCTTATAAATGGTGAACGCAGGTGCGATGCCGCCGAAATTCATGAGGCTCCCCAGACAAGAAACGCGCGCTTCTAACACACCCCAGACAACCTGTCTACAAACAGATCAGGAGATTTCTTCGCCGGACGGCGGAGTGGTCTTCGCGCCGGCCTCGATATAGGGGGGATTCCCATTCTCGTTCGTCTTTATCTCGCGGCGAAGATCCCGGATGGTCTTGTTCAGGCGGTTGATCGTTCTGGTCAGGCGGAACCGCTCCACGATCCCCATGAACCCCGTGAAAATGACCCCGGCTAAAAACGAGAGGAAAATCAACATGTACGTTGGAAGGGATCCCTTGAAGAAATCAAAGCCAAGATAGTGTAGGTTGACGGGAGCGGTATTTTCAAGTGAAAAGGTGATGATGAACATGACGAAAATCGCCACGATGATGGTATAGATCACTTTCATCCGCAGACCTCCCGCTGAAATTTCGTGAAAAAGGGTCTGAGCTCCCGGGCCGTTCCGGAAATATCCTCAGGAATGACGCGGACCTCGCCGATAACGCTCATGAAATTCGTATCGCCTCCCCACCGGGGGACAACATGGATGTGGAGATGATCGTCGATGCCGGCGCCCGCCGCCTTACCCAGATTTATGCCGAGGTTGAACCCCTCCGGCTTCATGGCTTCGGTCAGAACCCGGACGGAGAGATCCATAAACGCAAAGAGCTCCTCTCTCTCCTCGGGAAGAAGATCGCTTAGACGGCTCAGGTGACGGAACGGAACGATCATCAGGTGGCCGCCGGTGTAAGGATAGCGGTTCACCATGATGTAGCCGCTTTTCCCCTCGCAGAGGACCAAGCCATCCCCCCGCGCGGCATCCTTGCAGAGAACGCAGCCCGTGGGCTTTTCCCCCCGGATATAGGCCGAACGCCAAGGCGCAAAGATCGTGTCCATTCAGTAACCCTCAGCAAGACGGAAGAGCGCTTTAACGGTCGTTCCTGAACATCGGAGATCGCTCCGATTATCACCCGGCCGAGACCTCCGCGCACGAGCCGGCTGATTATAACGAGATGAATCAAAAAGACAAGGATTATTTCGGCGCGGCTCCCGTTTCGTTTGACTTTCCGCATGACTGACGTTAGAATGAGGCTGAAAAATGCAAGCAGGGGTTGAACATCATGATCGAATCCTCACTCGACAGACTGGCGCTACAGATCCTCGGCCTCGACGAGGCCTCCCTCTCCTCCCTCTGGGAAAAATACAAGAAGCGGATGGAGCATTTCGAACCCTCGAAGGAGTGGGAAAAGGCGGTCATCATCTTTTTCATCATCAACGCGGTCCGCGCCAAGAACCACATCTTCAACGAGCAGCTCCTGCGGCAGCATGAGACCGGACCGGAAAAACCCCCGAAGGGAAAACCGGCGTTGCGGCTGGTCAAATCGTGATATCCCCCAAATGGTTCAAAAGAGATCGCCTCGCCCATGGGCGGCCGACTTCAATAACGCTGAGTTTCAACAGGATGACCCTCAATGAATCGTGAAGCGGCGCAGACCCGAATCGAATCCCTCCGGACAACCATTCTCCACCATAACCGCCGTTACTACCAGATGGATGATCCGGAGATCGCCGACGCCGACTATGACCTCCTCCTCCGGGATCTGAACGATCTGGAACTGGAATTTCCCGATCTCATCACGCCGGACTCCCCGACACAGCGCGTCGGCGCACCCCCGCTGGAAAAGTTCGGCGCCGTCACCCACCGGACCCCGATGCTCAGCCTGGCTAACGCCTTCTCCGACGAGGAGATCCGCGAATTCGACCGCCGCTGCCTCCGGTTTCTGGGAAGCGACGACCCTATCCGCTATGTCGTGGAGCCGAAGTTGGACGGCCTCGCCGTGAACCTTCTCTACGAATCCGGCCGGCTGACGGTGGGCTCGACGCGCGGGGACGGCACTGTAGGTGAAGATGTCACGCTGAACCTCCGGACGATCCCGGCGATTCCCCTTTCCGTCCCGCGAACGGATGATCCGCCCCCCCCGCCGGGAGGCGGAATGGCGGCCGTGCCGGAGAGGATCGAGATTCGGGGGGAGGTCTGCATGGAGAGGGAGGCCTTCCGCAACCTGAACCGCCGCCGTACGGAACAGGGTGAACCCCCTTTCGCCAATCCCCGCAACGCGGCGGCGGGATCGCTCCGCCAGTTAGACTCGCGGATCACGGCGCGACGGCCGCTCACCATGTTCTGCTATGCGATCGCGACGGCGGAAGGGGTTACCTTCCAAACGCACGAAGCGGTCCTCCGAACGCTCGCCGCCTGGGGTTTTCAGGTGAATCCCCTGATCCGTCCCGCGGTGGATATCGAAGAATGCATTCACTATTACCACCACATCGGCCAAATGCGCGACGAACTCCCCTACGAGATAGACGGGATCGTGATCAAGGTGAATGACCTCCGTCTGCAGGAGCGTCTCGGCGCCGTCTCCCGCAGTCCCCGCTGGGCGGTTGCCTGTAAATTCGCGGCGATCCGGGAGAGGACGGTGATCGAGGATATCGTCATCCAGGTCGGAAGGACAGGCGTCCTGACGCCGGTCGCCGTCATGAGAGCGGTCCGCGTCGGCGGCGTCATGGTCAGCCGGGCGACCCTCCACAACGAGGACGAGATCCGCAAAAAAGATATCCGCATCGGGGATACGGTGATGATTCAGCGGGCGGGTGACGTCATTCCCGAGGTCGTCGAGGTCGTCCAAACCGCAAGAATCGGCTCTGAAAAGCCCTTCGTCATGCCGGAGACCTGTCCGGAATGCGGCTCCCGGGTCGTCCGGATGGAGGGCGAGGTTGCCCACCGGTGCATCGGCATAGCCTGCCCGGCCCAGATCCGCGAACATATTGTCCACTTCGCCTCCCGCGGGGCGCTGGACATCGAAGGGCTGGGGGACAAAATGGTCGCTCAGCTCGTGACGAACGGTCTGATCCATGACCCGGCCGACCTCTTCTTCCTGACGAAGGAGAAACTTCTCGGCCTTGAGCGGATGGCCGAAAAATCGGCGTCGAATCTGTTAGAGGCGATCGGCCGGGCGAAAAGCCCGCCGCTGGACCGCCTGATCTTTGCCCTCGGCATTCGCCACATCGGGGAACAGACGGCAAAGCGACTCGCGCAGGCCTGCGGCAAGCTGGACGCCCTGATGGCCGCCACTTCGGAGGAGTTGCAGACCGTCCGGGATATCGGTCCCGAGGTCGCCGCAAGCATCGTCGGCTTCTTCCGGGAAGCGGCCAACCTTCAGGTGATCCAAAAGCTCCGCAGTGCGGGCATCGGGGACATGATGCCGCATCGTGTCCCCATGGAGACGGCGCGGCTGAAGGCCGCACCCCTTGCGGGTAAAACATTTGTATTTACCGGAACCCTTTCCCGAATGGGCCGAAGCGAGGCCAAGGCGCTCGTGGAATCGATGGGGGGGGCGGTCGGAAGCTCTGTCACGAAGACGACAAACTACGTCGTCGCAGGGGAAGCCGCTGGTTCCAAGATAGAAAAGGCGCGGCAGCAGGGCATCGCCATCCTTGATGAGGCGGCGTTTCTCGCACTAACAGGAATCAAGGCAGTACCATGTAACTCTTAAATACAAGCTCAAATCAATCCCCTCCCCTTTGGCGGGGGAGGGTTAGGGTGGGGGGAAAAGTTACCACGAAGACGCCAAGTTGTTGCTTCACCCTCCCCCTGCCCCCCTCCCGTCAAGGGAGGGGAATATACGAAAGATAAAGTGTTACAAGGTAGTAGAATGAAGAAACGCTATCATCTCCATATCTCCGGCCGCGTCCAGGGGGTCTTCTTTCGGGCCAACACCCGGAAACAGGCGCGCGCGCTCGGGCTCACCGGCTGGGTCCGGAATCTCCCGGACGATCGCGTGGAGACGGTTTTCGAGGGGGAACAGAAAGAGGCCGAGGCGATGCTCGCCTGGTGCCGAACCGGAACGCCGCCCGCCAGGGTGGATCATCTCGAAATTGCAGAGGAAAGCGCCGCAGGCGGCTTCACCGACTTCGATATCGTCTATTGACGCCCTTCCCTATTTGAATTCCTTCCAGACTTCGCCGAATCCTTCGATCGCGCCCAGGATCGTGGCGTCGTCCACACAATAGGCGATCCGGATATGGCCGGGACCGTAGAAGCCGCTCCCCGGGACGGTCAGGATCCGCCGCTTCCGGAGCGCTTCGGCGAAACGGACATCGTCGGCGATGGGCGTTTTGGGAAACAGATAAAAGGCCCCTTCCGGTTTGGTCACCTGGTAACCGACGGAGGCGAGACCGTCGCAGAGGAGATCCCGTTTTCGCCGGTAGGTCTCCACATCCACCCGCACCCCCCGAAGACCGGCGATCGCCCGCTGCATCAGCGCGGGGGCGTTCACAAAACCGAGGATCCGGTTGCAGAGGGTGATGCCGCCCAGCACCTCCCCGAGATCGCTCATGGCGGGGTTCACGGCGATATAGCCGATCCGTTCGCCGGGAAGGGAGAGACTCTTGGAATAGGAGGAGGCGATGAAACTGTGGGGATAGATCTTCATCACGCTCGGCACCGTCACCCCGTCATAGACGATCTCGCTGTAGGGTTCGTCGGAGATGAGGCAGATCTCCCGGTTGAGCGCTTTTCCCCGTTCGGCGAGAAGCGCCGCAAGTCCCCGGATCGACGCCTCGTCATAGACCTTCCCCGTCGGGTTGTTCGGTGAGTTGATCAGGACGGCCCTGGTTTTTTCGGTGATGGCCCCATCGATCGCCTTGAGATCGAGGGAGAAATCCTCCCGCGGTGGGATGATCCGCGTTTCTCCACCGGCATTGTCCACATAGAAACGGTACTCGACGAAGAAGGGGGCCGGGATGATCACCTCCTCTCCCGGGTCGAGAATCGTCTTCAGGATGACGTTCAACGCCCCGCCGGCGCCGCAGGTCATTACGATCTGATCGGCCGAGAACGCAACCCCGCGGGAGGCGCTCAGCTCCGCTGCAACGGCCGCTCGGGTCTCCGGATATCCGGCGTTCGGCATGTACATGTGCTTCCCGGGGATCTCGGCGGAAACAAGCTCACGCAGCCTTGCCTTGACGGCCTCCGGGGGATCGATATTCGGATTTCCGAGACTGAAATCGAAGACATTTTCCGCACCATGCTTCTGCTTGAGACGAACCCCTTCCTCGAACATCTTCCGGATGAAGGAAGACTGTGTGATAAATCCCTTGATCTTCTTCGCGATGGCCATGGCAAACCCCTTTATTATGATTCCACGATTCATACCCCGGCTTCAACGGGGCAGCCTGGATACTGCCTTCCCACTGTCACGGCCGCTTCCCGCTGTCAAGAGAAATGTGCGGAGATCTCCGCCGGCCGGCCGGTCTAAAGACGATGGCCCGGTCATTACCATTTCGTGTTATGCGACCGTGCATGCGATCTGCCTTGACATTTTCGGGGGTTTCTTCTAATCTTCCGATAGCAAATCAAGTTCAAGGGCCTGTCGTCTTCCGCAATCGTAACGAGCGTGGGGATGTTGCGGTCCGCCGGAGGAGATAAACCGATGCCGATTTATGAATTCAAGTGCCGAAAATGTGGAGAACCCTTTGAGGTCCTCTTCCGGAGCCGGGAGGATAAGACAGTCGTCGCCTGTCCGAAGTGCGGGTCGAAGAAGGCGGAGCGGCTTTTGTCCGCCTTTGCCGGAAAGATCGGCAACACATCCGCCGGCGGCGCCGAGTGCGGAAGCTGCGCCGCCACGAGTTGCGGCCCTTCCTGAGGACACTGACCGGTCATGGCCGTGGGCCATGAGAAAATGGATTGCATTTCCCCGTTGCGAACAGACGGCGGCAACCGCTTGACCCATCCCGTGAAAGGAGTTCACGAACATGAACATTCTGATCTTTGGACCGAACGGCAGCGGCAAGGGAACACAGGGCGCGGTGGTTCAAAAGCGGTACGGCGTCCCCCACATCGAGACGGGCGTGATCTTCAGGGAAAACATTAAGAATGGAACGGAACTTGGCAATAAAGCAAAGGATTTTATCGACCGCGGCGAGTTGGTTCCCGATGCGATCACCGTCCCGATGATCCTGAACCGTCTTCGGGAAGCGGATTGCAAAGGCGGCTGGCTCTTGGATGGATTCCCCCGGAATCTCGCCCAGGCGGAGGCCCTCGGGAAGGCGCTTCAGGAGGCCGGGATGAAGCTTGACTGCGTCATCGAAATCATCCTGGACCGTGAGATCGCCAAGAAGCGAATCATGGGTCGCCGGCTCTGCGCCACGGACAACAACCACCCCAACAACATCTTCATCGACGCGATCAAACCTGCGGAAAAAGACGGGAAGCCGGTCTGCCGCGTCTGCGGCTGCGACAAGCTGACCGCCCGGGCCGACGACCAGGACGAGGCGGCGATCGACAAGCGCCACGGGATCTACTACGACAAGCAAACGGGGACGCTGGCCGCCGTGGACTACTTCAGGGCGCGTGCCACAATTCTCAAGGTGGACGGCACGCCCGGCGTAAAGGAGGTCTCCCAGGTCCTGCTCGCGAAGTTGGGATAGCCCCGGCCTCCGGCAGCGCACCATCACTACGCCGCCCCCTTCGACCGCTGTGACCGCGAAGCGACTACGCCACCTCGTAGACCGCATTTGAAAAACAGGGACTGAAATGACTGCGATCAGCCGCTGTTATGACGTATCGGAACTTATCGAGGCCCGGTATCAGCCGGGTTCCCGTGGGCAGGTCAACTTGTCCAAACGAATTTTTCCGTATTGGCAATATCTTTTCAATTCGGACAAAATCCTCTTGACACACAAAATTCTTCTTCATATACTCCCACCACGAAAAGGAAGTTCTTATCAATTAGAATAATAGTTAAACTGATTCAGCCAATGAAAGAAAGGAGGAACTGTTATGTCCGTGTACAAAATCGTTGAAATTGTAGGAACAAGTCCAAAGTCGTGGGAAGACGCCACCCAGAAGGCCCTGACAACTGCCGCAAAATCCCTCGAAGAGCTGAGGGTTGCGGAGGTCGTGAGGCAGGATGTCACCATCGAGAATGGAAAGATAACCGCCTTCAGGGTAAGGTTAAACCTTTCATTCAAGTATCGTGAGTGAAGAAGCTTTAATCAATTATGGCTGCTCGCAATACACAGAAGAGGGGTCAACAAGACCCCTTTTCTGTTTTTATTGAATTGTAAAGATTGCGACGGAATCGTCCGTTTTTTTCCAGGCTTCATCCGAATGCTATCCCCTGCCACGGCGAAATCATCGTGGCGCACTTACTGAACGGAAATTGTTGGCTTGTTGGTCCGCTGAGGATGGGGAGTTATCTGGCCCGCCCTTTGGTGGGACATCTGATTTACTCTTGCACTGTCGAGTCATAGGATGATGACCGTCCCCTTCTTTACTCTTGCGGACAATCATGATAAGAAGCCACGCGAAGGTGTAACAAGTTATGGACAGCATCCGAAATTTCAGCATTATCGCCCATATCGACCACGGGAAGTCGACGCTCGCCGACCGGCTGATTCAGTATACCGGCATCGTGGAGGACCGCGATTTCCAGGACCAGATCCTCGACAACATGGATATCGAGCGGGAGCGCGGGATTACGATCAAGAGCCAGGTCGTCTCGCTTCCCTACTGCGCAAAGGACGGCCGGAGCTACACCCTGAACCTGATCGACACACCGGGCCACGTCGATTTCACCTACGAGGTGTCGCGGTCGCTCGCCTCCTGCGAAGGGGTGTTACTTGTGATCGACGCCGCCCAAGGCGTCCAGGCGCAGACGCTCGCCAACCTCTACCTCGCGATGGAGCACGACCTGGCGATCATCCCCGTCATCAACAAAATCGATCTTCCCTCGGCGGACGTCGAGCGGGTGATCGAGCAGATTGACTCGGAGCTGGGCCTGGACCCGGACACCCATCTGAAATGTTCGGCCAAGGCGGGGATCGGGATCGAGGAGGTCCTGGAGGCGATTGTGGCGCGGATCCCACCGCCCAAAGGGGATCCGGCGGCGCCGCTCGCCGCGCTCATCTTCGACGCGAAGTACGACTCCTTCCGGGGAACGGTGATCCACTGCCGGATCTTCGACGGGACGGTGAAGGCCGGCGACATCATCCGTCTGGTGTACAACAACGCCACGCACCGGGTGGAAGAGGTCGGCCACTTCCTGCTCCAGCGTCAGAAGCTGGAGAGCCTCTCCGCGGGGGACGTCGGCTACATTATCGCCGGCGTGAAGACCGTATCGGATGTCCGCACCGGAGACACGATCACGCTTGAGAACCGCCCCTGCCCCAAGCCGCTGCCGGGCTTCAAGGAGGTCAAGCCGGTCGTCTTCGCCTCGATCTACCCGATCGCCTCGGACGATTACACGGACCTGGCCGACTCTCTGGACAAATTCAAGCTTAACGACGCCTCGTTCGTCTATGAAAAGGACTCTTCCGCCGCCCTCGGCCAGGGGTTCCGCTGCGGTTTCCTGGGGTTGCTCCATCTCGACATTGTCCAGGAGCGTCTGGAGCGGGAGTACGATCTCTCGATCATCCTCTCCGTCCCGAGCGTCCGCTACCGTTTCACGCTGAAAGATGGAACGGTCCTGTTCGTGGATAATCCGACCCACTATCCCGAACCGATGTCCATCATCAAATCCGAGGAACCATACATCCGGGCAGCGATGATGCTCCCCGAGCGCTATCTCGGCGCCGTGATGAAGCTCTGCATGGAAAAGCGGGGGGTCAACTCGACCTTGAATTACCCAAGCCCGGGCCGGGCGGAGCTGGTCTATGAGGTCCCACTCGCCGAGGTGATCTTCGACTTCTACGACCGCTTCAAGTCGGTGACGCAGGGTTACGGCTCGTTCGACTACGACCTGATCGACTACCGCGAGAGCTCTCTTGCCCTTCTCGACATCCTCGTGAACGGCGAAAAGGTCGACGCCCTCTCACAGATCGTCCACCGCGAACGGGCCCGCGCCCGCGGCCTTCAGGCCTGCGAACGGCTGAAGGAGGAGATCCCGAGGCAGATGTTCAAGATCGCGATCCAGGGGGTGATCGGCGGGGAGATCATCTCCCGGACGACGATCTCCGCCTTCCGGAAGGACGTCATCGCGAAGTGCTACGGAGGCGACATCAGCCGGAAGAGGAAACTCCTCGAAAAGCAGAAAAAGGGCAAGAAACGGATGAAGATGATCGGCAACGTCAGCATCCCGCAGAGCGCCTTCCTCGCCGTGTTGAAGTCGGATACGGAATGAGCGGACCGGCTTTTCAGACCGCGGGAACGGGATTCTTTCCAAGGGATTCTTTAGATTTCTCAGCAGGGCGAATTTCTGAAGAAACGCCTCCGACAACGGGGAAAGGTCCGTCGGAACAATCCACGGAACCGGATGAACTCCCGGGGCTCTACATCCACATCCCCTTCTGCCTCCGGAAATGCGCCTACTGCGGTTTCTATTCCATCACCGACCTTTCCCTTATCCCCGCCTACCGGTCGGCCCTACGCCGGGAAATGGCGCTCTACCGGGGGTGGGCCGCCTCTTTTGATACGCTCTACATCGGCGGGGGAACACCCTCCGTTTTGCCTGAGGAGGATCTGGAAGGGCTCATCGCCGACATCCGGACCGCTTTTACGATCGCAGCCGGCGCGGAGATCACCGTCGAGGCGAATCCCGCCGACATCACCGAAGGGCTCCTCGCGTCGCTCCGTCGCTCCGGTGTGAACCGCCTGAACATCGGCGTCCAGTCCTTCGACGACGATTCGCTTGCGCTGCTGGGCCGCCGCCATACGGCCCTTCAGGCGATCGGCGCCATCCAACAGGTGCGCGACACCGGCTTCGTGAACATCGGTCTGGATCTGATCTACGGTCTTCCCTCTTCCCCCGCAGGAGGAGCAAATGGGGACATGATGCCGCATCGTGTCCCCATTTGCACGGAAGCGGACCGCAACTTTGCAACATGGCTTGCCACGCTGGATACGGCCATCGGCCTCGATCCCGACCACCTCTCCTGCTATCAACTCACGCTGGAGGAGAAAACCCCCCTCGCAAAGCGATGCCGACTCGGCGAACTCATCCTCCCCGGTGAATCACGTCAGGCCGACTTTTTTCTCAGGACGGCTCAAATCCTGGAAGAGAGCGGTTATCGCCATTACGAGGTCTCCAATTTCGCCCGCCCCGGCCGGGAATCGAGGCACAACCGCAAATACTGGAGCCACGTCCCCTATCTGGGCCTCGGTCCCGCCGCGCACTCTTTTTCGGGGCGCGAGCGTCGCTGGAACCGCAGCTCCGTCGACGCCTACATCGGCGATCTGGAATCGGGGCGGGAACCGGTCGAGTCGAGGGAGATCCTGAATGACGAACAACTCCGTCTGGAGGCGCTCTTTCTCGGCTTCCGGACGCGCCGGGGAATCTGCCTGGAGACGTTCAAGATCCGCTACGGCCGGGATCTTCTCGCGGACAAACGGGATATGATCGTGAGGCTCTCCGGGGAAGGGCTCCTGGAGATCCGCGACGGATTTCTCCGGCCGACGCGCGCCGGGATGGCCGTCGCCGACAGCCTGGCCCTGATTTGAAAAAGGATAAAGATCGTTTCCAGGAAGAAACAAATGCGTTCCCTACACATCGAACACCTTCGTGGCTTCATCACCGAAGTGGTTGATGACGATGTTTTTTTCGAGGCAGCGGCGGATATCGCCGAAATCATCGTATGGAAGAGAGGGCGTCCCGTTCTTCATGCATTTTTCGTGGAGGATTGGCTTCGCGAAGACCTGATCGGCGGCGCGGGCGGGGCAGATATCGGAATAACCGTCGCCTACGTAGATGATCCGGTCATAATCGGACCGGAAACGGTCGAGAAGGGAGCGTTTGCAGGTCCCGCACCGCCCGCACTCTTCGCTCGCCAAAGGAAAGGCGAAGTCGATCCGGTCATCCTCCTGAAAGAGGAGACGGTTCGAGTAGAATTCGACATCGAGACCGTATTTCCGGAGGATCGCCTCGATGTAAACGTCGAGGCCGTCGGAGACGATCTTGAGATCGATCTTCCGCCCCCGGCAGAAGCTTAAAAATTCCGGGAAGAAGGGATCGAGCCGTTCGCGGCGGAGCACAAAGTCCAGCACCTGCGACCGGTTCGCCCGAAACAGCGGCGCGATCCGGCTGTAGGCGGCCCGGGAGCCGACCTCCCCCGCAGAGTAGGAGCGATCGATCTCCTCCCACCCTTCCGCGAAACGCTCCAGGAATGCGTTGCCCATATCCACGCGGCAGACCGTCCCGTCGAAATCGCAGAGGACCAGCAGACGCTCGCACGGGGTTCCCCCGCCGGATCTGGGCGAACGGATCGGATGATCATTCATGATCGGGATCATTATTATTCTTGAAGTATTTCATGAGGATATTAATCCCTGCCAGGATCAGCAGCACGGGAAGCAGAAAAGTGGCGATACGGGGAGGGCGCGGCCCTCCCCGTTCGGATCGCTACAATTTCTCCGCCAGCTTCAGGAACGGCTTGAACAGATCGAGCGGGATCGGGAAGGCTATCGTCGAATTGTTCTCTGCCGCGATCTGGTTCAGGGTTTGCAGGTAGCGGAGTTGCAGCGACATCGGCTGCGTTTCCATCAGGGCCGCCGCCTCGATCAACTTCTGGGCGGCCTGGAACTCGCCTTCCGCATTGATCACCTTGGCCCGCCGTTCTCTCTCCGCTTCCGCCTGTTTGGCGATGGCCCGTTTCATCTCCTCAGGCAGGTCGATCTGCTTGACCTCGACGTGGGAGACCTTGATCCCCCAGGGTTCGGTGCTGCGATCCAGGATCTCCTGGAGCTGGAGGTTGATCTTCTCCCGCTCGGAGAGAATTTCGTCCAGTTCCATCTGGCCGCAGACGCTCCGGAGGGTCGTCTGGGAGAGCTGCGACGTCGCATAGAGGTAATTCTCGACATCGATCACGGCGGCGTTCGCGTTCATGACCCGGAAATAGACGACGGCGTTGACCTTGATCGAAACGTTGTCCCGGGTGATGACGTCCTGCGGGGGAATATCCATCGTGATCGTCCGCATGTCGATCCTGACCATCTTGTCGACGATGGGGATCAGGATGATGAGCCCGGGGCCCTTCGTGGCGATGACCCTCCCCAGGCGAAAAATGACGGCCCGCTCATACTCGTTCAGGATCCGAATGGCCGAGGAAAGAAACATTATGACCAGAACTACCAAGACGATGACTGGGTACATACCTGACATGACCTGCCTCCTTTATTTTACGATGGGTTATTGTTCGATGGGTTCTACCTTGACTTTCAGATTTTCCACATGGATCACCCGTATTTTGGACCCTCTGGTTATGGGAACGTCACTGATTGCGTTCCAGTGCTCTCCGTGAATCAGGACCTTTCCCTCCTCGTGGATATCGGTTATGGCCAGGCCTTCTTCGCCCCGCATCCCCTCTTGGCCTCCCTGCCGCGGCCGGAGCTGCGCCTTGACGGCGATCGCAATCACGGCGATGAAGAAGAGCGACGCGATCGACACCGCCGGAATGAGGACGCTCCAGGAGACCCGCAGCGACGGATCGGGGGCCTGGAAGAGCATCAGTGACCCGATGGCAAGCGAGACGATCCCCCCGATGGTGAGGATCCCGTGGCTGATCACTTTGATCTCCGCGATGAACAGAATGATGCTGAAGAGGATCAGGGCAACCCCGGCGTAGTTCACAGGCAGCGTCTGCATCGCGAAGAAGGCCATGATCAGGGCGATCCCCCCGATCACGCCGGGGAGAATGACGCCCGGGGTGGAAAATTCGAAGTAGATGCCGGCGAGACCGATCAGAAGCAGAATGTAGGCGATGTTCGGATCGCTGAGCGCGGAGAGGACCTTCTGCCGGACGCCCATCACTTTTTCATTGAGGACGGCGCCTTTCGTCTTCAGGACCTTCTTTCCCTTGGGCAGAACAACTTCCCGACCGTCCGCCTGCTCGATGAGGCGGTTCAGGTCCGCCGCGATGAAGTCGATCACCTTCAGCCGGAGAGCCTCCTCGGCGGTGATCGATTCACTCTTCCGGACCGCCTTCTCGACCCACTCTTCATTCCGGGCCCTCTTGTTGGCAATCCCCCGGACATAGGCAACGGCGTCATTTTCCACCTTTTTGCTCATCGTCTTGTCCATGCCGCCGCCGATCCCAAGGGCGACGGGATGGGCTGCGCCGATGTTCGTCCCGGGCGCCATCACCGCGATATGCGCGGCCACCGTGATGATGACCCCGGCCGAGGCCGCCCTCGCCCCGGAGGGTGCGACGTAAACGATAATGGGTACAGGTGCGTTCAGGATTCCCTTGGCAATATCCCGCATGGCCAGATCGAGGCCGCCCGGCGTATCGAGACGGATGATCAACCCCTCCGCACCGCTCTTCGCGGCCTCGCCGATGCTCTGGACGACGTACTCGGCAATGGGCGGAGTGATGGCGGCGCTGATTGTGATCACGTCGAAGACGGGCGCCTTGTCTGCCGCCCGCAGATTCTGTCCGGGCAGCATCATGCCGATGAGCAGGGCGGCCGTCACCGCAACCGCGCGGATCATGTTTTGCAGCATGGGTCTCTTCATTTCACAGGACCTTCCTTCCATTCATCCATGTCACGTCCCCTCCCGAAGGAGCTTCATGATCGCCTGGACATCCTCCCACACCTGCTTCTTCGCCCCCTGGTTCCGAAGCAGATAGGCCGGGTGGTAGGTCGGCATCAGGGGTATCCCCTGGTAGCGATCGAACCGGCCGCGCAGCACGGAGATGGGCGCCTCCGATTTGAGCAGGGTATGCGCCGCAAAGCTCCCGAGGGCGCAGATGACCCGCGGGCGGATCGCTTTGATCTGCCGGATCAGAAAGGGTTCGCAGGCTGCAATCTCATCCGGCAGCGGATTCCGGTTCCCGGGAGGACGGCACTTCAGGATGTTGCAGATATAGACATCCTCCCGCTTCAGCCCCATCGCGGCAATGATCTTCGTGAGCAATTGCCCCGCGCGACCCACGAACGGTCTTCCCTGCGCATCTTCGTCCGCCCCCGGCGCCTCGCCGACAAAGACCAACTCCGCACCGGGATTCCCCTCGCCGAAGACAAGCCGGTGACGGAGAGCTCCGAGCGGACAGCGCCGGCAGTCGCCAAGCTCTTCAAGAACCGGATCCAGAGCGGAAACTTCCACCCCGGAACGTTCCACGGCCGGCTCCTGCGCACCGGCGGCGGGCATCTCGACGCCGCCTTTTCCCCGGGACAGATAGCAGAGGGGTTTTCGCAACTCCCCGTCCAGACGCACCCTCTCGGTCAGGGAACGGACCAGGCCGAGGAGCTCCTCCCGTGGTTCGTCCTCAGCGCCCATCCCGGATCCTTCCGCCTTCCCTCATTTTCCTTACGCGGTCAAGGATGACGCCGGCCACATCCATTTTGTCCATCAATGGAAACACCTCGATCCCTCCCTCCCGGTCCAGGATCGAGATCACATTCGTATCTCCCCGGAAGCCGGCCCCGGGTTCGGTCACGTCGTTGGCCACGATGAAATCCATCCCCTTTTCAATGAGTTTTTTCCGGGCGTGTTCGAGCAGATGATCCGATTCCATCGAGAATCCTACCACGATCCGGTCGCCCTTCCGGCTCGCGACCTCGGAGATGATGTCGGGATTCCGTTCCAGGTGAACGGTCAGGGACCCTTCCTTCTTCTTGATCTTCGCCGGTTCGCAGACGGCCGGCCGGTAATCGGCCACCGCGGCGGCCTTGACCACCACCGTGGCCGCCTCCAGGTGGGCCGCTACGGCATCACGCATCTCGACGGCCGTCCGGACCGGGACGAAGGCGACGCCCCGCGGTGCGGGAAGCGCGGTGGGACCGCTGACCAGCGTCACAGCCGCGCCCCGCCGCTTCGCCATCACGGCCAGCGCATACCCCATCTTTCCGGAGGAGTAGTTGCTGATGAACCGAACCGGATCAAAGGGTTCCTGCGTCGGACCGGCCGTCACGAGAATGTGTTCTCCCTGAAGGTTCTTCGGAGTCAGAATCGACTCGATCTCCTCCACGATCTCCGACGGCTCGGCGAGCCGCCCCTGTCCTTCAACGCGGCAGGCCAGTTCGCCGTACCCCGGCTCCAGGATCATATGGCCCCGCAAGACCAGGCGGGCAAGATTCTCTTTCACAACGGAATTCGCATACATTTTTGCGTTCATCGCCGGGCAGATCAGAACCGGGGCATCCGTGGCCAGCAGAACCGTGGTCAGGAGGTCATCGGCCAGACCGGCGGCCATCTTGCCGATGATGTTCGCCGTTGCGGGCGCGATGACGACGAGTTCGGCGAATTCGGCGAGTGCGATGTGGCCGATTTCGAAGTCCCCCGGTACCCAAAACAGGTCCGTGGCGACCGGATTTCCCGACAGGGTCTCGAAGGTGAGCGGCGCGACGAACTTGCAGGCATGGTCGGTCATGACCACCCTTACCTTCGCCCCGCGCCGGACCAGCTCCCGGACCAGTTCGGCGGCCTTGTAGGCGGCGATACCGCCGGTCACGCCCAGAACGATTCTTCTATCCTTCATCATATCAGGGGTCCCCTCACAATAATGTTAACTTATAGCAAGGATGCCCGGCGATATCAAGCAATTCATGGGTGACGACTCCGTAAAAAGTCTTAAAAGTCGTGAAAATGGGACGGTTTCGTAAAAAGGCCGCAGGCAAGGCGCGCGAATCCCGAGGAATGAGGCGTACTTTGGTGTACGCCGCAATGACGAGGGATTAAGCGCAACGCAGCATCCGGACTTTTTGCGTAGCCGTTATGGTTCCCGTCCGGAAATGGTTTTTGACCTTGCAATGCGCTCGCAAAGTGGCTATACCGCACCTCTGTTCATCCAGGAGGCCAAGAGTCTATGAAAAGGAAATTCTGGTATATCGTCGGGTGTCTCGTCCTGCTCGCGGGCGGAGGCTGGTGGTTTTTCCTTACCGTCGGGGAACGCGGCAATCCCGTCGTTGAGATCGACGCGGATGCTGCCGTCATCGGCCGGCAGAAGGCCCTGAACGTCACTTTCGCAGATTCGGACCGGGGTCTCCGGCACACGGAGATCGTCATCACCCAGGACGGTCGGCCCCGCGTCCTTTCCTCCATCGACTACCCGGAAGCGGGCGTCCGGCGCAAGGCGGTCTCGGTTGCCGTGGACGCCCCCGCGCTGAACCTCCATGACGGGCCGGCTACGCTGACCCTCACCGCCGTCGATCACAGCCTCTGGAACAACCGGACCACGGTGGTCCGGCCCGTTCAGATCGATTTCCTCCCGCCGCAGATCTTCCAGCTCAATACGCAGAACCACATCAATCCTGGAGGAACCTGCGTCGTTGCCTATCGCCTGTCGGAAGCGGTTCCCCGGACGGGCGTCCTGGTCGGTGATCAATTCTATCCCGGCTACCCGGTCACGCTGGCCGGGAAACCCGGTTACGCGGCCTACTTTGCCCTGCCGCTGGATGCATCGCCGGGCGTCCCGCAGATCCGCATCATGGCCCAGGATCATGCCGGAAACGAAACAATGAACGGCATCCCGAACCTGATCAAGAAGCGGAAGTTCCGCAGCGACACGATGGTCCTTTCGGACGGTTTTCTCGGGCAAAAGATGCCAGAATTCCAAGCGGCCATCCCGGAGCTGCGCGGAAAAACGCCCATCGAAACCTTCGTCTACGTAAACACCCTGCTGCGCGCCGACAATCTCAAAACAATCCAGTCCGCCTGCCTGAAATCGGAACCCCGGCAACTCTGGCAGGATACCTTTCTCCGGATGAAGAACGCCGCCCCGATGGCTCTTTTCGGTGACCGCCGGACCTATTTTTACAGCGGAAAACCGGTGGGTGAAAGTCTCCATATCGGCGTCGATCTCGCATCCCTCGTTCATGCCCCGATCGAAGCCGCGAACAGCGGGATTGTCCGTTTTACCGGTCTGCTCGGTATCTACGGCAACGCCGTCATCATCGACCACGGTCTGGGACTCTCGACCCTCTACGCCCACATGAGCGGCATCCAGGTCAAACCGGACCAGACCGTCAAGCGCGGAGAGGTCATCGGTCTCTCCGGCGAGACCGGTCTTGCCGGCGGGGATCACCTTCACTTCGGCGTGGCGATCCACGGCCGGTTCGTCGACCCGCGCGAATGGTGGGATCCGCATTGGATCGCCGACAACGTGACGAAGAAGTTAGAGGCAGGTTACTAAGACTTGGCGATATCACGGTGGGCAATATGCACCGGATAGCCCTTTTCCGCAAAGTAGGCGCCCAGCAGGTTTGCCATCACGACGGAGCGGTGATGGCCGCCGGTGCAGCCGAGGGCGATGTTGAAACGGGACTTGCCCTCCTTTTCGTAGAGAGGGATCAGAAACGCCATCAGATCGAACAGTTTCGTGACAAAGGTTCGACCGCCTTCCGATTCCAGAACATAATCGCGCACACGGGAATCATGGCCGTCGCAACTGCGCAATTCCTCCACGAAATGGGGATTGGGCAGGAAGCGGACGTCCAGGACCATGTCGGCGTCCGCCGGCAGCCCATAGCGATAGCCGAAGGAGGTCACATGGATCACGAGACTCCTTGTCGAAGAAGATCGGAAATGCCGCTGAACGACATCCTTGAGCTGATGGACGTTGCAGGAGGTGGTATCGATGACCCTGTCGGCCATCTGTCTCAACGGGGCGAGTTTTTCCCTTTCCAGTCGGATGCCGTCCATAATTGAACCGAGTGGGACGAGAGGGTGGGTGCGCCTCGTCTCGCTGAAACGGCGCAGGATCGCCTCGTCGGCGGCATCGAAAAAAAGGATCTCAATCCGAAAGCCTTTTTCCTTGAGGCGGACGAAGATCCGCGGGTACTTTTCCAGGAATGCCTGCTCCCGGAGATCCATGACCATGGCAACCTGCGAGATCTCCTTGGCCGGATTGGACTGGATCTGCAGAAACTTCGAGAGCAGAACCACAGGCAGGTTGTCGACGCAGAAAAAGCCGATGTCCTCCAGCGCCCGCAGGGCGGTACTCTTGCCGGAACCGGAAAGTCCCGTGATGATCACCACGCGAAGTTGCTTCATTCGGATCCCCCTTTGTCCGGATGTACATAGTACTGAGGACTTAGCACTTAGCACTCGGCACTCGGTACTTGGCACTTTTTTTTACACTCAGCACTATGTTTTACTCAGCACTTAGCACTCAGTCCTCAGCACTATGTTTTCCGATGATTTGACCGAAAGAGGGTGAATATAACCCGTCACCCGTTCGGCCACCCGCCGGGGATCAACGTCCGCCGCAAGATCTCTGCAGCGGAGAGAGACTCCAACAATCTCTTGAAATGACTCTCCTTTTTGTACTGCATTTCTTTCAGACCGACGGACAAGCCGGACGAGCACGTCCACACGGGTTTCCTGAAGGAGGCGCCCCATTCCGAGCAGATCTGCCGCACGGAGAACCCCCCGACCCCGCACGGCAATCCGCCCCGCGGTTCTCTGATGGCCCCGCCCATAAACGGCGTCTCCCCTTCCCTCCAGCACGACGGCATCATCCGCCACCCAGCGATTGCCTTTGCCCATGAGGGCAAGACCGCAGGCGGTTTTTCCGATCCCGCTTTCACCCAGGAGCAGAACGCCGAGACCCCAAACCCGGACGAGCACGCCATGGACCATGACCTGCCGCTCACCCCTCTCCCGGAGCAGGCCGGTCAGACGGCTGTGGAGCAATGAATCGTCGTAGCACGACGAAAAGATGGGCGTCTCCGTCCGTTCCGAAAATTGCCGAAGAAAAACGGTTATCCTTTGCGCAGACAGGGCCAAACAGGTGATATTCCGCAAGAGCGATGGGGGAACAGATCTGTTCCATCCGTTTTCATAAGCCCCATCCGCCGCGGTCCGCGGAATGATCACCATGGAGTGCGGGAAGGGCGTCATGCCATGACCGGATTCCCCCCCGGCATACCGGAGCAGATGACGGACGGATCCACGGGCGCCGGGAGGTTCCACCATTTCCGTAATCCCAAGTCTCTCCCCATATGTCAGGATTTCTTTTACCGTTACGGGCCTCATAGGAGCCCCTTGATTCAGGTCACGTTTCGTCGTCTTTTTCGGCGATAATCCGGAAGAGATCCTCATGCATCTTCGCTTCCAGAAGATTCTTTCGGAAGTTCGCATCCTTCAGCATTCGGGAGATCTTCGCCAGCGCCTTGAGATGCTGGCCCGCCGAATTCTCGGGCGCCATCAGCAAAAAAAAGAGATGTACGGGCTTTCCGTCCATCGCTTCGAAGGCGATCCCTTCCCGACTCCTGCCGAAAGAGACCACCATCTCTTCGAGTCCGGGGAGTTTGCCGTGGGGAATGGCGATCCCGTCACCGATGCCGGTGCTCCCCAACCTTTCCCTCTCCAGGAGGACATGGAGCATCGCCTCGGAATCAACGTTGATCCGTCCCTGTGCAAAAACCCCCGCCAATTCCGCAAGCGCATCCCGCTTGTTTGCTGCCTTCAAATGCTCAAGAACGAACTCGCGCTTGAGCATCTCCGTGATTTTCATGCTTTATCCCCAAACCTCAACGGCTGATCTCCATCAACGCAAATTTCCCATCCTCACGCCGATAGATGACGTTGACGTTTTCGGTGGACGAGTCGCGATAGATCACAAACCGGTTTTTCGTGGTTTCCATTTCCAGGACTGCGTCATCAATAGACATCGGCGTCAAGACCACTTTGCGCGTCTCGACCACCTGGGCATCTGGCGATTCCTCGCCCTCTTCCGTAGCAGATTCTCCGTCAAATTCTCCGCTTCGGGAAGGATTGGTCTTGAAACCGCGCACCTTTTCCTTCCGTTTCTTGAGCTGCCGCTCGATCTTTTCGATGGCGTTGTCGATGGCCAGATGCATATCCTTATCTTCTTCCTTGCCGTAGATGTTCAACCCGTTCGCCATCATATTGATTTCCGCCGTATTCCGGAATTTTTCAACCGACAGGATAACACGGGCATCCACCGGATTATCGATATATTTCTTCAGTTTTTTCAGTCTTTCTTCCACATATTCCTTCTGCCAGGTTTCACCCTCCGCATTCCTGAATGTCACAGAAATCTTCATGATCGGTTCCTCCCGTTTCTGATTTCGGGGGACATGATGCCGCATCGTGTCCCCCTGCACGATGCAGCATCATGTCCCCCAGATCGCTGGGCGTGTCCCCCTGGACCGCCGGGCGGCAAAGTGGTGGACTATACGGATATCTCTTTACCTTGTCAACGCTTTTTAAAAATATTTCTTCCGCATGGAAGAGGGCAGGATTCCCATCATCTCCCTGTATTTCGCAACCGTCCGCCGGGCGATAGAGATCCCTGAATCCCCAAGACGCGCCACGATGACCTGATCGCTGAACGGTTTGCGGGGATCTTCCTTGCCGATGATCTTCCGGATATCATCCTGGACGCTCTTGGATGAAACGTCGTCGCTTCCGGGCTTGTGAATGCCGCTGCCGAAGAAATATTTCAGCTCGAAGAGACCCCGCGGCGTATGCATGTATTTGTTCGTTACGACCCTGCTGATCGTGGATTCATGCATCTCCACATCATCGGCGATGTCCCGCAGGATCAAAGGCTTCATGGAGTTTATCCCCCGGTCAAAAAAATCCCTCTGAAACCGGACGATGCTCTCGGTAACCCGGTAGATCGTCTTCTGCCGCTGCTGAATGCTCTTGATCAGCCAGGTTGCCGACTGGACTCGCTCCTTGATATACTTTTTCCCGTTTTCCCGCGTCACTCCGGCGTTCATTCCGCCCATGATCTCCCGGTAGAAATTGCTGATCCGAAGTCGCGGAAGCCCCTCGTCGTTCAGAACGATCTTGTAATCATCGCCGCTCTTGAAGACATAGACATCGGGAACGATCGCCTGGATGCGTTCCTCATTGTAGATGCTCCCCGGATGGGGATCCATATGGCTTATGATCACGACGGCCGCCAGAACGTCATCGAGGGACTCTTTCAATTTCCTGGCGATCCGGGGATAATTCTTGACTTCAAGATCCTTGAGATGGCCAAGGATAATCCGCTCCACAAGGGAACGCGTATTCCCCACCATCTTCGCCTGGATGAGCAGGCACTCCCGAAGGTCGCGGGCGGCAATCCCGACGGGATCGAATTCCTGAATCTTTTTCAGCACCTCTTCTACAAAGGCCGGCGCGACCTTCTCCTGGACGGCAATCTCATCCAGTGTGGCAGCCAGATAGCCGTTCTGATCCAGGTTGCCGATGATCTGTTCGCCAATCCGGTATTCAGCCTCGGTAAACCGAGAAAGAAGGAGCTGCCACATCAGATGGTCCGTAAGCGAGTTTTTCACGACCAGGAGATTGTCCCAGGAAGGAGCGGTCCCCTCTTGCCGATCGTAGGTGACCCCCATCGGCCCATAGTCTTCCAGATAGCCGTCCCAGTCGAACTCCTCCCGACCGTCCCCCTCGCCTGTCAGCTCCCCTGTCCGCTCGACTGTTTTGCTCTCTTCCCGATCGCCTTCCTCGGTCTGTGCGGGTTCGATCTTTTTTTCGGCTTCGGGGTCCTCATCGGAAACGACCTCTTCCAGTAGTGGATTTTCCTCCATCTCCTGGTTGACCATGTCGACCAGATCCAGTCGCGACAACTGCAGGAGCTTGATCGCCTGCTGAAGCTGCGGTGTCATGATCAATTGCTGGGTCAGTTTTAGATTCTGTCTTAGTTCAAATGCCATGCTTCGACTGCGCTGCCTTCCATGACCGATCAGAATTTAAAATCGTCGCCGAAATAGATTTTCCTCGCGATCTCGGAGCCCGCGATCAACTCCGGCGATCCCTCCACAAGGACCTTCCCCTCGTTGACGATGTAGGCCCGATCGCAGACGGAAAGGGTCTCCCGGACGTTGTGGTCGGAGATGATGACCCCGATCCCCTTCGTCCGCAGCCGGGCGATGATCTTCCCGATATCCGCCACCGCCAGCGGATCGATCCCTGCGAAAGGTTCATCGAGAAGAATATATTTCGGCGAGGTAACGAGCGCCCGCGTGATCTCCACACGCCTCCGTTCGCCTCCCGACAGAGAATAGGCCCTGTTGTCGGATATTTGGGTTAAATCCAGCTCCGCAAGAAGCTGGTGCAGACGCTCCTCTCTCTCTTCCGGGACCATGGTGAGCGTTTCGAGGATGGCCATGATGTTCTCCCGCACCGTCAGTTTCCGGAAGATGGAGGGCTCCTGCGGCAGGTAATTCAGCCCCTTTCTTGCCCGCACATACATCGGACTGCGGCTCAGATCCTCGCCATCGAGGAAGATCGCCCCCCCATCCGGTTTGATCAGCCCGACGATCATGTAGAAGGTCGTCGTCTTCCCGGCGCCGTTCGGTCCCAGGAGGCCGACCACCTCGCCGGGATTAATCTCAAGGTCGATCCGATCGACCACCCGTCGTCGGTTGTAGACCTTGATCAGGCCTGTCGCCGTCAGTTTTCCCATGAAAAGAACCCATGATACCGACTGGAATAGGTCACCGTTTTTTCGTCTCCCCCGGATAGATTGTGGCCGTCACGCGCCGACTCCCCGCGCCTTCGACCACTCCTCTGTTTTCGTTCAGGAATACGACGATCCTGTCTCCCTGGATGATGTTGTCACCCTCGCGCAGGACGGCGCTGCCCGTCATCGTGATCTTCTGGGCATCCTGTTCGAAGACGGCCTCATCTCCGGTCACGACCCGCTCGCCCTCCGTGATCGTAACGTGCCCCTTGGCCTCCATCCTTTCCAGATTCCCCGTCCCTTCGCCCCCTCCCCCCACGGTCGACCGCCCGGTCTTCTTTTGATCATCCCTGTAATAAAGCGTCAGACGTTCGGCACGGATCGTCCGCGCGCCTTGCGTAGCCACGGCATTGCCCGAAAAAACGACCATCCGTTTCTCGTTGTAGGCATCCAGGCGGTCGGAGACGATCTGAATCGGCTGCTCCTTTTCGATCCCGGGTTTCTGCTTTGTCTCGCACTGGGCGTCCCGGGGCGGATAGGGGATCGTCGTCAGAACGCCGATGCAGAGGATGATTCGGAAGATACTTTTTAACATCTTATTTTCCCTGCCCCCATTTGGGGACACCTTGCGGCAAGGTGTCCCCAGAGCTCGCCCGAATCTGCGAAAGCAGCGTTAGCTTGCTCTCGTCCAGATGAAAGATCATCCCGACGCCGCTGATTCGGACATTCCCGTTTTCCATCGCGACGGGTTGGTCTGTTTCGATCCGTCGGGCGGCATTCCGGTACCGAAGACGGTCCGTCGCAAAGCGATCCCCGTTTCCCGAAACGATGCCGACATTCCCGTCGATTTCCATGTCCCGCGACTGGGTATCGAGCCGCCCTTGATCGCCGTTCATCACGAAGGTCCGACCGTCCTTCATCACCAGCCGGACCGACACCTTCTCAAAGAGGGCCAGGTTCTCCTTCTTCAGATAGCGCGCCGTATCCGCGGTGATCTCCCATTTCATGCCGGAATCCCCGACCTCCGTATAACGGACATTTTTGATCTGCAGGTCAACCTTGTCCGCCATGATCTTCAGGAGCGCCTTTTCCGGCGCCACCCTGAGGCCGATCACGAAAATCACGGCCAGGGACAGAATCACCGCAAGGATCGCGACGATGAGCACCGTTTTTCTTTTTGTCTTCATCTCACCGGGGACATGATGCGGCATCGTGTCCCCGTCATGATGCCGCATCATGTCCCCCTTGGCCTCCCTGCGTTCTTCCGCGCCTGTCTGGAATTCTACCATCCGCGCCCGCGAATGTAAAGGTCAAACGTCGCGCCATGAAGGGGACATGATGCCGCAGCGTGTCCTCCTGTGCTCTGGGGGACAGATTTAAATCTGTCCCCCAGAGCACGCAAATTCATATCTCACGGCCACATCCGACCATCGGTTCTGTGCCTTGAGGATCACTTCGCACACCTCCCGAACAGCCCCCCGGCCTCCAGGATGATACGTTACATAATCGACGATCTGCCGGGCCTCCAATACGGCGTCGGCCACAGCCACGGAAAACCCTGCCCTCCTGAGGAGCGGGATATCCACCACATCATCCCCGACACAGGCCGTCTCCTCCGGGGCGATTTGCCTCCGGTTGAGAATCTCCTCAAAGGCTTCGGTCTTGTTCCGGATCCCCTGATGAACCTCGGTGATCCCCAGATCGGCGGCGCGGTGTTCGACCACGCGTGATCGCCTTCCGGTCAGCAGCGCCACGCCGATTCCGTATCTCATCAGAATTTTCAGGCCATGGCCGTCCTTTACATCGAACTGCTTGCTCTCCAGCCCCGCATCGTCGATGACGATCCGGCCATCGGTCAGAACCCCATCCACATCCAGGATCAGTAGTTTCACCCTGCGGATCTTGTTCAGAAGTCTCTCTTCGGTCACTTCTTCAGCCATGTTACCCCTCATTTCAAATTGGACAGATTCAGTCCTGTTTTGTACGCACCGCCGCATCGATCTTCATGAGCGTCGCGAGAAGCTCCGGCAGGCTGTCCAGGGCCAGGGAATTGGGCCCGTCGCAGAGCGCACAGTCCGGGTTTGGATGAACTTCAACAAACAGGCCGTCGATCCCGGCCGCCACCGCCGCCCGGGCAAGACAGGGGACCATCCGGCGGTCTCCCGCCGAGGCATTGCCGGCCCCGCCCGGGAGCTGGACGCTGTGCGTGGCATCAAAAATGACCGGATATCCCGTCGCTCGCAGAATCGGGAAGGAACGGTAATCGACGACCAGGTTGTTGTAACCGAAACTGACCCCCCGCTCTGTCAGCATGATGTTATGATTTCCGGCCGCCGCGGATTTCTCGGCGATATGGACGGCATCCCATGGGGCGAGAAACTGCCCCTTTTTGATGTTCACCACCTTCGCCCGGCGGGCGATCTCGACGATAAAGTCGGTCTGCCGGCAGAGAAAGGCCGGGACTTGCAGGACGTCGAGGACGGCCGCTGCCGGAGCGATCTCTTCAAAGCGATGGACGTCGGAGAGAACGGGGATTGCGAACGCATCCCGGATCCTCTTCAGAATTTCAAGGCCTCGGGTCAAACCTGGTCCGCGGTAGGCGTCGCGGGAGGTCCGATTCGCCTTGTCGTAAGAGGCCTTGAATATGAACGGGACGCCAAGCTTCCCCGTCAGCCCCTTCAGATCATGGGCAATCTCCATGGTCTTTTCTTCATCCTCGATCACGCAGGGACCGGCGATGAGCACAAGGGGAGCGCCCCCACCGACCTCGAAACCACCGATGCTGATTTTCTTCATGCACACTCCCCTCCGCAATTCATTGTTTCTGCTGGAAGATCCGAATCTTCATCTGGGGGATCTTCCTGGCCGCCGTCGCCGAGTCGGGGTTCAATTCATAGGCAGTCGTGTAGGCCTTCAGCGCCTCCGGAAAAAGCCCTTTCTTCTCATAGGCCGCTCCAAGATTCACGTAAACCTCGTCGTCCTCAGAATCCCATTTAAGCGACTTCAGGTAATATTCGATCTGCCGGTCCGGATCACCCTTGAGTCCGTATGCGTAAGCGGCGCTCGCATAGCCGGCTGCCTTCTTCGGGTTCAATTCGATCAGTTTCATATAGATCCGGATGGCCTTGTCGTACTGTTTTTCCTTCATGTATGCGTCTGCCAGTGTGTTCAGGACCTCGGTCGTCGGGTTCGCGGCGGCAAGCGTTTCATACATTGCGACCGATTCCTTTGTCTTTCCCGTCTGACTGTAGGAAAGAGCCAGGCTCTGCCGGATATGGGGATCTTTTGCGCCGTATCGGATGGCCTGCTCATAGTTTGCCACGGACTGGGCGGGTTTCTTCAGCTCGGCGTAGGCAAAACCAAGACGGGTATGAATCACCGATTTCCGGGGACTCATCTTCACCGCCTTCTCATAAAGAGGTACGGCCTCGCTGAAACGCTTCGCCTTGAAATGGAGATCGGCCAGCCTTTCCAGGGAATCAGAATCATGGGGTTTCAGTTCCAGGACTTTCTGGTATTCCCGAACCGCCTCCGGCTCCTTTTTTGCCTTTTCATAAGCGGTCGCCAGGTTAAAGTGAACCACCGGATCACCCGGTTTCAGTTCGATCGCCTTTCGGTAATTTTCGATCTCTTCCCGGGTCAGACCCTTGCTGCCGTAGGCCAGGCCGAGATTGGCATAGGCGGCGGCATTCTTCGGCTGTCTCTTCAGAACCTCCCGATGCCACCGGATCGCGTCGTCATAATTCCCCAGCTTCAACGTGACGCTCGCCAGGGCGACCGCCACATGATCGGCCTTCGGCACCTTTTCCAGCACCAGTTGATATTGTTCTGCGGCCTTTCCCAACTGGCCCGTCTTCTCATAAGCCTCCCCCAACTTGAACATTACCAAGGGATTGCCGGGTCGAAGCTTCAGAGAATCCTCATAAGCGGCGATCGCCTTTTTCCAATTCCCCAAATTTCCCCAAGCCAGGGCCATATCGGCCAGTGCGGCATCATCCTTCGGATTGGCTTTGACGGCCTGCGCGGTGATCCGTATTGCCTCCTCGTACTGTCCGCTTTTCAGATAGCACTTTGCCAGCTCGGACAGGATCGCCGTATCATCCGGCTTCAGCGCACGAATCTCCTGATACTGTGCAATAGCATCCCCCGTCATGCCGGCATGGAGATAGATGGAGGCGAGCATCCGGCGCACGTTCGTATCTTCACGGTTCAGCGCGATCGCCCGTTTGAGGTATTCGATCTGAACCTTCTGATTCCCCGAGCTCCGGGCATAGCGCAGCCAGTCCTGGGGGGTGATTTGTATCCGGATAGGAATGGTCGCGATCGGGTCTCCCCGATAGGTAATCCGCAGCGAATAATCGCCTGGTCTGTTTCTCCCGACGCCGCCCCTGCCGGCCAGGACCGCCTTGTCCACCAGGTCGATCCCCTTGAGGAGCTTTCCGAAATCATTCTTATCCCCGAGCCCTGCGACATCCACGGCGATCGCGCCGCCAAAGAGAACATCCGTCGAAACCTCTTTGATCACAAATTCATCCCGGTAGGAAACCTCAAAAATATCGCGCGAGGTCAGGCGGTAATCCTTCCCGTTCTTTTCCAGAAGAAGCGAGTAGAAATGGGGTTTCCGGTCGAGGACGATAAAGGAAAAGGTATTCTGAATGCGGTTCCATCCTTCCGCGATCGCCCGAACCTTTTCCGGGTAAAAGAGAAGGGCCGCCAGGCCGGCTGCCGTGAGGAGCAAAAGAACGGTCCGGATCCACGTCGATTTTCGTCTTTTCCTTCGAGATCTCGATGCGATACCAGACTTGTATTCCATGGATTCCAACCTTTCGACCCCCGTTGACCCTCTTGCTTTTTATCACCCGAGCATGCCGTCATCCCCGTGGATGATACTTCCGATGAATCTCCTTGAGACGTTCCCTGGTCACGTGCGTGTAGATCTGGGTCGTGGAGATGTCGGCATGACCCAGCATGATCTGCACAGAACGCAGATCGGCCCCCCCCTCCAGCAGATGTGAGGCAAAGGAATGCCGGAAGGTGTGGGGATGAATCGCCTTGTCCAGACCTGCCTTTGCGGCATACTTTTTCACGATCTTCCAGAATCCCTGCCGGGTCAACCCTTTTCCCGATCGGTTCAGAAACAACAGCTCGCTCTCGCGCCCCTTGAGAAGAAGCGGCCTTGCCCCTTCCTGGTACCGCTTGACCCGCTCATATGCGGTCTGGCCCACGGGGACAATCCGTTCCTTCTCCCCCTTCCCCATGGCGACCAGATACCCAACCTGCCAGTTGATGCTGTTTACGGTAAGCCCGATCAGCTCCGACACCCGGATTCCGGTCGCATACACGAGCTCGAGCATGGCGGAATCCCGGATGTCCGCCGGGGTCTCCGCACCGGGTTGCGCCAACAGCAGCGCCATCTCTTCACGACTTAGAACATCGGGAAGTCGGGTCCAAACCTTGGCCAGTACGATATGGGCCATGGGGGTATGGTCCACCTTCTTCTCCCGGAGCAGATATCGATAAAGCCCCCGGATGGCTGCCAACGCACGGTTCACCGAATTGGCCGCCAGACCTTCGCCGTGCAGAAACGCCAGGTAGGCGATCACATCCTCCGTCTCGATCCCGCCGATCTCAACGACCCCGCGTTCTTC
>JAURXV010000150.1 GCA_030654195.1 Syntrophales bacterium | reverse complement strand
ATGGCAAATGAAAGGCATGACCTTTCTCAAGTATATCCGGGATTTGCCCCGGCTAAACCCTAACCATCGCACCTCTGTCCCCTTGTCCTGCGCAGCTTTCGGAACTTCAGTTTGCTAAAGTTGTTAGCAAAATAAATAATGGGGGTATGCACTTGACTGAACCGCCTATATCGTGTGGTATTACCGCCCGATATTCTAATCATCATAATACAACCTGTAGTATGAGGTTCAGTCAAGTGCATACCCAGGATAAATAATATCCCCCTGATTTGACTTGGGTCAAGGATTTACCCCTCTTTGGCTGTTATGGTGCAGACAAGATTGGGGAGAGAAGCGATCTACCAATCCACAGGATGTTCAAGGAGTCTTAGCCATGCAATGCCCGGGACAGGACATGCGCTTTTGGAAACCGGGGGCCATCTTCGACGCCCCCTGCCCCAAATGCGGAAGTCCGATCGAGTTTTTCAAAGACGAGTCAACCCGCAAGTGTCATCATTGCGGGCATAAGATGGTCAACCCGAGGATGGATTTCGGTTGTGCATCCTATTGCCAGAACGCCGAGCAGTGCCTGGGAGAGCTTCCGCCGGAATTGCTCGCCCAGAGGAGGGATCTGCTGAAAGACCGGGTGGCCGTGGAAATGAAACGCTACTTCAAACGGGACTTCCGTCGCATCGGTCATGCCACGAAAGTGGCCCGGTACGCGGAACGGATTGCGAGGGAGGAACGGGGAGACATGGTGGTGGTTCTCTGTTCCGCCTATCTCCACGATATCGGTATTCCCGAGGCGGAACGCAAGCATGGCAGCGCCGAAGCCAGATATCAGGAAGAGGAGGGGCCGCCGATCGCCAGAAACATTCTGACAAAACTTTCGGCAAGCCGGGACATCATTGATGAAGTCTGCGACATCATCGGCCACCATCATCATCCCCGTACCGAGGAAACGGTCGATTTCAAGATTGTCTACGACGCCGATCGGATTACGAACCTGGAGGAAAAGGAAGAGCCGGTGAGCGAGAAAAGGCTGGCCGGCATTATCGAAAAAACCTTTTTAACGATGGGCGGCCGCAAACTGGCCGGCGAGGTGCTGGACCGAGGGACAAATTCAGATAAAACGAAGAGGAGTGCATCATGAAAATCAAACGCAAGATTATCCGGATCGATGAAGAAAAATGTGACGGCTGCGGGCAGTGCGTACCGTTCTGCGCGGAAGGCGCCATTCAGATTGTCGACGGCAAGGCCCGCCTGGCGGCGGAAAAGTATTGCGACGGTCTCGGCGCCTGTCTCGGAGAATGTCCCAAAGATGCTCTCCATATTGAGGAACGGGAAGCGGAAGATTTTGATGAAAAGGCCGTGGAACATCACCTGAAAACGGCGGCGGCGCCGCCGCCTCAAGCCGCGCCGACCCTGGCCTGCGGCTGCCCTTCCACCCAGATGCAGAGCTTCGCCAGGCCGTTCACCTCTTGTGAAGAAGCGAACAAACCTGCTTCTCACCAAAGCAACGTCTCCGCCCTCTCCCATTGGCCGGTGCAGATCAAGCTGGTGCCGCCGACCGCACCATTCCTGAAGGGAGCGGATTTGCTCGTTGCCGCCGACTGCACACCCTTTGCCTATCCCGATTTCCATCGTGATTTTCTCCAGGGCAAGGTGCTGATGGTCGGATGCCCGAAATTCGACGACGCCGAGGATTACATCCGGAAATTCACCGATATTTTCAAAATGTCGGGGGTGAAAAGCGTGACGGTGGTTACGATGGAAGTGCCCTGTTGTCAGGGGCTGCCGGTGATCGTAAAAAGAGGGATGGCGGCGGCAAATGCGGATATTCCGATGCGGCACGTAACCGTGAGCGTCCGTGGGGAAATTCTCGGAAGGGAATAGAGGATTTCGACGGCCTGCCGGTTGAGCGTGACAATCTTTCCCCCACTGGCATGGACTGCATATTTTCGATCCATGCAGCATATGCACAGCTTCCTGTTATCAACAAACCGTTAAGCTTGACGAAAATGCTGGATTTCAAGACGTAATCATTGATTTTATTCCCTCGAAAATTATGATATGGTCGACAGCATATTTAGGATTAAAATTATTGTGTAATTTGCGAGTGCCGTTATATTGACCATACACATGCCGATGATCAGCAGGGACGATTTGTTTTTAAAAGGTGGCAAAAAATATTGAGCGGGAAGGAGTCGGATTGTGGGTACCAGTCAGGCACAACCGCCTTACACGTATGACTTCGCAAAAGTTGACGACAAGGTTCCCATGATTGAATTTCTTGACTCTCTGAATGTTAGGGAACGTGCAAAGGTATTTGCCTCTATCGAGAAATTGATAGAATTGAAAAACGCAGGCTTGAATCCCAAGGAGAATCTCTCAAAGCATTTGACGGATGGTATATTTGAGGTGCGAGTTAGCTTTGAAAACAGAATTGTCAGGGCGCTCTTTTTTTATCAGGCAGATCGTAAGATCATCTTTTCGCATGGCTTTGTGAAAAAGACGCAGAAAACGCCGGTATCGGAAATTCAGCGCACAATGACCATCCGCATGGCAGAACAAGGAGCATGACATGAGTATTGCAAAAGAATATCTAAAGCAGCAGATGCAAAATCCTGAGTTTCAGCAGAGTTTTTTGAATGAAAAGGCTCGACTTGATATTGAGTATCAGCTTGAGGAGCTGAAGCGGGATATTGCAGTCTGCAAACCTGTTAATGAGCTGATTGGAAAAATTGACCAGATTGAACGTTTTGTTCAGCATGCCTGACACTGGCGATTTCTTGATCAGTTTCAAAGGTTTAACATCGGCAGAGACTGGTAAATTGCCGGGGCTTTATATTCTGGCCCGGGAAATTCGGGTACATAATACCCAATAATGAATTGGCCTGCCGGGAATCTGTATAATATCCCCCGATTATCTTCGAGGTGATAAAGTGGTAATAGCGAATGAAAGGATTATTCCCAATGATTGGGGTAAAGATTCGTTGTCGGAATTTATTGAAGATGCCCACCACAATACTCTGGCAACCTTCGCAAACCTAAAACCAGAATTTGCTCATCTCAAGAATATTAATGATACTTTTAAGAAAATTACCGAGAACTTACTAAATATAGAGAAATTGATACCGGGCTTATTTTTATTGCGCTCTCATGCTTCTTATCTTGGCGCTGTACGATTAGCAGTTAGTGGACAAATACCGGAAACCTTCATGGTTCTTAGGGGCTGTCTTGAAAATAGTCTCTATGCTTTGCATATTGCCTTGGTACCAGAGACTGGTGAAATATGGCTTCAGCGTTGCAACGATGAGGAAAGTTTAAGGCAATGTAAAGATATTTTTAGAGTTAGCAACGTTTTTAGAACCCTTGAAACAGAAAATGCAACTCTATGCGAAATTGCTAGGCATCTTTATGAAACGACAATAGAGTATGGAGGACATCCTAATGAAGCATCATTAACCTCAATTACCAGCAAATCAGGAGATGACTCACAGATTAATTTTAAAACTGCTTATCTAACGAGCTATAAAGTAAATCCGTCTGCATTTGCTCTTTGTTTAAAGAGTACTGCCAGGATTGGGGTTTGCTCATTAATGATATTTAAATTGATTTTCCGAGAGCGCTTCGACATTTTAGGACTCTCTGGTAACTTAGAAAAATTGAGACAAGGCTTATAAAATATTGGATAGAGAATGAGAACGATGACGAATTTTGAATTATAATAGAAGCACAGCAAATCTCACTAAAAAACGCTTCAGCGTCTTTAACATACCGCTTTTTTACTTTAGGTAAAATAAATACTGTTTAAGGCTTCTTCCCGTAATCGTTCATAGTGACATATACCAGAGCAAACAGTAATAGGTGGCACCGATAACCGGAAAATTTCATTTTCAGCGGTCGCGCATGCCCAGTACGGGCAGAAAGCTGCGATATTATTACTCCGGCAACTAAACATATAATATGTCATGCCGGATCGGACTTGATCCGGCATCCAGGAGCCCACTGGACACCGCTTTCGCCGGTGTGACGAATAGCGAGGATAAAAATAATTGACATAACAACGGAATTTGCCTATATTTCAGCCATCGAGAAGCAATGTCTTATCAAACCGGGATCGTTCCGATCGCGGCCGTTTTACCCGTTGGTGGCCGCCCTTCTCAGTTTCTTATCCCTCAGGGAAGCGCTAACCCTTCTAAAGGATATTAGGGCGGCATTGATCGTTTCAGGAATCCGGTTAGTCAAAGAAAGGGAATGAATATGAAGCAACGAAGCAAAACGAACCGGATGAGGGCTGCCCTGAAGAGAAAAAGTGTCAAGAAAAACCTGAGAAAATCGAGTGGGGAGAGGAAGCATTCTTAATGGGAAAGGGTGCCGACTCCGGCATGGCAAAAACGACGAACACCCCTATGACTGCAATTGCAATACCGGATATTAATACCTTGTGTTTCCCCATTATATTTTCTCCTATCCCAGACCGATCAACTTATCTTTTCTTCCTCCACCAATAGCCCATCCGACAGACGCAGAGTCCTCTGGGTATACCGGGCGCACTCGGGATTGTGCGTGACCATGATGATGGTCATGCCGTCGGAGTTGAGCTCCTGCAGGAGGTTCATCATCTCCCGGGTGTTCTTCGTATCCAGGTTTCCGGTGGGCTCATCGGCCAGCAGGATGGGGGGGTTGTTCACCATCGCCCGGGCAATGGCCACCCGTTCCTGCTCCCCGCCGGAGATCTGGCTGGGGAGTCGCCCGCCCTTCCCGGCGAGACCCACCCGGCCAAGAGCCTCTTCGGCCATGGCCCGTTTCTGCTTTTTCCGGATGTTGACCGGGGTCAGCGGAAGCATCACGTTTTCCTGTACGGTCAGATAAGGGATCAGGTGGAAGCTCTGGAAGACGAAGCCCAGATAGTTCCGGCGAAAGTCGGCCCTCTCTTCCTGGCCGAGGGCATAGACGTCGATCTCATCCACCCAGTATTTTCCCCGGCCGGGGCTGTTGAGCGCCCCCATCACGGTCAGCAGCGTTGACTTTCCCGACCCCGATTCACCCATGATTGCGATCAATTCGCCGGACGCGATGCCGAAGTTGATGCCGCGAACGGCCAGGACCGCGGCCTCTCCCTCGCCGTATTGTTTGCTCAAGTCGTCGACCTGAATATAACTCATGTTCTTCCTCCTAAAGGGCCCGCAGGGCTTCACAAGGGTCCAGCCTCGCGGCTAAACGCGCCGGATAGTAGCTCGCCGCAAGGCCGAGAACGATGGCAAGGGCCAAGGCCGCCCCGGCCAGCCAAGGGTCAACGGGGAGGGCAATGCCGTGGCCGCTGTGGCCGCCGCCGGCGAAGAAAAGGAGCGCGATCTTGGTCGCCCCCAGGCCTAGGAGAATTCCCAGTCGTTCTTCTCTGCGTACAAGAAGGCCGCTCCGGAAAGAAGGAGAAGCGCGGCGGCTATCATCGATAAATATTCGGAATATATTGTTATTTATTTTTCGGTGGATGATGCTGAAGATGGCGCAAACTCACAGGGTGCGGATTTTTTTCCCACCATGGCCCGCTGAACAGCGAAAGATGGGAATCTTTTCAGCACCCCGCACAACCAGGGGTTGACTACCTCTCTCTTTCAGAAAGGGCCGAATCCGTGGCGTTGATATCGCGGGCGGCCCCCTGCCCCGTCAAGAATCGGGCGTCTCCTCCCAGACGACAACGCGGTTGCGGCCGAAATACTTTCCGCGATACATCGCATGATCCGCCCGCTCGAGCAGATCGGCCAAAGTCCGGATGCCCGGCAGCGCAATCGCAACGCCGATGCTTATGGTGATATGGATCTTGACCGGCGGGGAATCGCCATTTGCCGGACAGATCGGCACGGAGAGGTCGGCGATGGATTCGAGCAGTGCGTTAAGGTTCAATTCGGCCGTGAGCTCAAGGCCCGTCTCATGCAGCGCGGCCATCTGTTTGGAACGCCGTTCGTTCTCTGCCTCCATCCGCTTGCGGTCGGTGATGTCTTGGACGACGGCGATGTTCCGACCGGCGTCTCCCCGTGCTTCCAAAGCGGAGAGACCGAGATTTCCACCCAGACCGCCTCCCCGTCCTTCCGGAGGTAGCGCTTCTCCATGCTGTAATGGTCGATCTCCCCGGCCAGCATCATTCGTGTTTTTTCCACGTGCAGTTGAAGATCCTCGGGATGCGTGATCGCCTCGAAGGTGGTGGCCAGCAGCTCCTCCTTCGTCCTGCCGATTATCTCGCAAAGCCGGCGGTTCACCGTCAGGAATCGGCCCGCGTTCATATCGATCTCGGCCACGCCCGCCGCCGACTGCTCGAACAGGGCGCGGAACCGCGACTCGCTTTCGCGAAGCGACGTTTCCGTTTCCTTGAGCTCTTGATAAAGCTGCGCAACGGCGATCGCCCCGGCGATCTGCCCCCCGATCCTCTCCGCGAGGCGGAGATCCTGCCCGGTGTAGGCGTTCGGTTTTTTCGACCGAAAATGCAGCACACCGATCGCCTCGTTCCGGTAGATCAGCGGAATGGCCATCAGGGAGCACAGCCCCGCCTGAAATGTGGCGGCAAGAGAGGGAAAGCGTTCGACGATCTCGTCCATGTTCTCAGACTGGACCAGCATGCCGGTCCGCGTGCGGATGATCTCTTCACTCAACGTGCCCGCCAGAACGAGGGAATCCCCCTGTCTCCGACCGTCGATGACCGCCCCGGAAACGTAAGCAATGCGGAGGGTGTTCTCTTGAACATTGCACAGGTTGACGGCAAGCCTGTCAAAGTCGATCAGTTTTCGGACCTCGGCGGTGAACCGTTCATACACCTCGTCGATGTTCAGAGTGGAGCTGATCAGCCTCCCGATCTCGGCAATGATGGCCATTTCCTCGACCGTCCGCTCGCCGGTCTCCCGACTCCGGCGCATGGCCTTGTCTTTTGAATCCACGATCCTCTCTACGCTCGGAGAGCTCCCCATCGTCTTTTTCCTTTGGATGCGATCATGCGGCGATGAACCGGCCCGTCAAATGCTGTCATAATATACAAGAACGATGCAACAATTGCCATCTTGAATATGCTCAAAACCCGCCAGTGGAATCTTGCGGGCAGAAAAACATTGCAGCCGAGGCCGGAGAATCGTTTCTTAACGACTCCGTAAAAAAGTCTTCAAAGTCGTGAAAATGGGACGGCTTCGTAAAAAGGCCGCAGGCAAGGCGCGCGAATCCTTGAGACGTCGGGGACATGTGGGGACACCTTGCGGCAAGGTGTCCCCAAGCCCAAAGGGATCGGAACGTGTCCCCGGAACAAGCCGCAATGACGAAGGATGAAGCGCAACGCAGCATCCGGACTATTTACGAAGCCGTCTTTCTTGCGCGGCTGCAACGGTCAGAATGGCCCGGAGGGTGGGTTATTGAGCCCGTACTGCCTCAACTTGTTCTGCAGGGTGCGGCGGTTGATACCCAGAATTTCAGCTGTTTTCGTTCGGTTGCCGCCTGTTTCGGCAAGCGTTTTCACAATCAGCGCCCGCTCCATCTCGTCAAGGCTGATCCCATATGGAATATCGAACCCATCCCTTTCCCCCTCCATGGAAAGCATCCGGATCTGGGGCGGGAAATCGGCCGGAACGATGACCCCTTCCCGCGCCATGATCACCGCCCGCTCGATGCAGTTTTCCAGTTCCCGGATGTTCCCCGGCCAGGCGGAGACTCAAGGCGATCATCTTGTCTCCGGCCCACCGGCGTAACGGACTTTCCTGCAATGCGGATCCCGATTCCACCGTGCGACGCAACGAGGGGGGAGTCTGGTAGGAAAAGGGACGAAACGACTGGATCACCTCGAAGACCTGAACCCCTCCCGGCTGTTCCGGATAGCGGGTGATCATTCCCCGGTCTTTCAACAAAAGAGCCAGAGACGGCGCCCCCTTGATCTTTTCCGGGACCGGACCGGCCGGGCGGCTCGCCGCCACGATGGTCCAGGCAGGCAGATAAAGCGATTTGTAACTTTTACCCTTCTTCATCGATGACCCATTCAAAGACGGGAAGTCCTGTTTTTTTAAAAAGCCATCCGCATTTTCGTTAGCGGAAATATAGGGGAAAGGCCATGGTGCGTCAAGCAGAAACGACTGGCGGTATAAAATGTCTTTCTTCAGCCAGTAAAACGTCAACATCGATGAAGATGTATGATTTCAATCTGTTATCGTTGGTGTTATTTCCTCGATAATTATGATATGGAATAATCACATCGTTTTTTCTATAGAAAGGAAGCCGATCATGAAACCGGTGACAACCATTGTCGCGATTCTCCTTATGGCCATTTCCATTGCCCATTTACTGAGGCTCATTCTTCAGGTAAACATCGTTGCAAATGAGGTGAACATTCCTATCTGGTTGAGCATCGCGGGATGTATTATCCCTGCTGTACTGGCGTTCATGCTGTGGCGGGAGAATAGAAAATAGGTCGTGATGCTTATAGGTTAGATGGATCTGATCAACGGACTATCTAAAACATGGAGAGGCAGTATGGATAGCAAGATTAAGGAAGCAATCTTCAGGCAGGTAGAGCAGGAACCTTTTGCCAATAAATTCAACCTAAAGCTGATTGATCTGGACGAAGGATATTCAAAAGTTGAAATGGTCTTTACACCGGATATGGAAAACATATTTGGGAAAGCCCATGGAGGCGCACTGTTTGCTCTGATTGATGAAGCTTTTGAAACCGCCGGCAATTCTCATGGCACTGTGGCCGTTGCCTTGAACATGAACATCAGTTATCTTGCCTCCCCTTCTACAGGCGCGACATTAACCGCTGAAGCCAAAGAAATAAACCGAACCAATAAAACCGCGGTTTATGACATCAAAGTAGTTGAAGGAGAGAGCCGTCTTCTTGCCTCTTGTCAGGCGCTTGTCTATAGGCTGGATAAACCGTTACCGTTCCTCGATCAAGATTAGTATTGATAAAATTATCCCTCCCCTTTGACAAACCAGGGGGTGAAGAAAGCGTTCGTTCCCGTCCGATGCTGCAATCGTAAGTCAAAAGAGAGGACCGGCCTTTACATGAGAAAAGCCGTACCGGCGATCATCTTCTTCCTTCTCATGTTCGTGTCCTTGGCAAGCGCCGGTACCGGGGAACTCCGGTTGGAAAACGACCGCTTTGTTATCCGCTATACCGCTGGGGACGATGGGCTCGCGGCGAAGCTGGTGCGCGACTCTCTCCAGATCCGGGAAAGGGTCATCGCCGATATCGGGGTGGATTTCACTGAAAAGACGGAGATCCGTCTCTCGCCGACCATCGAGGCCTTCCGGGAAGCCCAGCCGGGCGGGACGTGGATTCCCCTCTGGGCCGTGGGGGTCGCCTATCCCGAACAGAACGTCATCGTCCTGCTTTCGCCGCGGGCAATCAAGGGGAGCCGGATCAACGTCATCGACGTATTTGCCCACGAGTTCAGCCACATCGCCCTAGGGCGAGCCCTCGCGGGGGTGGTGGTTCCTGCGTGGCTGAACGAGGGGCTTGCGATGTACGAGGCGCGGGAGTGGACCTTTTCCCGGATTTCCGTCCTGACGAGGGCCTCCCTCATGGACCGGCTGATCCCCCTGCCGATCCTCACCCTGTCGTTTCCCGCGGAGGAAGAACCCGCCGAGCTTGCTTATGCGGAGAGTTTCATGTTCATCTCCTTCCTGATCAACAAGGTGGGCCGGGAGGCCTTCCATCGGCTGATCCGCGACTACACCCGTTACGGGGATCTGGCGGGGGCGCTCCGGCGGGGGACGGGAATGAACCTTGCTGATCTTGAAGAACGGTGGCTCGTCTATCTGAAGCTCCGCGTCTCGTGGATCCCGATCATCACGAGCGTCTCGACGCTCTGGTTCATTGCGGCACTCATCTTCGTTTACGGGTACACGCGGAAGAAACGGCAGGCGAACCGGCGTCTGAAAGAGATGGAGACGGAAGAGGAATCCGAAGAGTGGCATTCAAACACCTGATTATCACAGGTCCTGTCCTGATCTTTACCGGAACGATCCTGCTTTCTGGATACTGCTACTCAGCGGGGATCCGGGCCGCCGCGACCGCGCATGGGGCTCTGATTATTGATTTCGGATTGAAGGGTGCAAAGGATTGATGGCTTATTACCCACTCATTCAGATTACGCACAGCTTCCTGAAGTCAATGATTGACTGATTTCGAGAACCATGCGAGAGTACGAACGGTAATGTTTGAAGCATTGTAGCACCGCCGGGAAACCAGGCGGTAACGGAGAAAACAAACATCCTTACAGAGAGGAGTAACCTCTATGAAAAAGAGAAATATCGTGATCCACTGTTTAGTGCTTCTTATGATGATCGCCACCTTTGCAGCCTGTGCATCGACGCGCACACATGAAAGTGCAGGTGAATACGTTGACGATTCGGTCATCACGACCAAGGTAAAATCTCTGCTTGCATCAGATGATTTTCTCAAGTCATTTCAGATCAGCGTCGAAACTTACCAGGGGACCGTTCAACTGAGCGGCTTCATTAATTCTCAAAAGGCCGTCGATAAAGCGGGTGAAATCGTAAGGAGCGTCAAAGGTGTCAAATCCATAAAGAATAATCTGATCGTGAAATAAAGGAGTCGTTATGATGCGCATACTTTTAATAAGCATCGGCTGCTTTTTGTGTTTCATTACCGCCACATTCTCTGTTGTGGCAGAAACACAATGGGGAGTCGGCCTGTCCGGCGGCAGCGAAGGTATTACCGGTTTCAATCTTTCCGTGGGCAACTATTACCGGGTTCCCGAAAGAGAGGTCTTGATCGTCAGGGACCGGGGGATTCATCAGGAAGAGCTCCCCGTCGTCTATTTTTTAGCACAGAGGGCGCGCGTGTCACCGGAGGCCGTTGTCGATCTGCGTCTCAGAGGGATGAACTGGATGGATATCACCTTAAAATTTGGTTTAAGCCCCGATATTTATTATGTTCCGGTGAAATCGGTGAAAGAGGGTCCTCCCTACGGGAACGCCTACGGCTATTACAAAAAACATCCGAAAAAAGAGTGGAAGAAAATGAAATTCAAGGATGAGGACATCGTCAATCAGGTGAATCTGAAATTCATATCCGAATATCATAAATATACCCCGGAACAGGTCATGAAATACCGATCCGAGGGAAGAAGCTTCGTCGACATTGACCGCGATGTCCGATCTGAGAAACAGCGGAAGGGCAAGCATAAAAAAAACTAAGGACAGGAAGGAAAAAAGGAGCAGAGGAAAAGGCGGGAAGTCGGAAAATAACTGATTCTACGGATTGTTAGTAATCAGAAATCTGACAGAGTCATAAAAGGTTGGTGATTTCATATTGCAAACAGTATCGGGGGATTCGGAATCGCTTCCTATATCGACACGGAATGTTGTGATAAATTTTCCTTGACATAAGAACATCCTTTCCATATGCTTAACATGTGCGGACCAAGTTCTTACATAAATCAATATCAACTTTTTACCCAGCGAGAGACGTCTAAAAGGAGGCTACGTATGTTGAAGAAATTCAGGATTCCGATGTTGGCGATGTTCGTGGCAACTTATATTGTCCTGTTTATGAGTTTTCCGGCCGTAGCGGGGTTAATCCATTCGATACCCTCATCGGTGGAGATGGCCGACAATGTCAGAGGGGCAGAGATCGACAAGGTCCAAAAAGTCTTGGAGATGCAGATCGTGACCGATAAGCTCCAGGCTTATGGTCTGTCCGCCGATGAAGTGAAGGCAAAACTTCAAAGCATGTCTGATGAGCAGCTCCATCTGATGGCCCAGGCATCGGATCGGGTCCTGGCCGGTGGGGATGGGTTGGGAATTATCATCGGTCTCCTGGTCATCGTGATTTTGGTCATTCTCATTATGAAACTTATGGATAAGAAGATTATCGTTAAGTGAAAAAATATTTTGAATATTTTCCTTTTTTCTCTTGTCCTGGCCTTCGGTGCCGGTCCATCTTACATCATTCATGATGTTCCCTTTGTGATGCAGGACATGCAATATTGCGGTCCTGCATCACTGTCGTCGGTGCTGTCCTATTACGGCGATACCCTGGATCAAAAAATGATCGGGAAAGCAGTATACTCCCCCAAGTTGCAGGGAGCCCTGATCACGGACCTGGAAAACTACGGCAGGGAAAGAGGATTTCAAACGAAGAGTGGCCGAGGTCACACGGCGGATATTAAGGAATTTCTGTCCGAAGGCAAACCGGTGCTCGTTCTTGTTGATCTGGGGTTCTGGGTAATATCCAAGCCTCATTACCTGGTGGTTTACGGTTACAACGAACAGGGATTCTTGGCCCATAACGGTTTCGAGGCGGCTCAATTATACCTCTACAAAGAATTTGAGAAGATATGGGAAAGAGCGGGCAGCAGCTTTTTACTGGTTTACCGGTAGCGATTTTGCTTGTTCTGATGATGCCGTTGCTGTCTTCCTGCGCATTGCCCAAGATCGTTGTGATCGAAGACAAACTTACGGCGGAACAGCATAATGATCTCGGTTACGTCTACGAGCAAAAAGGGATACTCGATCTTGCCGAAAAAGAGTATCTACTGGCTGTCAAGAAGCGAAAAGACTGGCAAGTTCCTTATTTTAACCTCGGAAATCTCGCGTTCAAGATGGGGGATTACAAAAAAACGGAGAATTTCTTCCGCACGGCTTTAAATTATGACCCGAACAACTCTGACGTGATGAATAACCTGGCGAATGCCCTGCTAATGCAGCAACGATATCGGGAGGCACGGCAGATGATCGAACAGGCCCTCCGGATCGAAAACAAAGAGGAGTACCTCGATACCTTGGGAACCATTCAGAAGAGCGAAAACGCGGCCTCACATTAACTTTCAATTCTTTTCTATGGAGCCGTCCATGGGCGTTACTCTCTTTCTATTCGTAATCCTCAATTCTTACAACTACCTACCACTCAACAGTTGTAGGTGTTGCCAATGTCCGGCATATTTCCTCATTTCCCTGGTCGCTCCTGCGCATTACAGAAGGGAAGCTGCAACGCAGCGCATTTGCCGAGAATCTCTCTTTCAATAATGAGTGCATCTATGCCGTTCTCGACTAGTCCAGGGATGAGACTATATTCAGTACGGGAGAAGCATCTATTTTATAGGCCACCAAAGATCTCCTTCCCTGGACGACTCAGGAAGGTTCCAGATGGTGTTCTTCAGATACAACCAGAGTAGAAAAATTCCATGTATCTAAAATCTATTCCGGATCTCATTGGATAGCCGATACCATTTCTGTACACCATTTTCGAGCCGGTAATAATGGATCACATACGCTACCGACAGAACAGTCAGCAGCCCCGAAAGAATAAAACACGGAACGGCAGGGTTTAAGAGAGTATATCCCAGTGAAAGCAAGGCAAACAGGCAAACAAATAGCATGGTCATAAGATGGGCCAGTCTTTCATGTTGCATCCACTGAATCTGCTTATCGTGATATTCGAGAAGATCGCTTAATGCTTCCACGTTCAGATTCTTCCCCAACATTTCTTTGATATAGCGTTCATGTCGCTTCATATAGTCGATCATAACTTTCCCTCCGGTAATCTGCACCTTTGCGTTCTCACGCATGTTTCAGATCCCCGCTCCCCGTTCGAACTCATCCTCGCGGCTCTGGCCCTGGGTGATCCGGCTCCCCGGCTGTACGCTGTGGACGAGCCAGACATTGCCGCCGATCACCGAGCCGCGGCCGATCGTCACCCGGCCGAGGATCGTCGCGCCGGAGTAGATGGTCACATCGTCCTCGACGATCGGATGCCGGTCGATCCCCCGAACCGGGTTGCCATCCCCGTCCAGTTGAAAACTCTTCGCCCCAAGGGTGACCCCCTGGTAGATGCGGACGCGGTTGCCAATGATGCAGGTCTCCCCGATAACAATCCCGGTTCCGTGATCGATAAAAAAATTCTCCCCGATGACCGCCCCGGGGTGAATATCGATGCCCGTCGCGCTGTGCGCCGCCTCGGTGATCATCCTCGGGATGATCGGCACGCCAAGCAGACGCAGTTCATGGGCCAGACGGTAGTTCGTGATCGCCGCGAGCCCCGGATAACAGAAGATCACCTCGTCCGGATTCGCGGCCGCCGGATCTCCCTCATAGGCGGCCCTGACGTCCAGCGCGAGCTGTCTCTGCACCCCCGGCAGCCTCTGGAGAAACGCGCCGGTCAACTCGCGGGCCTTCTTGTCGCAGAAGGGCAGGCACTCCGGCCCCTCCTCACAGGAGAAGCAGAGCCCGCGTTTGATCTGTTCCTGAAGATTGCGCCGGAGGTGGTCCAGCGTCGAGCCGACATGAAACCGGAGGCTCTCCACCTTGAGTTCGGAAAAACCAAAGTAACCCGGAAAAAGGATGGAGCGGAGCGCCTCGACGATCTCGCCGATCACCAGCCGGGACGGCAGCGCCTGCTCCTGCCATCGCTTCCTCATCCCCGCGGCGGCGCCGTTCTTCGGGGAGCAGAGCGACTCCACGAGCCCGGAGAAATCATCCTCCGCCGTCTTTTCGGTTGCCGCGACCCTCTTTTTATCCCCGTTTGCCATGATTCCCTTCTACCCTTTCCTTCATGATCTCCACAACATTCCCCGTTCCGATCGTCCCACCCCGGATCACCCGGGCGAAGACGCCCTCCTTCGGCATGATGCAGCTCCCCACCGCCTGGAAGATGGCGCAACCGCTGTGACAGCTCTTCCCGATCTGACTGATTTCAAGAACAACTTCACCCCCGACCCGGAGCCTCGTCCCGACAGGCAGCGAAAACAACACCATGCCTCCAACCGTCAGGTTTTCGGCAAAGTCCCCCGGGTTCAGCCGAAGACCCAGGGCTCTCATCTTGTCGATGCTCTCTTCCGCAAGCAGGCTCACCTGCCTCGCGATGCCCCGCGCCGCATGCGCATCCCTTTCCAGACCGTAGTCCTCAATAAAAACCCCCGCCCCGCAGGGTTCTTTCTTCGTTCCCGTCTTTTCACTCCGACAGACGGCAATGACCGTTCCACTCATGCACCTTCTCCTCTTCAGGCGTGATCGCCAATAATCAAGGAGGCCTTATCGCCTCATGCCTTACGCCTTACATTTTACGAGGTCGATCCGTTCAACGCCCGCATAGACATTCATTCCGCCCCCGCGGACCGAACCGATCAGCGTGATCCCCAACTCCCGTGCAAGCTCGACGCCCATGTCCGTCGGGGCGGATTTGGAGATCAGCACGGGAACATTGCTCCCCGCAGCCTTGAAGAGGATCTCCGAAGAGATCCGCCCGCTCGTCATCAGGATCCGGTCGGCGACCTGAATCTCCTCCCGCAGACAGCGGCCGAGAACCTTGTCGACCGCATTGTGCCTCCCGATATCCTCCGCAAAGACCAGGATTTCCCGGTTGTCACAGAGGGCCGCGCTGTGGACCCCGCGCGTGGTCCGGTAGAGCTCGGAGGCGCCCTGAAAGCGCCGGCTCAGCGCCAGCACCTCCGCCGGGGTCACCCGCAGATCCGACAGAACCTTCTTTTTGCGGTCCAGGTCGGCAAAACTGTAGAAGGCCATGCCCCGGCCGCAGCCGGTGGTCAGGACGCGCTTCATGAAGAGCTTGCCGTTCTGGGTCTTGTCTTCCGCCGTGCGGATCCGGACGATCCCAAGCTCCCCGTCGAGCGACAATCCCGTGATCTCCTCTTTCGCCCGGATCATCCCCTCGGAATAGAGGAAGCCGACGGCCAGCGCCTCCAGATCGCCGGGGGAACAGAGGACCGTGACCAGTTGCTCGCCGTTGAGCATGATCGTCAGCGGAAACTCACGGGCCGTCGATTCGGTCCGGGATCCGACCGTCTCGCGGTCGATATGCAACACCTCGACATTTTTTGTGGGCTCCATCTCTCTCCCCTATCGGCCGACGTTCAGCATCGCCTCGATGCACCGCCTCGCCCGCGATGCGGTCTCTTCCGGCACCTCGATCGCATGCGTCATATCCTCCAGAGACCAGAGGATCTTCTCCAGGCTGGTCCGCTTCATGTTCGGGCAGACGACGGAGTCCGAAACCGGATGGAAAATCTTGCCCGGATTCTCCTTCTTGAGGCGGTGGATGATTCCGGGCTCCGTCCCGACAATCATCTCGCGCGCCTCCGCTTCCCGCGCATAGCGGCTCATCCCGCCGGTGGAAATCACCTGATCCGCCAGCGCGGCCACGTCCGGCCGGCATTCCGGATGGACCATCACGACCGCCCCCGGATGAAGGGCCCGCGCCGCCTGGACGTGTTCCGGCAGAATTTGGGCGTGGGTGGGGCAGAATCCCTGCCAGACAATAAAGGCGCGGCCGGTCTTCCCGGCCACGAAGGCGGCCAGATAGCGGTCGGGAACAAAGATGATCTCCCCGGCATCCTTCAAGACCTCTCCGACCACCCGGACGGCGTTCGCCGACGTGCAGCAGAGGTCGCACTCCGCCTTGACCTCGGCCGAGGTGTTCACATAGCAGAGAACCTTTGCCCCCGGATGTTCCGCCTTCAGCGCGCGGAGCTGCTCCGCCGTGATCATGTCCGCCATCGGACAGCCGGACTTCTTGTCCGGCAGCAGCACGGTCTTCCCCGGCGAGAGGATCTTCGCCGTTTCCGCCATGAAGTGCACCCCGCAGAAGACGATCACCTCCGCATCCGTCTGCGAGGCCTTGATGCTCAGATCCAGGGAGTCGCCGACGAAGTCGGCAATGTCCTGAACCTCGGGGATCTGATAGTTGTGGGCGAGGATGACCGCCTTGCGGTCCTTCTTCAACCGCCCTATTTTTTCAGCAAGTTCCACTGTAATACCTCCTGAATGATCCCGCCGCCCAGGACAGTCTCTCCGTCGTAGAGAACGACGGATTGTCCCGGTGCGACGGCCTCCTGCGACTCCGCGAACCGGACCGTGAGGCGGCCGTCCCTTTCTTCGGAAATCCGGCAACGCGCGGCCCGGTGGGCGTAACGGATCTTCGCCCGCGCTTCCTCCGGGAACGCGTCGACCAGGCGGTTCACCTCCCCCGCGACAAGCCCCCCCGCCCGGAGATCGGTTTTCCCGCCCACGACGAGGCGGTTATGGGTCGCATCGATCGCGACCACATACAGAGGCTTGGGAGAACTCACGCGCAGACCTCCCCGCTGGCCGATGGTGTAGCAGGCGATCCCTTCGTGCCGCCCGAGGACCCGCCCTTCAAGGTTCACGATCTCCCCGGGTTCGATCCCCGCCCCCCGGCTGCGGAGAAAGGCGCCGTGACCATCCGCCGGCATGAAGCAGACGTCCTGGCTCTCCCGCTTGTCAAAGACGGGCAGGCCGGCCCGTTCCGCGATGCCCCGCACCTCGTCCTTCGTGTACCCGGCCAGCGGGAAAAGCACCTTCGCCAGCGTCTCCCGCGGGATCGCGTGGAGGAAATAGGTCTGATCCTTCCGCCGGTCCTTCGGCCTTTTGAGAAGATATCCGCCGCCGCCGGTTTCGATGGCGGCATAATGGCCCGTGGCGAGGCCGTCAAACCCCCAGGCCAGCGCCTTGCTCAAGAGCGAACCGAATTTGAGCCACCGGTTGCACGCGACGCACGGGTTGGGCGTCCGTCCCCGGAGATATTCCGCGACGAACGGTTCGATGACCTTCTCTTCCAGATCCGCCGCGAAATCGACGACGTAATGGCGGATCCCGAGCGCCCGGCAGACGCTACCCGCATCCTCAATCTCCCGGACGCCGCAGCACTTTGCCCGTCCCCCTTCCGCCGGGGCTACCCCGAGGCACATCGTCACGCCGACCGTCTCATGACCGCTCTGCTGCAGAAGCAGGGCCGCCACGGCGGAATCGACGCCGCCGCTCATGGCAACCGCCACCTTCTTCATGCAGGCTTCTTCCTCCCGTAGAGCGGCGACATCGCGCGCAGCCGCCCGACGACCTGCGGCAGCGCCTCCAGGACCGCATCGATATCGCTCTCCCTCGTGTACCTCCCCAGGCTGAACCGGAGCGAGCCGTGGGAGAACTCGTGCGGCAGGCCGATCGCGGTGAGACAGTGCGACGGTTCGAGACTGGATGAAGAACAGGCCGAACCGGTTGAACAGGCGATCCCCAGCATGTCCAGACTCAGGACCATCCCCTCCCCTTCGATCGATTCCACGGAGAGGCTGATGTTGTTGGGAAGCCGCAGCGTGGGATGTCCGTTGAGACGGATTCCGCCGAGCCGTTCGAAGATACCTTTGATAAAGCGGTCTCGGAAGGCGGTCAACCTCGCCGCCTCTTCGGCGAGCGTCGCCGCCGTGAGCTCCGCCGCCTTCCCGAAACCGACGATCCCGGGGACATTCTGCGTGGAGGCCCGGCGGCCGCTTTCCTGCTCACCGCCGTGCATGAACGGAACGATCCGCGTCCCCTCCCGGATGTAGAGCAACCCCACCCCCTTGGGTCCGCAGAGCTTGTGCGCCGAGGCGCTCAGCAGATCGACGTTCAGTTCATCCACCGTAAACGGCAGGTGACCGAAGGTCTGCACGGCATCCGTATGAAAATAGACCTTCCTCTCCTTCGCGATCCGGCCGATCTCGGCGATGGGCTCGATCGTCCCGATTTCGTTGTTCGCATGCATGATGGAAA
>JAURXV010000145.1 GCA_030654195.1 Syntrophales bacterium | reverse complement strand
GGGATTCGCGAACCGAAGGCCGATCGGCTGATACCCGTGCCGCGGGAGGAGATCGATGCGGTTCTCATCCCTGCCGTGGCCTTCGACAGGCAGGGAAGACGGGTGGGCTACGGAGGCGGCTATTACGACCGTTTTCTTCCGGAGATTCCGCGGGCGGCGCGGATCGGGGCGGCCTTCGCCTGCCAGATCGTCGCGGAGATCCCACCCGATCCCCATGACGTCCCGGCGGACCGGATCGTGACGGAGGATGAACTCATTCTTGCGGGGATCAGATCATCAGGTATTTCTGTTTGATCTCTTCATTCCTGCTCAGATCTTCAATGGTTCCTTCATATTCTATCCGGCCTTTGTTGATGACGTAGGCGCGGTCGGCAATGGCAAGAGAAAACCGAATGTTCTGTTCAGAAAAGAGAATGGTGACGCCCATATCTTTAAGCTTGATGAGCTTTTCGGCGAAATCCTTGACGATCAGGGGCGCCAGGCCCTCAACGGGCTCGTCGAGCAGGATCAATTCCGGGTTGCCCATGAGCGTTCGGCCGATGGTCAGCATCTGTTGTTCACCGCCGCTGAGGTGGCCGCCGAGGTGTTTTTCAAGCTGTTTAAGGTGGGGAAAGGTGTCGTAAACCTTTTCGACCGTCCAGGGTTCGCCCTGGTAATGTTCGGAGTTTTTTTGGGCGATCTCAAGGTTCTCGCGCACTGTAAGGTCGGGGAAGATAAGCCTGTTGTCGGGAACATAGCCGATGCCCTTCTGGGCAACGTAATAGGAAGGCCGGCCACGCAGCTCCTCGCCGTGAAACATCACCGTGCCTTTCTTCGGGGCGGTAAGACCCATGATGCTGCGCAGGGTTGTGGTCTTGCCGGAGCCGTTCCTGCCCAGCAGGCAGACCAGTTCGCCGCTTTTCATGTGCAGCGCCACGTCGAACAGGATATGGCTTGTTCCGTAATAGGTATTTATTCCAGATACTTCCAGTATCATACTTCCTCACCAAGATAGCATCTCTGCGCTTCTTCGTTTTTTCTCACCCCTTCAGGCGTGCCTTCTGCGATGACCATCCCCTGATACAGTACCGAGAGCTTCCGCGCATAGCCGAAGATAACCGAAATGTCATGTTCCGTAAAAAGGATGCTGAGCCCGATCTCTCTGTTCAGTCGTTTCACCAGCTCCATCGTTTCGTGCGTCTCTTCAGACGACATGCCGGCGGTCGGTTCGTCCAGAAGCAGCAGTTCAGGCTTTCCCGCCAACGCCAGCGCCAGTTCGAGCTTTTTCTTGTCGCCCTGCGAGAGGATGCCGGCAAGGGTATCCCCGTGCGACAGAAGTCCCGTCAGCTCGAGCAGATCGAGTGTATTTTTCCGGGCGAGCCGGTGCGCCGGGGTAAAGATGTTCAGCGTACGCTTTTTCTGAGCCAGGATGGCCTGTCTGACGTTTTCGTACGTCGTCAGGCGGGGGTAGATGTTGCTCACCTGGAAGGCGCGGCTGACACCCGCGCGGGCGATGCGGTGGCGCGGCCAGTTGGTGATATTTCTGTCCAGGAAATGGACCGTTCCGCCATCCACATGATGATACCCCGTGATCAGATTGAAAAAGGTCGTTTTTCCGGCGCCGTTGGGTCCGATGATCGCCGCTATCTCCCCTTTGGGCAGGCTGTAGCTGACATCGGTGAGCACTTTGTATTTGCCGAAAGACTTCTTGAGTCCCTCGATCTGTAAAACGAATTTTCCCGTATCGTCCATTGTCCTGTCCGCCCTACCCGTTGGTCTCTTTTGCACGGCCCACATTTTGCCTCAGAAACGGTAGTCTGTCGCGCAGCAGGCCCAACAGCCCTCCCGGCATCACGAGAACGACAACGATGATGACAATTCCACTCACCATGGGCCAGTACTCCGTAAAACTGGTTACAAAGGCCATGAGCAGGGTGTAGATGGCGGAGCCGATCAACGGACCGAGAAAGTTGAAAGGTCCGCCCATGACCGTCATGAACACCGGCATTCCGGAGTGTTGCCAGCTACAGAGGTCCGGGGCGACGCTGCGGTTGAACGGCCCCCAGAGGGCGCCGGCAAGCCCGGCGAAGACGGCGGCGATGATGAAGTTGAGATGCATATACCGCTGGACGTTAATGCCGATGAACTCTGTCCGTTCGGCGTTGTCGCGGATGGCCCGCATGGTGTAGCCGAAGGGCGACTCGCTGATGATCCAGAGCGCGATCATCCCGAGGGTGACGACGATGAGGGTGAAGAAGTAGTAGGGATTGGCCGCCTTTCCGAGAAACGCCGGAGGCACGATGCCCTGCAGGCCGTTGTCGCCGCCCGTGAAGGAGTACCACTGGAAGATGATGTAATAGACGAGCTGGCCGAAGGCCATGGTCAGGATGGCGAAATAGATGCCCCGGAGCTTGACGCAGAAATAGCCGAGAACGGCGGCGCAGAGACCCGCCGAAAGCATGGACAGGGGGAGGCAGACAAGCAGCGGGACGTTGGCCTTCACCATCAGCAGGCCCGTAGTATAGGCGCCGACGCCGTAGTAAGCGGCGTGGCCGAAGCTGAGCTGGCCCATGTAGCCGAAGATCATGTTGAAGCTGGCGGCAAAAAGCCCCATGATGAGGATCTCGGTGAGTACATGAACCCAGAACTCGGGCACGATAAAGGGCAGAGCGACCGCGAGCAGAAACAGGATCACAGGGAAAAGGTATTTATTTTTCATCGGTCATGTCCTCATCGGTGTGCCGAACAGCCCCCAGGGTCGCACAATCAGGATGGCGGCGGTGATCACAAAAATCAGTACCATCGCCCCCTCGGGCCAGAAAAGGATGGTGAACGACATGACCTCCCCCACAATAAGCGAGCCAACGAGGGTTCCCAGCAAGCTGCCGAAGCCGCCGATGACCACCACGCAAAACGCCTGGATGATGATGGCGGTATCCATGCCCAGCGTGATGGAGCCGATCGGCGCCTGTATGCCCCCGGCAAAACCGGCAAGGAATATGCCCAGCGTGAAAACCCAGGTGTCGATCCGCGGAATGGGGATGCCCAGCGCACCGACCATCTCACGGCTGTAAACGGCGGCCTTGACGATATGGCCGTAACGCGTGTACTTCAGGAACCACCAGAGCCCGATTGCAACTGCGGCGCCGGAAGCGATGACGAACAGGAAATACGAATCGAGGGGGGCGCCGAAGATGAAAACGGGCTTTTGGATGATCTCGGGTCGGACGATCAGTTTGTTCGTTACGCCCCAGGTCAGCTTGATCGTGTCGCTGAGGATCAGGGCTATGCAGTAGGTAATGAGAAGCTGCTCATACAGTTCGCGCTTGTATATCCGCTTGATCAGCACGACCTCCATGACCCAGCCCACGGCCGCCGCGGCAAGGCCTGCCAGAGGTATGCTGAGCCAGAACGCAAAGGAATACCCCTGCATCCAACTCCAGAAGGTGTAGGAAAAATATGCGCCCATGAGCCAGAGGGCTGCATGGGCGAAATTGAGGATGTTCATGACGCCGAAAATAAGGGACAGACCTGCGGCAACGAGAAAGAGTATCGTGCCGTAGGTCAGTCCGCTTAGAAACTGCGCAAATAGTGAGGTTATATCCACGTCGGCTTCCTCAAGGCGTTATTTCTTTTCTGCTTTTCTGGCTTCCAGGATCTCGCTCTCCGGGCGTTCGCTTTCGCTGCCTTTAACCTCGACGATATCCTTGTAGATCGGGAACGGGTACTTCGGGTCGTCGGTGATCGTTCCCACATAGGACGAGCAGCTCAACTGATTGTCAATGGTTCGGAAGGCGAGCTTGCCCCTCGTCAGGTTGACGGTGAGACCCTTCATGGAATCCTTTACCTTTTCCGTATCGATGGAGTTGGCTTTTTCAACGCCCTGTTTCAACGCGTATACGGCGTCATATCCGAGAACCGCCCAGTCGCTGGGGAACTTGTTGTATTTTGCGCGGTAGTTCTTGACAAAATCGGCCATCATCGGGTTGTCCAGGTGCGCGAAAAACGGCGCCCTGGTGAGGGCGATGATGTTGCGGGGCAGCGTTTTTGCTTGAAGTATCAGTTCCGTCACGCTGATGAGCGAGCCGGGATAGGCAATCTTGTCAAAGAAGCCGTACGTCTTGGCCTGTTCCATCCAGGCGACGTTATCATTGGATGCCAGGACGCCGAAGACGAAATCGGGTTTCATGGCCATGATGCCGGTGATGTAGGAGGTAAATTGCGCCTCGCCGAGGCGGGGCCAGAACTCCTTTTTCAGGCTGAGGTTCGGGACCATCTCTTTCAGGACTTTAACGACCTCTGCCTGGGTTGATCTGCCCCACTCATAATCCGAGGCAATCGTAATGTACTCCTTCCAGCCCTTCTGTTTGGCCATCTTCGCTACGGCAACGGCGGACGCCTTGCCCTGCATGTAGGTGTTGGGAACCACCTGGAACGTATACGGGCTGGGGTTGATCTTGGTGATGTTCTCGGAGTTGCTGATGGCCGCGATATGCAGCACCTTGTACTCCTGTGCAATCGGTTTGACCGCCAAGGCCACCGCGCTGGAATAGTCGTTGATTACGGCCTTGATCTTGTCCCTGAGGATGAGGTCTTTCACTTCGCGAACGCCCACATCCGGTTTGGTCTGGGTATCGCGGATGAAAAGCTCTATTTTATGCTTGCCGAGAAATCCCCCTTTTGCGTTGATCTCCTCCACCGCCAGCTTGACCGCCTCGACCTGGTCGGCGCTGTAGAGGGCGCCCGTACCTGTAAGACCGAGCGCTACGCCGAGATTGTATGGCTCTGCTGCCTTGGCGCCGGTCATGCCAAAAAAGAATAAACATGTAATAACCGTTACGAAGAACGCTGCTGTTTTTCTGAGATCCATTTTATTCCCTCCTTAGTCTGTGGGGACAGATTTCAAATCTGTCCCCAATCAATCACCGCGCGCCCGTCTCCGGACCGCAATTCCCAATCAGTATGTCAACACCATCCCGCCGTCAAAAAGCAGATCGCCGCCGTTGAGGTACGTTGCAAAGCGTGAGAATCCAAGAATAAACAGGTTGGCGACCTCCACGGGCGACATCATCTCCTTGACGCGTGATTTTCCCATCATGACGTCCCGGACAACATCCTCAGGGGTAATATGTCGCTGCTCGGCTTGCGCCTTGATCTGGTTCAGGGCCAGCGCCGTTTTTACATAGCCGGTGCTTACGGTAAAGGCGCGAATCCTTCCTTCGCCCTCTGCAGCGATGGACTGTGTAAGCCCCCGAAGCCCAAACTTCGTTATGTTGTAAGCCGGTTTATTGAGGGTGCAGATATGGCCGTGCACCGAACTCATGTTGCCGATGACGCCTTTGCCGTCGGCGTTTTTTTTGAAATGGGGAATAACCCGTTTGGAAAGGTAGAAGGGCGCCCGCAGCATGATGCTCATCATCTGGTCGTATTTGGCCATCGGAAAGTTCTCGACGGAGTCAATATGCTGGATGCCGGCGATATTGGCGAGATATCGGATATTGCCGAGCTTGGCCGCTTCCTGCACGGCGTAGTCCATGTCGCTGTCTCTGGTGAGGTCGGCCTTGATAAATATCATCTGGCCGCCCATCTTCCGCGCCAGCGCCTGAGTCTTTTTCCCTGCCGCCGCATCCAGGTCGAGGCCCACGGTCATCAGGTTGTTCACAGAGGCGGCAATGGCCGTCGCCCTTCCCAGCCCGCTTCCGGCGCCGGTTACGATGCAGACATTATGCATATTGAAATCCCCGTCCGCTGCCTTCAGGATATCGTCTTGCCGGATCTCGGGTTCCTTGATATATGCGGCCATGATCCACCTGCTTGTGTTGATTTGCTATCTGAATCGAGCAAAGCCCGTGCCATACTTTTCCGGACCTGCCGGTAGCCCGAAAATATGGCAATGATTACAATCCATTTTCCCCCGGGATTATTATTTTATTTTTCGCTTGTCTCCGGTCGGGGACGTGGTGTATCATCCAATCTGTAGAGTGTTTGCTACATTGTGTAGGAATATGGGAACAATCCATTGTCGTCACTGTGCGACAAACCAAGGGTTCGGTGATGAGAGAACAAGGCGTCTCAAAATGTGATCATGGCTCCCCGGTGAGCCGGCTCAGGCTTCTGGAGCTCATCCTGGACAATATCCACAATGGCGTTATCGTCACCGATGCGGATGGCTATGTCATCTATTTCAACAAACCGTACGGCCAGTTTTTGGGCATTAATGCGGACGCTCAGATCGGAAAACATGCGACAGAGGTCATTGAAAATACCAGGATGCACATTGTGGCGAAGACCGGAGAAGCGGAAATCAATAAGCCACACAAGATCAAGGGACGAAACATGGTGGTGCAGCGCATCCCCATCAAGCAGGACGGCAAAGTGGTCGCCGTCTTCGGGCAGGTCATGTTCAAGCATGTCAGCGATGTCGGCAAGCTCGCCAAAGAACTTTCCTTTCTTCAGTCCAAACTCAAGATGTACGAAGAGGAGTTGCTTACACTGCGCGCGGAGCGGTACACCTTCGACAGCATCCTTGGAACAAACCCCGTGATGATGAGCCTGAAAAAAGAGGCGCAGCGGGCGGCGGCGACAAACTTTCCGGTCCTCATCACAGGCGAATCCGGCACAGGCAAGGAGATGTTTGCCCAGGCCATTCACAACGGAAGCCCCCGAAGGCTGCATCCTTTCATCCGCATCAACTGTGCATCCATCCCCAGGGATCTGCTCGAATCGGAACTCTTCGGGTACGAAAAAGGGGCCTTTACCGGCGCCAGTCCCTCCGGCAAGTACGGCAAACTCGAACTTGCCAACAAAGGCACCGTGTTCCTTGACGAGATCGGCGACATGCCCTATGAAATGCAACCCAAGATCCTGCGTGTACTGGAAGAAAAGGAACTGGAGCGCATCGGCGGGGCTGCCCCGGTGAAATCGGACTTCCGGCTTATCGCCGCAAGCAATCAACCCATGGAAGAGATGGTCAACGACGGCCGATTCCGGAAGGATCTTTTTTACCGTCTCAACGTCATTCGTTTCCATATCCCGCCGCTCCGAGAACGGCGGGACGACATCATAACCATAGCAAAAACCCTGCTTGTGGGCATGGCCGAGAACACCTCTTTCCCGGAAATAAAGATTCACCCGGCAGCCGAAGCGATATTGCTGAACTACGACTGGCCCGGCAATATCAGAGAACTGGTCAATGTGCTCAGCCGTGTGACCTGCCTGCTGGAACGGGACACCATCCAGCCTTACGATATCCCTTTTTTTCTGCGGTCGGGCAAAGAGACGGCGGGCGGCGCTGTGCGCACATCCCTTGACAGCGTCATGGACACAGCGGAAAAAGACGCCATTGTCAGCGCCCTGGCCTCCGCCGGCAACAACAAGACCGCCGCCGCCGCCCTGCTCTGCATACACAGGACGCATCTCTATAAAAAGATGAAGAAGTACGGGATGTAATGTGATAAATGGGGACGGTTCTAATTGTTTGAAGGGTTAAAATTAGAACCGTCCCCATTTATGTTCCAAGCCATCATTTTGTTCGTTTTTGTTTCGGACACTACATGTCTCATGAAATGCCCAACGTTTTAAGAGTTTTTACGGCGCGGAGCCGACGTAAAAACTTAGTACTCTAATTCATAATAACGGTTACGTAAAATGACCTTGATTTCTGACAAAATATATGGCATAAATGCAGCCAAGGAGGTTGCATATGCCAAGAGAAAGCCCGTACAGAATCGTTCTTACGGAAGAGGAGCGGGTAGAACTAACCAAGCGCGCAAACAAATATACGCTACCGTACTTTACTGTTTCGCGCGCCAGGATGATTCTCTTTGCCGCCCAGGGGCTCGGCAATGATAAAATTGCAAACAGACTTGATACGCCCCGCAAAGTTGTTAGCATGTGGCGAAAACGTTTCTTTGAAGAACGCCTCCTTGGGCTTGATGAACGACCCCGTCCGGGACGCCCCCCGATTTTCCCCCCCGGAAATCATCGTTCAGGTTAAGGCGCTGGCTTGTGAACTGCCCGCGATCCATCAAGTACCGCTTTCTCGATGGAGTGTTGCCGATCTGGGCAGGGAGGTTCGAGGATCGGGGTTCGCAGCCATGATCAGTGACAGCACCATCTGGCGATGGCTCCATGAGGATGCCATTCGTCCTTGGCGGTATCGCTCTTGGATTTTCCCCCGCATGTAAATGGGGACGGTTCTAATTGATTGACGAAGTAACCAAATTATGGTAAATTACCTGCCATGCCAAGATCAGCGAGAATAGCACCTGGAGATTATATCTATCACATATTAACAAGGGGAAATAATCGCCAGGATATTTTTCAAGAAGACGAAGACTTCGAAAAGTATATAGAGTTGCTTTCGCGGTACAAAGCAAAATACAAATTTAAGCTTTATCACTACGTCCTGATGACAAATCATGTTCATCTTGTTCTTGAACCCACTGAAATGGGCGGCAGTCTTGCAGAGATAATGAAGGGAATAAACCTGTCATATGCTCAACAATACAAGAAAAAATACAAGCACATTGGCCATTTCTGGCAGGACAGATATAAGAGCATCATAATATCGAAAGATGATTATTTACTGGCCTGTGGAAGCTATGTGGAATTAAACTCTGTGAGGGCGAGGATTGTAACTGATCCAAAAGATTACCGATGGAGCAGTTACAACACATATGCGTATGGGAAGAACAATCCCTTGGTAGATGAACATCCAATATACAGAGTGCTGTCTGAGGACGAATCGGAAAGAAGCAAGAAATACAGGGAATTAGTGAAAGACATGCTTTTGGAGAAAGATGCTATGACCGGGGAAATGAAGAGGCGATTGGTATATGGTGACGATGCTTTTACACAAGAAGTGACGTCTAAGTATAGCATTAGCGCAGTCATAAACCCAGTGGGACGACCTAAAGCGACCAAGAATGGTTAAAAATAGAACCGTCCCCATTTATTGCATGAGGAGAACCATGGAGGAAAACATTCAGAGGATGGAAGAAGAGGGAGGCGAGAAGAGTTTCGCCGAACTGCTGGACGAAAGCGGAATGGAGCAGGGCTGGCTGAAGCCGGGCCAGCGCGTGGAGGCGATGATCGTGAAGATCACCCCGGAATGGGTCTTCATCGACGTGGGCGGAAAGCACGAGGGGTATCTGGACCGGCGGGAGTTTCTCGACGCAGAAGGAAACGTGACGGTCAATGAAGGCGAAACCATCCGAGCCTATTTCCTCTCATCCCAGCACAATGAGAAACTGTTTTCGACGAAAATCAGCAGCGGCGAAGCGAGCCGGACCTTTCTCGCGGATGCGGCGCACAGCGGGATTCCCGTGGAGGGGCTCGTCGAAAAAGAGGTCAAGGGCGGCTTCGAGATCCGCGTCGCCGGCGATGTCCGGGGGTTCTGCCCCTTCTCCCAGATGGGGCTTTTCCGCGTGGCGACGCCGGCGGACTGGATCGGGAAACGGCTGAACTTCCGGATCATCGAGTACGGCGAGCGGGGCAGGAACATCGTCGTTTCCCACCGGGCGCTTCTGGAGGAGGAGCAGGCCAAACAGAAAGAGGTCCTGAAAGAGTCGCTCCGAGAGGGGATGACGGTGAAGGGGACGGTCGTTTCCCTCCAGAAATTCGGGGCTTTCGTCGATCTGGGCGGCGTTCAGGGGCTGATTCCGATCTCCGAGATCGCCTGGGAGCATGTGGGCGATATTGCGGAGAAGCTGGCCGTCGGGCAGAACGTCGAGGCGGCCATCCTGAGGCTGGACTGGGAACAGAACCGGATTTCGCTCAGCCTCCGCTCGAACCTTCCCGATCCGTGGGAGAGGGTCGAGGCGGAGTTTCCCGAGGGATCGAGCTTCACGGGAACCGTGGCTTGCCTGACAAAGTTCGGCGCCTTCGTGACCCTGATCCCCGGCGTGGACGGACTCATCCATATCTCCAGGCTGGGTCGCGGGAAGCGGATCACCCACCCCTCGGAGGTGCTGACGGAAGGGCAGGCGGTCCAGGTGAAGATCGAGAAGATCGACCGGGCCGCCAAGCGCATCTCGCTGGCGCCGGTCGGGGACGCAGAAGAGGAGAAGGCGGAGGAATTGGAGGATTTTCAACAGTACGTGGGCAAGGCCCCAGGCTCCTTCGGCTCCCTTGGCGACGCGCTGCAGAAGAAAATGGATGCAATAACGAGGGAGTGACCGTCTGAAGGCCATGACCGGCGATCTGGAAACGAAGATCCGGCATGCCCCCCGGAGCCCCGGCGTCTATCTGATGAAGGACGGGTCCGGAGAGATTCTCTACGTGGGCAAGGCGAGGGACTTGAAGGCGAGGATCCGGGCCTATTTCGCCCGTACCGACGCGCGGGCGATGATCCCCTTCCTCGTTTCTCGAATCCGGGATATGGAGTTCATTCTCACCGGAACGGAAAAGGAGGCGCTGATCCTTGAGAACAACCTGATCAAGGAGCACCGGCCGCGCTACAACGTCGATTTCCGGGACGACAAATCCTACTACAACATCCGGATCGATCCGTCCGAACCCTTTCCCCGCTTTCAGCTCGTGCGCCGTCCGAAAAAGGACGGCGCACGCCATTTCGGCCCCTATCCCTCCGGCGCCGCGGCGAAGGAGACCCTCCGCTTCCTTCAAACGATTCTGCCGCTCCGTATCTGCCGGGATCGGGAGTTGAAGGCGCGCCGCCGCCCCTGCCTCGAATACGAGATCGGGCGCTGCGCGGCCCCCTGCGTCGGCCGGATCGGGCTTTCCGACTATCAGCGCCTGGTGAAGGACGGCATCGCCTTCCTGGAAGGCCGGGAAAGGGCGCTGATCGGCGACCTCCGCGCCCGGATGAACGGGGCGGCGGAGGAGCTCCGTTTCGAGGAGGCGGCCGTTCTGCGGGACCGGATCGCGGCGCTTGAGGAGACCCTTGAAAGGCAGCGGATCGTCTCCATGACCGGCCGGAACCGGGATGTTTTCGGCCTCTGCCGCGAGGAGGACCTGACGCAGGTCGCGCTCCTCTTCGTCCGCAGCGGCCGGATGATCGGCCAGAAAACATTTCCGTTGATCCGTCTTCGGGCTGAGACCGGCGAAATCCTCTCCTCTCTGCTGATGCGGTATTACGACGGCGTCGTGGATATCCCGGATGAGGTCGTTGTGCCGATGGCGTTGGAGGACGGCATGGTTCTGGCGGAGTGGCTCGCGGAGAAGAAGGGGAGGGGGGTGAGTCTCGTCTCTCCGAAGCGGGGGGAGACCCTCGCCCTCGTCGGGATCGCCGGGCGGAATGCGGAAAACGCCCTCAAAACCGCGCGTCTTGCCGCAGACCGCCCGGAGGAGGCGCTCCGGCTGCTCGTCGAGAAACTCAAGCTTCGCAACCTCCCCCGGCGGATCGAGTGTTTCGACATATCGAATGTCGGCGGCAAACATGCCGTCGGTTCGCTGGTCGCCTTCACGGCCGGCGTTCCCGCGAAAGAGGGGTATCGCCGCTTCCGCATCCGGACGGTTTCCGGCGCCGACGACTACGCGATGATGTACGAGGTCTTGAAACGGCGCTATCAAAAACGGGAGAACATCCCCGACCTGGTCATCGTGGACGGGGGAAAGGGGCAGCTTGGCGTCGCCCTCGCCGTCCTGAAGGACCTGGGGATCGAAGGGGTGGATGTGATCGGACTGGCCAAGGAGCGTGACGACGCGCGGCAGGATGTCCCGAATGATACGCCCGGAAAAGGGGAGGACCGCGTCTATCTTCCGGGGCGCAAGGATCCGGTCTACCTCTCCCGCTGGCCCGTGGCCCTTTTTCTGCTCCAGCGGATCCGCGACGAGGCGCACCGCTTTGCCGTGACCTACCACCGGAAGGTCAAGGGAAAGGCGGATCTGCAATCGCTCCTGGACCGGATCCCGGGCATCGGCCCGGCGCGCCGCAAGGCCCTGCTGACCTTCTTTGGCGACGTCCAGCGGGTCCGGGCGGCATCGGTCGAAGATTTGCAGCAGGTTGAGGGGATCGGCGCGGAAAACGCCTGCCGCATCCGCATGTTTCTCGATACGGGTCAGGAATAGCGGTGATGTCGCCGGAAAGGAACACATGATGATGGAACAGAAAAGAACTTCCTACACCTATGAGATCATCCCCTCGACACTTGGCGAGATCGGTCTTGTCCGGCGCGCGGACGGGGGACGTTCCCCGATCTGCCGGATCCTACTTCCGGAAGCGGGCCGCCCCATGGCCGGAAAAATAAGGGATGTCTTTCCCGATGCGGTTCCGGAGAGGGGAAAACAGGATGAAATTTACAAGCAGATCCGTGACTTTCTTACAGGGGACGCGGTCGATTTCAGGCTGGAAAATCTGGATTTCGGAAGCTTGAAAGGGTTTACGAGGCGTGTCCTTCTGGCCGACGGGAAGATTCCCCGGGGCCGTGCGATGACCTACGGCTGCCTCGCTGCAAGCATGGGCGTCGCGGGCGGTGCGAGGGCCGTAGGGAACGTCATGGCCGGGAATCCTTTCCCTCTCGTCATCCCCTGTCACCGCGTGGTCCGCAGCGGCGGTTCTCTCGGCGGATTCGGCGGTGGTGTGGAGATGAAAAAGGCCCTCCTTATGATGGAGGGTGTCGCCTTCGACGCGCAGGAGCGCGTCCTGCCGCAGTACCTCTTGATGAAATGTTGAACCGGCGTCCCTGCCGGCTGTCACCCCGCACATTAAATTGACTGAAGGGGGTATCTTTTTATCACGAAGTCGCGTGCTGTCGTCTCTTACAGCATCTCGAGTTCTTTTCCGGTCTCGGCGAATGCCTCCAGGGCCATATCCAGGTCGGCCTTGCTGTGGGCGGCCGAAAGTTGGACGCGGATTCTAGCCGAGCCCTGCGGTACCACGGGGAAGAAAAAGCCCACGACGTACACGCCTTTTTCCAGCATATGAGCGGCGAAATGCTGCGCCAGCCCGGCCTCGCCCAGCATGATCGGTACTATCGGGTGTTCGCCGGCGCGAATGTGGAAGCCCAGGCGGGTTATGCCCTGGCGGAAGTGCCGCGTGTTCTCCATCAGCTTCTGCCTCAGATCCGCCGAGCGCGACATCATCTCCAGAGCCTTCAGCGTGCCGGAGACGATTGTCGGGGCGACGGTGTTGGAGAACAGGTACGGCCGCGACTGCTGGCGGAGCAGGTCGATGATCTCCGCCCGGCCGGAGGTGTAGCCGCCGCTGGCGCCGCCCAGTGCCTTGCCGAGCGTGCCGGTGACGACATCGACTTTGCCCATGACGCCGCAATGTTCGATGCTGCCGCGGCCCTTTGCGCCAAGCACTCCCACGGCGTGCGAGTCGTCCACCATAACCATCGCGCCGTAGTGCCCGGCCAGCCGGCAGATATCCGCCAGCGGAGCCACGTCGCCGTCCATCGAGAACACGCCGTCGGTGGCGATCATGCGGAACCGCGCTGAGTGGGCTTCCTTCAGCCTGGCCTCCAGGTCTGCCATGTCTGCGTGCTTGTACCGCAGCCGAGTGGCCTTGCACAGGCGAATGCCGTCGATGATGCTCGCATGGTTCAGCTCGTCGCTGATGACCGCATCCTCGGCTCCAAGCAGCGTCTCGAACAAGCCGCCGTTGGCGTCGAAGCACGAGCTGTAGAGGATCGTCGCCTCGGTCTCCAGGAAGTCTGAAAGGGCCAACTCCAACCGCGAGTGGATGGTCTGCGTGCCGCAGATGAACCGCACGCTGGCCATTCCGTAGCCCCAGCGGTCGAGGCTGTCCTTGGCCGCCTGGACAATCTCGGGATGGTCGGCCAGACCCAGGTAGTTGTTGGCGCACATGTTCAGCACCTGCTTGTCCGCCACTGTCACCCGCGAGCTTTGCGGGCTGGTCATTACGCGTTCATGCTTGTACAGCCCCGACTCCCGGATCGACTCGATCTGCTGCTGGAGATGGATTTTGAATTGGCCGTACATGGTTGTCACTCCCAATTGAGGATGACCTTGCCGGACTGGCCGGAGGCCATCAGCTCGAAGGCCTTCTGGAACTCGGTGTAATGGAATCGGTGCGTTATGACGGGCGAGATGTCCAGCCCGCTTTGCAGCATGGTGGTCATCTTGTACCACGTCTCGTACATCTCGCGGCCGTAAATGCCCTTGATGGTCAACCCGTTGAACACGACCACGTTCCAATCGATTGCGGTGCTGGCTTCGGGGATGCCAAGCAGGGCGATCTTGCCGCCGTGGCACATGTTGGACAGCATGTCCCGCAGGGCGTGGCCGTTGCCGGACATCTCCAGCCCGACGTCGAAGCCTTCGCGTATGCCCAACTGCTTCTTAGCGTCGGCGACGGACCGGCCGTTGGACACGTCCAGCGCGAGCGTGGCGCCCATCTTGCGGGCCAGGTCCAGGCGGTAGGAGTTGCAGTCGGTAATGACGATGTACCGCGCGCCGGCGTGGCGGGCGATTGCCGTGGCCATGATGCCGATGGGGCCTGCGCCGGTGATCAACACGTCCTCGCCCAGGACGGGGAAGGACAGGGCGGTGTGCGTGGCGTTGCCAAGCGGGTCGAAGCACGATAGCACGTCGGTGGGGATGGCCGGGTCGCAGTACCAGACGTTTGTCTGCGGAATGGCGAGGTACTCAACGAAGCAGCCCGGCCGGTTGACGCCGACGCCGCTGGTGTTGGGGCACAGATGTCGCCGCCCCGCCAGACAGTTGCGGCAGTGCCCGCAAACCACGTGGCCTTCGCCGCTTACCAGGTCGCCGGGCTTGAAGTCATGCACGTTCGAGCCGACGGACGCCACGCGCCCGACGAACTCGTGGCCGATGGCCATCGGCACGGGAATGGTCTTTTTCGCCCAGTCATCCCAGTTGAAGATGTGGATATCCGTGCCGCAAATAGCCGTCTTGTGAATCTTTATGAGTACATCGTTGATGCCGATTTGCGGAACCGACACTTCCTCCAGCCACAGGCCGGGTTGGGGTTTACTCTTCAGTAGCGCCTTCATCTTGTCCATGTTTTCCTCGAACGCTTGGCCCGGACCGCTCGGACCCGGGGTGAAACACTGGTCTTGACGCCGCCAATCGCCGTCCTCTTCTTGTCTTCTAATACATTTTATGACAGCACAATTTACGGTATTATGCAACAAGAGGAATATGCCGAAATCCACCACCTAATTTCTGTTCTTTCATTGTTATCATGATGTTATAGAATCTTTTTCTTCACCAACGGGTGCATGAAATTCGCATATAACCCTTTGCAATAACGATGGAACTCTATTTTAGGTGGTGGATTTAGGTATGGGTGTGCGGGTCGAAAGAGGATTTGAAAATCGGGATGATCTCCCTGGAATAAATCTATAGGGAGGATGCCAGGTCCTTGCCCGAGACCCGGTTCAGGATGAAAAGGGGGATCAGGACGGAGATGATCAGGATCGTTGCGTAGGCGGAGGCGGGGCCGAAATCGCCGCTTCCGATCCGCTGGAAGATTTCGACGGTCATCGTGGCCCAGGGACCGTAGTACAGAACGATCGTTGTGCTCAGTTCCGCGAGGGTCGTCACCCACATGATGATCGCCCCGGCGATGATGCCGGGCAGCATGATCGGGAGAACCACCCGTATGAAGGAGCGGACCGGCGGCACGCCGAGGTTGATCGAGGCCTCCTCGATGGACGGGTCGATCTGCTGTAGAAGGGATGATGTCGTCTTGATCGAGTAGGGCGCCTTCCGGATGAAGTAGGCCAGGACGAGGATCATCCAGGTCCCGGTGAGGACGATAAATCCCTTGTTGTAGGTGGCGGCGAGCGCGATGCCTTGGACCGTTCCGGCGATCGCGAGCGGCAGCATGACCAGAATGTCGAGCAGGTAACTCACCGCGCCCCGCTTCCGGACGAGGAGGTAGCTCACCACGATCCCGAATACGATCCCGATCAGTGTCGCCGTTGTCGCCAGGAAGAAGGAGTTGATGATCGGCCGGGGGGCGATGGTGACGGCCCGAATGAAGTTATCGAGGCTGAACTGTCCGAAGTACATAACCGGTCCCTGCGTTTTCGTGATGGAGGAAACCATGACGACCGCGAAGGGGAAGAGGGCCACGAAGACCATCCCAGCGCAGAAGAACCAGATCAGAAACGTCGGCAGGGGCCGCAGCCGCTTCACCTGGATCGGGTTTAAGGATGTCATGGTGTAGTTCTTCCGTTCGACCCAGTATTTCTGGAAGACGGTCAGGCTCAGAGTGATCGCAAGCAGGATCATGCTGAGAGCCCCCGCCATCGACGGGCTGCCCCCGAGTTCGCTGATGAACTCGTTGTAGGCCTGAACGGAGAGCACGCGGAAGTCCTCGCCGATCAGGACGGGAACGCCGAAGTTCTCGATGCAGAGATAGAAGACGACCAGCGCCCCAGAGAGGATCGCCGGTGTGACGACCGGGAGCGTCACGGTGAAAAAGACGCGCAGGCGCCCCGCACCCAGGTTGGTCGCCGCCTCCTCCAGCGAACGGTCGATCGCGTTGAGCGCCGCCGAGACCATCAGAAAGACGAACGGGAAGAACTGGAGCGTGAAGACGAGGACGATTCCCTTCCATCCGTAGATGCTGGGGATCTCCACGTCGATGCCGCGGAAGGCCTTCGCGAAGAGCCCGTTTCTGCCCAGAAGGATCAGCCAGGCCTCCGCGCCGATGAAGGTGGGGAGAATGAGCGGGAGCGTCCCCAGGGTCCGGATGAGGTTCTTCCCGGGAATCTTGTAGCGGGAGAGGAAGAAGGCGAAGGGGATGCCGATCGCAAGCGTGAGAACGGTCGAGAGCGTGCTCACGAAGAGGCTGTTGCGGAGGCAGCGCAGGTAGTAGGGGTAGTGCAGGAACGTGGCGTAGCTCTTCAGCGAGAAGGCGCCGGTCTCCGGGTTCACGAAGCTCGCCTTGAAGATGTAGAGGATCGGGTAGAGGACGGCGAAGAAGAGGATCGCGAAGATCGCAACCAGGATGATGTTCCACGCATGAAAGGATTTGCGCAAGGACTCCCCCTATCCCCGGATCACGAGCGATCGGTCAGGCGGAAGCTGGTACCAGAGGATTTCCCCGTTTTTCCGAATGTTCTCCTCTTCCGGATCGTGGACCTCGATGACGATGGGTTTCCCGCCGGGGCCGGAGACGCGGTAGCGGATCATGGACCCCAGGAAGGTGCTGCTCAGGACCGTTCCCGAAAGGATGTTATCCTCCCCGTCCCGGCGTCCCGCGACGGCGCGGATCCACTCCGGCCGCACCGAAATCATGATCCGGGCGCCGGAAGGTTTATCGCCCCGGAGAGAGAATGTCTGTCCGGCGGTTTTTGCGGCGATCCGGGAATGATCCTCGTCCCAGCCCGTCACTTCCATTTCGATGATGTTGCTGCTCCCCATGAACTCCGCCGAAAATCGGCTCTCCGGCCGGTAGTAGATCTCGGTGGGCGCGCCGATCTGTTCCAGGCGGCCCCGGTTCAGGATCGCGATCCGGTCGGAGACGGCCATCGCCTCCTCCTGGTCGTGGGTGACGTAGATCGTGGTGATGCCGAGCTCCTTCTGTATCCGCCGGATCTCCTCGCGCATGCTCACCCGGAGCTTCGCGTCGAGGTTGGAGAGGGGTTCGTCCATCAGCAGGATCTGCGGCGAGATGACCAGCGCCCGGGCCAAGGCCACCCGCTGCTGCTGTCCCCCGCTCAGCTTGCTCGGGGCGCGGTGCTCCAACCCCTCCAGCTGGACGATTTTGATGATCCGGCCGACCCGCTCGGCGATCTCCGGCTTCGGGATTTTCCTCGCCCTCAGGCCGTAGGCGATGTTGTCGAAGACACAGAGGTGGGGGAAGAGGGCATAATTCTGGAAGACCATTCCGGTCTCGCGTCGATGTGCCGGGATGTGATTGATCAACCGCTCGCCGAAGCGGATCTCGCCCGCGTCGGGGTTGTAAAACCCGGCGATTGTCCTCAGCAGCGTCGTTTTCCCGCAGCCGCTGGGACCGAGGAGGGTGAAGAAATCCCCCTCCTCGATCGTCAGGCTGACGTCGTCCACGGCCCGGAGCGGACCGAAAAGTTTGGTGATGTTGGTCAGTTCGACGCGCATGGGCCTATTTCGACAGGACGATCTCCTTCCACCTGCTGAGGATCTCCTTTACGAGGGTACTGGCCTCCATCGGATCGAAACTCTTGAGAATCGTGATATTCTTCAGGGAGGGCAGTCCCTCCGTGTCCCCCGCATCGAGACGGGCCGGTCTCCGGGAGAACTTGTTGAAGATCTCATCCTCGACCTTCTTGCTGATCAGGTAATCGATGAACTTCTTTGCCTCCTCGGGATGGGGGCAGTTCTTAACGATGCCCGTCCCTTCGGGGGCAATGAAGGCGCCGTCCGCGGGATAGACGATTCCGACGTTCTTGTCGCCGCCGACAATGTAGCGGTGGGCGGCGTATTCTATCGTGACGCCCAGGGGGTATTCCCCGGCAGCGACGCCCTTGTAGATCAGGCTGGCGGTGTCGAGGATCTTGGCGTTGGCGATGAGCTTGTTGATACCGTCCCAGCCGTAGAGTTTGTGAATCCCGTAAACCTGGGCGTAGGCCGATCCCGATTTTTCGGGGTTCGTCATGACAATCTTGCCCTTCCACTTCGGATCGAAGAGGTCCTTCCAGCTCTTGGGCATCTCTGTTGCCTTCATGAGGGACTTGTTGACCATGATGATCATGACATGGACGTTGCTCGCGGTCCAGCGGGCCTCCTTCTCCACGTAGCCGGCGGGGAGGGCCTTCGCCTCGGGAGACCGGTACGTCTGAAAATTCTCCTTTGCGTTTTCCAGGACGGCCACGTCGCCGCTCCAGAAGACGTCGCAAAGCGGCCTCTCCTTCTCCGCGGCGATCCGCTTCATCGCTTCGCCGGTCCCCAGACGGACGACGGAGACCTTGATGCCCGTCTTCGCCTCGAAACCCTGGGTGACCAGGTCGAGGAGTTCAGAGGGGTTGGAGGAGTAGAGAACGACTTCAGCGGCCGCAGAGACCGCGGGAACGAGACCCAGGGAAAGGGTTAAAACAGCCAGTACTTTCAAGAAATATTTGCGCATGGAATAGCCTCCTTAGGGATGATATTGTGACGATCGCGACTTTGAAAAGAATTCGCTTTTGTGGGGCGGGAGCATACTATGGGCTGTTTCGTGTGTCAATGGAATAGATTCTTTTCGTGTAACGATTCAGTCTCGAGTGGGGGGGGTATTATAGAGACAAGGCAGAGGAGTGCAGAGAGCAAAGACTGATCTTTGTATTCTCTATACGGGGTTGCTTTTGGGGTTGATATTGAGCGTTGTTAAGGGGGACGCGGGAAG
>JAURXV010000144.1 GCA_030654195.1 Syntrophales bacterium | reverse complement strand
CTTCCCGCGTCCCCCTTAACAACGCTCAATATCAACCCCAAAAGCAACCCCGTATAGAGAATACAAAGATCAGTCTTTGCTCTCTGCACTCCTCTGCCTTGTCTCTATAATACCCCCCCCACTCGAGACTGAATCGTTACATAAAAAGGGGTAAGGTTATTTTTCCGTCGTTCGTAAATAAATAAGGCTAGAGAGACCGCTGCAACAATCCAAGATATTATTTCATGAATGGAAACGTTAACTTGCATGTAATTCACCTCCCCTGAATATTTTTAATAATGATATTAGTCTGGTACGTGTGATTTCCTTGACTTCGATTCCCACCGCCTCCACCATGATTACAAGCACTTAGATCGTATTTCCCACTTTGAATTCTTTGTCAGCGTTGTCAACAGAAATGACCTTTGCGCTTTGCCTGTAAACCGACCTTAAATCGTCGTCTGTATCCTTACCCCATATAGCGTTCAAACGCCTTGTTCGTCTCACTCATTGCTGCCCGTTTGATTTCTTCCGGTGAACGGTATTTTCTCAAAGCGCGAACAGATGAATGACGGGTTCCGCCGTAAAGATCAATCCCATCGATGCCCAGGGTTGAACAGGCTTTTCCCCGACGCTTATAAAAATATTTGATGCCGAACGGTGCATTGTCGGCAACGCCCTTGATGCCGGCGCCGTGAATGCAGGCCTGTTTCCTGCGGAATCTCATGATAAAGCTCCTGCCTCCTTTCGCTGCCCAATGTTGCAACTCACCGGCGGCAAAAAGCAGCGCAAGACGATTAAATATGGTTCATCCGGTTGATGCGTACTTTTTAGGCTAGCAGTCATAGCAGCTCATGTTGATCCCCCCCCGGCTGCCCTGTAGCCTTCGGGGCTTTCTTGAATGTCGCCCCCACCTGCCGGATCGGGGGCATTTCGATGGTCTTCCCGGCCAACAGTTCGGCCACCGTGAAAAGTTGCATCTTCTGATACTTCCGTCCCCATAAAGCGGATTCATAGAAACCCGCCGTAACCGCTTCCGTTTTCATTGGGGACGTGGCTTCCTGCATCGAGATCAGAACCCCGATCGCCGCCTTTTCCCGCTCCAGGACACCTTTCAGATCGCGGATGTGGGCCACATTGGTATGTCCCGCCTTCACTGACAGGATCACGCTTTCAAAAGTGCCTTTCTTGTCCCCTTGGAAGATGATCCGCCCGTCAATGCCCTTGTCCGCTCCCTTCTTCTGCTCAACAGGACGCGCCCCCACAAGGCCCAGAGCCCACCATTGGAACTGATACGGGTCCGAGGCCGCCAGTGCCGCCGCGTCCGGCTCGCTTGTAGGCTCGCCCACAACATGGAATGGCCGCTTTGTTACCGATCCATATTCCGCCCCCGCTTCTTCGACTTTCGCCGTTTCGCCTTTCCCCGACGGTATGGCGCGAACGCTCTGTTCGATGCCGAAGGAATCCTTCATGCGTTGTTTGATGAGGGTTATCGCAAGGTGTGTGATGTCTATCCCGATCCATGGACGGCCCAGCGCTTGCGCGGCGGCAATCGTTGTGCCACATCCACAGAAGGGATCAAGGACAACGCCGCCTTCCGGGCATGAGGCATTAATAATTCTTTCCAATAGGGCAAGAGGTTTCTGTGTAGGGTATCCGAGTGCCTCATTCCCTGCTGCTTGTTCAATGTCGCTCCAATCATCGGTGATAGTCCGGCTCTTTGATTCTGCGAGGTACTTCTTGTATTGCGGTACTGCGCCGGGCTTTAACTGAACAACCACGCCATCTCTATAAGACTGCTCCATACGTTCTTTTGTCCATCGCCAGACACGAGATACCCCAAGAAACTCATAGGTGAGGTTCGGGCGGTTATCATTGGGATTCAGTAGCGGCAGAAGCCGATATTGGCCCTTGCTGTCCGTGTACTTATACGCTTTCCTGACGTACTCTGGATCATGTGACTCATAGATCATATTGAATGTAGTTTCTCCACTCTTTGAATAACGCAGGATTACGTCGCGACAGTTCGGGAAGTTCACCTTGATATGGCTCTTGGGGTTCGACCGTCGCCAAGAGATTTCATTTCTGAAGTTTCCCGCCCCGAAAATGCCGTCCATGAGCATCTTCAGATAGTGACTCGCCGTCGGATCACAATGCAGGTAGATGCTCGCGATCGGCTTCATCACACGCCGAAGCTCTATCAGACGTGGTGCCATCATCACTAAATACGCCAGCATGTCGCATTCGCCCAGGAAGGTCCTGAATGCTTTCAGGCAATCGGACACCTTCCCTCCCGCCATCACGATCTCCGCAAAGATGGATTCGCTTTCCTGATTCCATGTCCAGGTGTCCGAGAAAGCTTGGATCTGACTTACTGCTTTACTCCCGTTTTTTTCTGCAAAGAGGACGTTATAATTTGCGTTGGAGTTGAATGGTGGGTCCAGGTATACGAGGTCTACCGTTTCATCTTTGATGTGCCGTCGCATCACGTCCAGGTTGTCCCCGTAGTAGAGCAGGTTCTTGGAGCCTTCCGGCATGGCGTCATTCCCCCTCTTATGTCTTACGTGAAGTCCTTCCGAGACAGGTCCACGGTTCTTTGAGGAGGATGCATATCACAATTGTCGGGGGAATGTCATTAACGATTATGGGTTTGAATAATGCGTTGCTATAAGGTTAACGGTTTACCGCATTATCGAACCCACGTTACCGCTTTCTAATTTTCCTTAATCGGGTCCTCGTAAACGTCTTTTCTATCTGCTATTCTTAGAATCAGAATCACCACAGACCCTCTGTCTATGGCGTAAATAATCCGGTAAGATCCATAGCGGTAACGATAAAGGCCCTTGAAGATTCCCTGGAGCGGCTTACCCAGGCTGATGGGATCTTTGGAAAGATAATCTTTTACCCTGGCTATGATCTTCGTTTGCGTTTGCCGATCGATAATTTTGAGATCGTTTATTGCTGCTTCATGCCATTGGATACTATAGGTCAAGGATCTTCTCCATGTCCTCTGTCGAGTAATATTTAGCGTTCCTGTCGTTGATGCGATCAAGGGCAAGATAGGCGTCTTCATACTCCGGAAGGTGCCGGACAAGGATCTCCCTGATATAGAAGCTTTTGGGACGTTTCGTTTTGACGGCCAAAAAATCGAGACGGGATGATATATCATCCGTAAGCCGGACGTTTAATATTTTAGACATTCGTTCAACCTCAAAATGATGGATTATGCGTTACGTGTATTACACCATAACACATATCCACATTTGAGATCAAGCTTATTTGTCACATGTGTTGTCAATTGGAACCGGGGAAAAAAGAGAAGGCAACCCCGAGATGATCAGGGTTGCCTTCTTGTCTGTATCTTTCTCTTAAATCTTTACGGCGCCTGCGCCATTTTCTTGGCGAGAAGAAGCGTACAAACCGAACTGAACCGTGAAATCCGTTGCTTCGACAACCGGCCGGATATTCCGGCGCACCTTTTCCATCCTCACAATGCCGTACCGGGCCATCGTCTTGAGGGTACGGGAAAGGTTGCTGCTGCTCCGTCCCGTCGCCGCTTCCAGTTCCTTGAGCGATTCCGGTTTCCGCTCCAGAATGGTCTTCAGCAGCAACTGGTTCTCGTTGCTGAGCACCTGCGCCATGGATCGCACCGATTCAAACCAGATCTTGGGTTCATCGGGCCGCGGACGGTATTCCCCGCGGGCGATGGCCAAAGATCGCGTCTTGTAATCCTGATAGGGCATGATGCCGATGTGGAGCACTTTCTGAGCCATTTTTCTTCCTTTTATTTCTCACCTATGATCCGTTCGACCTCGCGCCAGAAATCCTCCAGCAAGCGGCTGGCCGACTCATACTCATAAGGCGATATCCTTTCGCATTTGTGCCGGTGGTCCCAGGTGATCTTGCGGGCCGCGTAGCCTTTCCTCGCCGGCCGGATGGCGTGAGCGTTGTCGAACCCAAAGGCCCGCCGGTTGTACCTGTCGTGAAGGGTCAGGCTGTACCGGACGCCATGAGGGACATGCGGCTCGGGATCCACCCGCCACGCCTCGAACTTGGTCCAATAGCCATTGTCCATCGGGAAGATCTCGCCGTCGAGGTTCAACAAACCGACGAGGGTTTCATCTTCCCGGGAAGATCGCTTTTCCTTAATGGTTAGGTATAATATCACCAGATGATAATTATCGCAACCTTTTTTATACAGTCTGCCGACTTCTTTGTCAGTATCTCGGAGGATGCTTGCAGGTAATTTCCAAAAATGATAAGGTCTTTCCAAAATGTTTTCCCCTTAAAACAAGAATAATGGATAGATACGCAGGTCCTGTTCCGGAAAACGGGAAGCCGGCGGAGGTTGAGAAAATGACGAGATGGACCGGGAAGAAGCTGGGATTGGCCCTCGGGGGCGGGGGCGTTCGCGGCTTCTGCCACATCGGCGTGCTCAAGGTCCTGGAACAGGAGGAGATCACGATCGATCTGATCGCGGGCACGAGCGCAGGGGCTTTGATCGGCGGCGCCTATGCGGCCGGCGCCTCGCCGCAGGAGATCTACCGCAGGGTCGACGCCTACATCCTGAGCCCACAATTTCAATCCTCCACCCTCCGGGAGATCGGGCTTTCGATGGACTCCTCGGAGAGAACCTTCTGGGAAAAGACCCGAAACGCCATCCGGCAAAAATTCTTCATGCTCAGCGCCTTTTTCAAACCGGCAATTCTTCCGCTTGAGGATTTCGAGGGCCTCATCGATTTCTTCATTCCCGATATCGACATCCGGGAGACGAAAATCCCGTTTTACGCTGTGGCAACGGATCTGATCACCGGAAAGCAGATCGTCATCTCGGAAGGTTCCCTGCGGCAGGCCGTGCTGGCGAGTTGCGCCGTTCCCGGCGCGGTCGATCCGGTCCGCCTGGGGGATTGGCTGCTGGCGGACGGCGGGATCACGAGTCTCGTTCCCGTTCTGGCGGTCCGCGAAGCGGGTGCGGATGTCGTCATCGCCGTGGTCGTGGACCGGGAGAAGAATGTATCGGGGAAATTTGAAACGGCGCAGGAGATCTTCTACAGGGCCGGAGACATTACGTCCGACAAACTGGAAGAGGTGGAACTGCTGCAGGCCGATGTCGTCATCCGGCCCCGGATCGGAGACCTTCACTGGAGTGATTTCTCCCGCGCGAAAGGCCTGATCCAGGAGGGAGAAACCGCTGCACGGCTCGCCCTCGGGGAGATCCGGGAGGCGATTCCCGTCTATAAAAAGATGCTGCGCATGATCCGGAAAATCATCCCCGGGAAGCCATAGAAGGATCGGCCGGCGCCGGGACTCTCGTCTGTGGTTCCAAGGTCCTCGAACTTACCTACAACACGCCGGCGGGCAGGGTGGCAAACGAGCTTCTCTATCGACACGACGAACCGCGTCTTGTGAGCGGCGGCGACGCCACCTGCTATTCTCCCGGCATGCAGGCGAATTATGCTTGACTTTCTCCTTTTAATAAGGATAAACAAGATCAAGCTATGGACACTTTATCTCTCCATCCTTTCCAGACCAGGTTGAGCGAAAAGCTCTCCGAGTCGTTGACGACACCCCTTCCCACCGGCACGCCGCGACGGGTTTACGGGGCCGTGCATCTTGGCGGCAAGACGACAGCGATCGTGGGCATGCGCCGGGCAGGCAAGACGGTGTTTCTCCATCAGATCCGGCGGGAACGGCTGGCGGACGGCATGGATCGGGCACGCATGCCCTATATCAACTTCGAGGATGAGCGGCTGGCGGGACTGACGGTCGAGCATCTCCATCCGCTGGTGGAGGAGTACTATCGGCGATTCCCGGCGTTGCGCGGCAGCGAGACCGTGATGTGGTGCTTCGACGAGATCCAGACGGTGCCCGGTTGGGAGCGGTTTGTGCGCCGGCTTCTCGATTCCGAGAAGGTAGATATGTTCCTGACCGGCTCCTCGGCGGCGCTCCTCTCCCGGGAGATCGCCACGGCCCTCCGGGGTCGCGCCTGGGAGGTAATCATGCACCCCTTCAGCTTCGGGGAGGCCCTGCGGCATGCCGGGAAGACCCTGCCGGCGCAGCCGGATTTTCTGGATGGACCGGCGCGTTCGGCTCTGGAACGGTCATTCCTCGACTACCTTGTGGCCGGCGGTTTCCCGGAGGCGCAGGGAATGGACACGGCCACGCGTTACCAACTGCTGCGGGACTATGTGGATGTGGCCATATTGCGCGACGTGGTGGAACGGCATTCCGTGAGCAATGTGACAGGGCTGCGCTGGCTTGTTCGTCACTTGCTGGGCAATGCGGCGGGACTGTTCAGCGTGGAGAAATTTTACGGGGCGCTCAAGTCGCAGGGACTGGCCATTTCCAAGGACACGGTGCACCAGCTCATGGGGTATCTGCAGGACTGCTTCCTGGTGCGCACGGTCTGGATGGAGGCCGCCTCGGAACGTCAGCGCATGGTCAACCCCCGCAAGGCCTACCCGGTCGATCCGGGACTCATTTCGGTGTTCGACCGCACGGGCCGTTCCAATCTCGGGCATGCGCTGGAAACAGCAGTGTTTCTGGATCTGGAACGCAGGCGGGCAGAGGTCAGCTATGTGAAGACGCCGCAGGGCTTTGAGGTGGATTTCCTGGCCCGGTACCCTTCCGGGGAGGAAGAGTTGATCCAGGTCTGCGCTGATTTGGCCGCCCCGGATACGGCTGAACGGGAACTGCGGTCGCTCGTGGAGGCAGGCCGCCAATTTCCACAAGCTCACAAACGCCTGCTGACGCTCACTCAGGATGGTTTGCCCCGTGAGGCACCGGCGGATATTCTGGCCCAACCGGCCTATGTCTGGCTTTTGACGCCCACAGAACTTCCATAGAGGAAAAGGAGCAGATACCCATGGCCATCACCAACCATGAACGTGTCGGCAAAGCGCTGGAACTCCTGAGGATCGGCCTTAGTCCATTTGTTGAACGCGAGTTCAGGAACATCTACAAGGATGGCGCTTCCGCCAAGATAGACAGGTTGATCGGCGATGATCGCCTGAATGCGAAGAGGCCGATCGTGGAAAAGGCACCCTGTTGTCTCAACTTTCCGGTTGGCGCAATGGTCCGGAAAGGGAAATTTCCGATCTGGGGATGACATGGCGTTTTCATTCAAGGCAGGGGTCAGGGGGGAGTTTTTCTATCAGGCCATGATAAGGGATGTGGAAATGGTGTGGGTGTAAATCGCCAGGATGGAGGTAAACTGTGAAGGCAGAAGAGGTCAGCCCAGGTCGATTTGACGACCTGTGAGGTCAAGGACAGCGAGAACCATCTGCTTGCCCTCATCAACGTCGTACTGGACATCTCCAATGCCAAAGGGGGATTTAAAAGAGGAGACAGTGTCCCCGTTGTCATTCCCGCGGAGGCGGGAATCCGTACGCCGTCCCGGCCCTCCTTCAACGCCATCTGGATGAATACCTTGAACAAGGCGGCATTCCCGAACCTGTTAAATATCCCGCTCTCCCCCTGCATCGAGCGCTCTACGACGATCTCCTTTACCGTGATATTGCTGCGCGATACCGCATTGACGATGTGCGTGCCTTGAAGGAGTTAGCTTACTCCCCGATCAGCAACCCGGCGAGCCTCGTATCATTCAATAAACTCAAAGAGCAGCTTAAACTGGGGAGCGTCAATACGGTTAAGAATTATATCGAGTACCTTGAGAAAAGCTGGCTGATATTTACCGTAAACGTCTATGATTATTCGGTAAGGCGGCAACAGATTGCGTCAAAAAAGACCTACGCCATCGACACGGGTTTGATCAACGCGGTAGGGTTTTCATTCTCGCCGAATCGCGGCCGATTATTGGAGAACCTGGTTTTCCTTTCACTGCGGCGGCGGGGACGGGATATTTACTATTTTCTGCCCAAGAACGGTTATGAGGTCGATTTTTACCTGCCCGATAGGGGTGTTTTAATCCAGGTTTCCCAAAACCTCCATCAGCGGGAGACAAGGGAAAGGGAAACCCGGTCGCTGTTGGCGGCCATGACCACACTGAACCTGAAGGAAAGTCTGATCCTTTCAGAAGGCCAGGCCGAATCCATTCAAGATGGGGGTAAGACCATCCACTTGCAGCCGGTAGCCGCGTGGCTGTTAGGCGCTTAAATGTAAAATATTTCGACGGGGGGACAAGGGATAGGAGGAAAGGCCGGATAGACGGTTCATCCATCAGTCGGCCTTCGCATGCGTGATCCACTTCTGCAGGCGGGTCTGTTCGTTTCCCCACCCGTCGGAAAGCCGGAGGTCCAGAAACGACCGGAACAGTTGATCCATCATCCCGGCCGCCTTTTCGATCAGGTAGATCCGTTCGAGGATCTGCCCCTCCCGGTCGGCCTCTTCCCCCTCGCTTTCCGCGACGGACGGCAGTTTCATGGACTGGAAATGGAAGCGGTCCGCCTTGAAGGTGAATTCCCACTCCGCCTTGTCGTGGGCCATCCGGAGTCGCGCCGCGGTGATCTTCTTGCCCTGGCGCAGGGCCTCCTTCCCCTCCTTGAGGTCGGCGTGGAGCCCCTGACAGACGATCGTTTCGGCGTATTCCCCCTCGCCCGATTCCAGGACGAGGCGCCGGACGAAAACGACCTCGCTTTCGCCGCCGCCGGGAATCCGGATCATCCCGTTTCTCTCCTCGCTCTTGAACCAGAGCCAGGTGAGAAATTCCCGGCCGACGGTCAGCGGATCGACCCCAGGCGGGAGGGGCGGGAGAGCGACGTCCCGGGAACTTGATCCGGCAACAGCCCCCTGCGGATTCGCGCCCGCTCCGTCGGCGTTCCACGGTGCATAAGGAGAGAGGCTGAGCGAAAAGGATTCCCGGAAAAGCTCCTGAAGCTCTCCGGCCACCTTGTCCGAGAGGCAACAGAAGGTCACGACATGATCCGGGACGGACCAGCAGATCTCATGAAAGGAGGGGACGGGCAGGGTTTTGCCTAACAGTTCGAGGCGCACCGACTCCCGGATCGCCTCGCGCTGTTCCCGGTAGAGCTTCTTCTGTCCGCTTTCAGCGAGCTGCTTCCGTTCCGCCTCCAGGATCCGGAGCCGGAGAAGGGAAGGGGCGACCGACTTCCGGTCGATGCGGAGGGAAAAGAGCATGTACCGCCCCTGGGCGTAGGAGGCGTAGGCGAAATCCGTATCCAGGCAATTTTCCAGAGATGTCCAGCCTGCCGCCATTTCGTCCGTCGTGCGCCAGACGGTCTGGAAGGCGTAGCGCCGGATCTGTTCGTTGAAGAAGTCGGGGAAATGGTCCGGCAGCGCGCCTGCGATGCGGTACCGCGAAAACGTGACAGCTCCCTTCAACAATCCCATAAGCGTCTCCTTTTTGCGGGCGACACTAACCCGGTTGGCGGGTGATGTCAAGTTCAAGTGAACCCGGAACAACGGATCTGCATCATACGCATGGACACCCGGATTATTTTGTGATAGGGAAAAACGCAAATCTGTTCCAAAGAGGATCCGATATTGATCAAAAAAGTCGGAATTGTCGCCAATATTGCCAAGGAAAAATCGCCTGAATACACCGCCGCCCTTCGCGAGTGGATGCTGATGCGCGGGCTGGAGGTCTATCTCGAGGAAGGGATCGCCGCGAAGATTGGCTGCCTTCCCGGCGTTGAGAAAGGGAAGCTCTGGACGCTGGTGGATCTGATCGTCGTTTTCGGCGGCGACGGCACGATCCTCAGAACGGCCCGCCTGGTCCGGGATCGGGATGTTCCAATCGTCGGGATCAATCTCGGCGTTTTCGGGTATCTGACCGAGGTGAACCTCGACGAGATGTACAGCGCCATGGAGGTGATTCTCACGGGGGATTTTCAGGTCGAAAAGAGGATGATGCTCGATGTGGAGATCCAGGGGGGCGAGGAGCCGTTTAGGGAAGGGACGGTCCTGAACGACGTCGTGATCAATCGGGGGAATCTCTCGCGGATCGTCGAGTTGGAGACCATGGTGGACGGTCGCTATCTGACGACCTTCAAGGCCGACGGCCTTATTGTCGCGACGCCTACCGGCTCCACGGCCTATTCGATGGCCGCGGGCGGACCCATTGTATTCCCCGAACTGAATTCAATCCTCATCAACCCGATTTGTCCCCATACCCTGACGAACCGGCCGGTCATCCTGCCGGAAAGCGCAGTCGTCCGGGTGATGCTGAACACGATAGAGCAGGGGGCGACCGTGACGCTCGACGGACAGGTCTCCTTTACCGTGAAGTACGGGGACAGCATCACCATCCGGAAATCGCGGTACATCACCACGCTGGTCTCCTCCCCCCACCGGGGCTATTTTGAGATCTTGCGGACAAAGTTGGGATGGGGCGGCTCCCCGACGGGGGCTCTCCGGAAGGGACAAGATGCTCGCGGAACTGAACATCCGTAATTTTGCGATCATCGATGAATTGAAGGTGGCCTTCGACGGAGGCCTGAACATGATCTCCGGGGAGACCGGCGCCGGGAAATCGATCATCATCGGCGCCGTCGGTCTGTTGTTAGGCGACCGGGCGAATGCCGACATGATCCGCTCCTTCGAGGATGCGGCCGTCGTGGAGGCGCTTTTTGATATCCGCGGGCAGGACGGGTTGCGGGCGAGGGTCCGCGAAATGGGATTCGGCGACGGCGAGGAGCTTGTCGTCCGCCGCGTGGTCTCCCGTTCCGGAAAGAACCGGGTATATATCAACGGCCGGCTTTCATCGCTGGCGTCGCTCGCCGCGATCGGCGAATCCCTGATCAACATCTGCGGCCAGCACGAACACCAGATGATTCTGAACCCGGACAATCATACGGATATCCTCGACGAATTCGGGGGACTGCTGCCCCTCCGGACGGCCTATCGGGAGAGGTACGACCGTTATCGTTCGCTCCAGCAGAAACTTCGCGGTCTTCAAGGGCGCAGCACAATAAGGGCTGAACGGGAAGAGCTTCTCCGTTATCAGATCGGCGAGATCTCCCAGGCGGGCGTGCACACGGGGGAGGACGCCGCCCTGACGGAAGATAAGAAGATCCTTGCGAACGTTCAAAAGCTGATGGATTTTGCCGGCGCGGCCTATGAGACCCTCTACGGGAAAGGCGGTTCCGTGCTGGCCGAGTTCCGCGGCGTGGTTTCGGCCGTGAAGGAGATCCGGAAGATCGACCCGGGCTTGAAACTCTCTGAACAGGAGTTAGAGGAACTCTACTACCGAATCGAAGAGGCGGCCTTCACGCTCCGCGATTATTCAAAACGTCTCTCGTTCGATCCCGCCCGCCTGGAGGCGGTCGATGAGCGGCTGGAGCTGCTGGGGCGTCTGAAGCGGAAATACGGGGGAACCCTCGATGCCGTCCTCATGAAACAGGCCGAAGCGGAGCGGGAGATTGCGGAGATCTCCTCCCTGGGAGAGGAGATCGAGGCGCTGACTCAGAACATTGCGGCCGAGCGGGAACGGCTGATGGAAGTTGCAGCGGAGCTATCTTCAAAGCGACGCGAGGCGGCCGCCGCGCTGAAACAGTCGGTCGAAGCGGAGATCCGAACGCTTGGAATGGAACACGCACGGTTCGAAGCGGTCTTTGCGGATCTCCGGGGCGATCCGGATGAGGCGACCCTGAACGAAAAAGGGATGGACGCCCCGGAGTTTTATCTCTCGGCGAACGTGGGCGAAGAGATGAAACCGCTTAGGGGGATCGCCTCCGGCGGCGAGCTCTCCCGAATCATGCTTGTGCTGAAGAAAGTTCTGGCCCGGACGGGTTCCGTGGGGACGATCGTCTTCGATGAGGTCGACAGCGGAATCGGCGGCGCGACGGCGGAGATCATCGGCCAGAAATTACGGGAAGTCGCAGGGCACCATCAGGTCCTCTGCATCACCCATCTGCCGCAGATCGCCTGCTGCGGCGACCGCCATTACCGGGTGGTAAAACGGGTCGCCGGCGAGCGGACGAACACGTCCGTTTCTCTCCTCACCGGGGAGGAGCGTCTGGAAGAGATCACCCGCATGTTGGGCGGGGTGGCGCTGACGCAAAAGACAAAGGAGCATGCACGGGAGATGCTTCTTGCCGCGCGTGGGTGAGGCAGGGTACAGCCTGGAGGAGTTGGAGGGCGGTTTCTGCGCGGGGACACGATGCGGCATCATGTCCCCACTTCACGCAGGCAGGAGAGAGCGATGCTGAGAAAAGCCCGTATCGGCGACGTCAAGACGATTCACAGACTGATCAATATCTCCTCCGGGAAGGGAGAGATGCTGCCCCGTTCGCTGATGGATATCTATGGCAGTCTGAGGGATTTCTACGTTTATCAGGACAAGGGGCAGAATGAGATCCGCGGGATCTGTGCGATGAGCATCATCTGGGAGAACCTGGCGGAGATCCGCTCCCTCCATGTCGATGAGGAGCACCGGATGGAGGGGATCGGGCGGAAACTGGTGGAGGCCTGCATCTCCGAGGCGATCACGCTGGAGCTCTTCCGGGTCTTCACCTTGACCTACAAACAGGAGTTCTTCCATAAACTCGGCTTTCTGGAGGTAAAGCGCTCCACGCTTCCGGAGAAGATCTGGTCCGATTGTTTCCGCTGCTCCAAGTACCCCGATTTCTGCGATGAAGTCGCCATGATCCTGGAGCTTTGAGATCACAATGTTTCATAAGTTTGCCATTTTTGTTCTCGTGCTCTATTGCCTGTCCGGCTGCGCCGCTCCTGCCCGGAAGCCGGCGACGCGACCGACGCAGCCCCCTCCCGTCGTAAAACCGGCTCCCCCTGCCGCGAAACCGGCGCCGCCATCCCCCATTCCCCCGTCGGGAATCCCGATCCCGCCGGAGATTCCCGTGCCGCCCATTGTCCCGAAGCCGCTTCCCCCGCTCGTCCGTCTCCCGACCGACCAGTTTCCGCTGTTCACCGACGACATGGACCTGGCGTCGCTCGAGACGGCCGTCGAAAAGAGCCTCCAGTACTACAAGAGGGCCGCCGGAAAAGGTCCGGTGCGGATGGACGATACCTGGGTCAGCGTAAAGGATCTGCAGGATTCCCTGATCACCCTCCGGGAGATCCTCCGGAGCGGCGAGACGGCCGAGGTCAGACAGACACGGATCCGGGAGACCTTCGACGTCTACCAGTCGACCGGTTCGGACGGGGAAAATAACGTCCTCTTCACCGGCTATTTCGAGTCGATCTTGAAGGGGTCGCTGAAGAAGACCGAGGAATACCGATATCCGGTTTACAAAGCACCCGATGATGCGATTACGGTAAATCTTGGCAAATTCCGCGACAGGTACAAAAACGAACAACTGATCGGTCGCGTGAAGAATGGGGAACTGGTTCCCTACTACAGCCGGAGTGAGATCGAGAATCAGGGCTCCCTGGCCGGGCGGAATCTGGAGCTCGCCTGGGTGGATGATCGGGTTGACCTCTATTTCATGCATACCCAGGGCTCCGGCAAGATCGAGATGACGGACGGCAGGCTTCTCCAGATCGGGTATGCGTTGAAGAATGGTCGTCCTTTTCAGAGCGTCAGTCCTTATCTCCTGAAGATGGGAAAAATCACCCCCCAGGAAAATTCCTACAAGGAGATCAAGAAATACCTCAAAGAACATCCGGATGAACTGTCGGAGATCCTTGGGCACAACGAGAGTTTTATTTTTTTCCGGATCGTCAGGGAGGGTCCCATTGGCGCAATCGAAGAGATCCTGACGCCGGGGCGTTCGATCGCCACCGATCCGGATCTCTTTCCGAAGGGGGCGCTCGCGTTCATCCGGGCGCGGAAACCGATCCTGGACAAGGAAGGAAACGTCGAGTCCTGGATCCCCTATTCCCGTTTTGTCGTCAGTCAGGATGTCGGCGGTGTGATCAAGGGGGCGGGGCGCGTCGATCTTTTCTGCGGAAGCGGCGGCGAGGCGGAGATGCTTGCGGGAAGCCTGAAGGAGCGAGGGGAACTCTATTTCCTCGTGAAGAAGAGGGCTAATTAGAGAAACGCCAGAAAATAGGCGGCCGTCGTTCCGAGATGAACGGCCATGTTGAGCCCGCAGAGAATCTCCAGGACGAGTGGATTTTCGTATCTTTTCCCGGCCATCATCAGCGAGATGCCCGCCGACAGGACCATCACGGGGAGGTAAATGTAAAGGGCCTTTCGGGGGATCCCCGCGTTGAGTGAAGAGTACATGGAAAACCAGGAGAGGATGGAGGTCAGGCAATACAGGGCCGTCCCTTTCGCGTTTCCCAGCCGGCGGAGAAGGCTTACTCCGCCGCCGGCCGGATTGGCGGAATCTGCCGGGAATTCGTGGAGCAATACCACGTTGAAGATGGAGAGGCCGATCGGCAGCGCCATCCAGTGGATGCAGGGGGCAACATACCCCCGCTGGATGTAGAAGGCGGCAACGATGGGGAGCCATCCATAGCAGAAGGCGATCAGAAGTTCACCTAATCCGCTATCGGCTGGACGGATGGGCCGGGTGGCGTAGAAAAAACCCGGCAGGGCGCCAAGGCAGCCCAGCAGAAGCGTAAAAGGTCCCGTTCTCAGGCCGAATTGGAGGATGATGCCGATGAAAACGGCGAGTGCGATGAAGAGGGCAGAGGTCTGGAGCGGGCCGGAGCGGCGAAGAATCAAATCCAGCAGCGTTCCGGATTCCCCGGCGAAAAGGTTTCGGAGGCGACGCCGGGATCGTTCATTCTCAACCAAAGCGAAGTGACCGCCCGCATGGTAGGTGGAGAGCATCACCATGACGATGCCCAGCATGCCGAGAACCCAGGCGGGGAGACCAAAGACGTGATCCAGACGCCAGGCCAGAAACGTTCCAAGACAGAACGGGAGGATGCCGAGGGTATGGAACGGCGGACCGGACAATCCCAGCCAGCCCTCGATTTTTGTCAAGACGCCTGTTTCTGTTTCCGGCATTTCGATCGACCTCATTGCCTCTGTATCGTAGTGTGGTTAAGTAACACAAAGTACGGAACTTGTCAAACGACCGTCAACGCTGAGCCGCCGCTGATCGATCCTTCATTTTGATTAAAAATATTAGATTTTTTTCTTGATTGTTGTTTTTTTTTGTGTTAGGGGTATCGCCAAGATGATTGGAGAACAGGTTCGTCCCCTTATTTTTCGAAATCATGAACATAGCAAAACCTTATGCATATTTTTCCGACTTCAGTACTTATTGTTAGCAAAATCGGTCATTTCGCAGCATCATCCGGAAGCGACGATGATGAGACATTGTCTAAGGCCCTGTACATCCGACAGCTGTTGAACCACCCGGTTGTGGTGGCGGAGTAATGATCCATTAAACCAATGAATGAAAGGGGGACGTAAGGAATGACAAAGGCAGAATTGATTGCGGTGATGGCGGAGGGGGCGGCGGTTACGAAGGCGGCGGCAGCGAAAGCGCTGGAGGCCTATGCCGGAGCGGTGGCCAAAGAACTCAAGAAAAGCGGTAAGCTCGGACTGGTGGGGTTCGGCACTTTTTCCGTCGTGAAGAGGAAGGCCCGTGACGGCAGGAATCCCCAGACCGGAAAGAAAATCAAGATCGCAGCCAAGAAGGTGGTTAAATTCAAGGCGGGCAAGGCCCTGGCTGACAAGGTAAAATAGCGGGGACATGAAGAGCAAGGGCAGTAAAGGCCTCCATCCGCGGATGGGGGCCTTTGTCTGTGTACAGGGTCTGATTCATCTCCGCTTCCAGCTAAGCGGACGAGGCGGAAGCAGGAGGCGCCATTACAGGAGGTGCGTTTGACGAGGAAACGGATTTTAAGCGGGATGAGGCCTACGGGGAAGCTCCATCTGGGAAATCTCCACGGCGCCCTTTCAAACTGGATCGCGCTGCAGAATCACGGCGATTACGACTGTTTTTACTTCGTTGCCGATTGGCATGCGTTGACGAGCGACTACGCCGACACGGGTGAACTCAGGGCGAACACCAGCGACATAGTCATCGACTGGCTTTCCGCCGGTCTGGATCCGGTAAAAAGCACCCTCTTCATTCAGTCCGCGATCAAGGAACATGCCGAGCTCTTCCTCCTCCTCTCCATGATAACACCCCTCGCATGGCTGGAGCGGAATCCGACCTACAAGGAGATGAAGGAGGAGCTTATCCAGAAAGACCTCTCGACGTTCGGTTTCCTCGGCTACCCGGTCCTCCAGGCGGCGGACATCATCATGTACAAGGCCTATGGCGTTCCGGTGGGCGTCGATCAGCTTCCCCATATCGAGCTGACGCGCGAGATCGCACGCCGTTTCAATTTCCTCTACGCCGACATCTTTCCGATCCCCGAGCCGCTCCTTGCGGAGGTCCCGAAGCTTTTGGGCATCGACGGGAGGAAGATGAGCAAGTCTTACGACAACGCGCTCTTCATGAGCGACCGGGGCGACGACCTGAAGAAGAAGGTCGGAGCGATGTTCACAGATCCCCAGCGGCAGCGCAAGAGCGATCCGGGCCGTCCGGAGCTCTGCAACGTTTACACGTTTCACGGGCTCTATTCAGCGCCGGAAACCGTTGCAGAGATCGCCTCCGCCTGCCGGAGCGCGGCCATCGGCTGCATAGAATGCAAACGGCGCCTGGCCGCCGCGATTGCGGAGGGGATGGGAACGATCCATCAGCGGCGGGACCACTTCCTGAGCCATCCCGAAGAGGTCCGGGCGATCATCGAAGACGGCAATATCCGGGCCGGCCGGATTGCAAAGGCGACGCTGGCCGAGGTGCGGGAAGCCGTGAAAATACGCTATGAGCTATGAGATCAAGCTCGACGTTTTTGAGGGTCCGCTGGACCTCCTGCTCTATCTCATCCGGAAGAATGAGATCGATATCTACAATATTCCCATTGCGCTGATCACCGAGCAGTATCTCTCCTACCTGGAGATAATGCGCTCTCTCAATCTGGATCTTGCCGGGGAGTATCTGGTGCTGGCCTCGACGCTCATCCACATCAAGTCGAAGCTGCTGCTGCCGCCGGCCGAGGGTGAGGGCGAGGAGGAAGAGGGGGAGGACCCCCGCGCGGAACTGGTCCAGCAGCTCCTGGAGTACCAGGCCTTCAAGGAAGCGGCGCTCAGCCTGAACGAGCGACCGCTTCTCGATCGCGATGTCTTTACGCGGGGCGCAGCATCTGAAGAGGAGCAGACCACGGCAGGGGAGGCGGATGATGCGCTTATTGAGGTTGACATCTTTGAGCTCGTTACGGCCTTCCGCCGGATCATCGCCGGCTTCGACCGCAAGGAGGATCTGGAAATCGACATGGAGAAGATGTCCCTGACGGACACGATCAACGAAATCATGGAGAGGTTGTCTGAAGAGGGACAGATCACCTTTTCCGATCTGCTGGGTGACAGAACCGACCGGAGGCGGATCATCTACACGTTTCTCGCGATTCTGGAGCTCATGAAACTGCGAATGGTCAGGGCCTATCAGTCGGGACCATTCGGGGCGATCCGGTTGTTTCCGGCGGTGGAAGGGTAGAGGAGGGGAGATGGAAGAGAAAATCGCGATCATCGAGGCGCTCCTGTTCGCCTCCGAAGCGCCGCTGACGGTGGAACGGATCGTAGAGACCCTGTCCGATACGGAAAAAAAGGAGATCGTCTCTCTTCTGGAAGGATTGATTCGGGAATACGACGCGCGGGGGGGTGGAATCTGCCTTAGGGAGGTCGCCGGCGGTTTCCAGTTCCGGACGAGAACGGATCTCTCCCCCTGGGTCCGGAAATTGAAGATCGGTCGTTCTGCCCTGCTCTCGCCGGCCGCCCTGGAGACTCTGGCCGTGGTCGCCTATCGCCAGCCGCTTGTGAAAGCGGAAATAGACCGGATCCGCGGCGTGGATGCAAGCGGCGCCTTGAAGGGACTGTTGGAGAAGAAGCTCGTCCGGATCGTGGGCAGGAAGGACGTTCCCGGCAAACCGATCATCTACGGAACGACCCGGAAGTTTCTCGAGGTTTTCAACTTGAAGGATCTTTCCGAATTGCCGACGCTCCGGGAACTGAGAGATTTACAAGAGCAGCAGGAATAGGGCTATGGAAGAACGCATACAGAAAATCCTCTCGCGGGCGGGCGTCTCGTCCCGTCGCGCGGCGGAAAAGATGATCGCCGAAGGCCGGATCAGCGTCAACCAGGCCGTGGTGACGGAACCGGGAACAAAGGCGGACGCCGATCGGGATGAGATCCGCGTGGATGGCAGACTCATCTCCTGTGAGGCGGAGAGGGTCTATATCCTTCTCCACAAACCGCAGGGCTATGTGACGACGCTCAACGATCCGCAGGGGAGGCCGATCGTGACGGACCTTCTCAGCGGGGTTACGGAACGGGTGTTTCCCGTCGGACGTCTCGACTACGATTCGGAGGGTCTTCTTATCCTGACAAACGATGGCGCCTTTTCACAGCGCCTCCAGCATCCCCGCTACGGAATTCCGAAGAGTTACCGCATCAAGGTCGAGGGGAACTTTCTGAAGAGGGAAATTCAGCTCCTGGAAAAGGGGATCGATCTGCCCGACGGGAGATTCGCACCTACAGACGTGCGCCTCGAAAAGACGAACCCTGGAAGCTCCTGGCTCCGGCTGACGATCACGGATGGAAGGAATCGTGTGATCCGGCGGGCGTTTGAATCTCTGGGCCATCCCGTCTGCCGTTTGATCCGTGTCGCTGTGGCGGAGATTACGCTTGAGTCCGTGCGTGCGGGCGCATGGCGCAGACTGACCCCGAAGGAGGTTGACCGGCTATTGGCCCACGCCGCCGGTCGAAAATCGGGAAAAAATTGTCTTGACATTCATTTGAAAATAAATAATAGTCGCCGAAACTAAAGGTATATTATCACGTTATTTGAACAAGGCCGTTGTTCGGTCTGGTTCAGGGGATGAACGTGAAGAGCCATTATAAGGAGGAAGGCATGAACAAATCTGGGCTTATCGAGGCGTTAAGCAGCAAAGAAAACCTGACGGAGAAAATGGCGATTGACGTGGTAAATCTGGTGTTTAAGGGATTTACCGATGAACTGGGCAAAAACGGCAGGATCGAAATCAGGGGGTTCGGCAGCTTCGTTGTAAGGAAGTACGAGGCCTATACGGGCAGAAATCCGAAGACCGGAAAGAGCATCAAGGTTTCTCCGAAGAAGCTGCCTTTCTTCAAAGTAGGCAAGGAACTCAAGGAGAGGGTCGACCGCAAGCGGTAGTTCCGCCTCTCTCATTGCCGAATCAGTTTTTTGAAAAATCATCATACAGCGAATAAAATGGGGGTCATTCATGATTCCCATTTTTCGTGCTCCGGGCCTCGCCGCAAACATGATTCTTCCTGGGTCAGGGCATTAGACCCTCTTCGCGGAAGCTGAAGAAGCGATTCTCGCCGATGATGATGTGGTCGTGGATGAGGATGTCGAGCGCCTTGGCCGTCTCCTGAATAGTTTTTGTGAGGCGGATGTCGGCGTCGGAAGGGCGGACATGCCCGGAGGGGTGGTTGTGGGCGAGGATGAGCGCCGATGCCTTCATCCGGAGCGCCCTCTCCAGGACCTGCCTTGGGTAGACCACGGCTTGGTTGGCTATCCCTTTCTGGACAGTTTCAAATTCGATGATCTGGTTCTGGGCGTCTAAATAGATCACGCAGAACTCCTCGTCTTTCTTGGTTCCCATCGTCGCCCTGCAGAAATCCAGCAGTTCCGTCGTACAGGTTACCTGCGGTTTCTCCTTCGCCTTCTGCATGAGGTAGAGAGCCGCGATCTCCTTGATGAATTTGATGACGATTGCGGACTCTTTTCCCACCCCGGTGATTCTCACCAGATCGCCGATCTCCGCATCAACGATCCCCTTGAGGGAGCCGAACTCCCGGAGGAGCGCCTTCGCCTGGGGTTTGACGTCTTTTCGGTTGATTGCGCAGGTCAGAAGGAGCTCCACGACCTCGTAATCATGGAGAGCGTTCATCCCCGCAGTCAGGAATTTTTGCCTCAACCGTTTCCGGTGTTCGAGGTTGTCGTCTCTTCCGGGATCTACATCCATGACATGCCCCAGCTCATGACGTTACAGACAAAAGAGGGTTTCTCTCGCTGCGGGGAGAGGGATCAATCGTCCTTCCTGCAGGTGGAGAATTTGAATGGGACGTAGGCCGGGCAGTGGCCGATGATGGCGGTAGCGAGCGGGACGATGCCGACGACCCCCCACCAGTTCTCATAATAAAAACCTGCCCAGATGATGGCCAGACCGATGAGGACCCGGACGATGCGGTCCGTCTTGCCGATGTTGCATTTCATGACAAATCCTCCCTGAAGGTTTGATAGCTTCGAAAAAAATCCACTTTCCGATCATTGCGACCGAGGCGAAGGAATCTCATGTCGGTCAGCCGAGGGTGGAGTTGACGAAATCCCAATCGATCAGCCTGCCGATCACAGCGGCCAGATAATCGGGCCGACGGTTCTGGTAGTCGAGGTAGTAGGCGTGTTCCCACACGTCGAGGGTCAGAAGCGGTTTTACGCCGTGGGCGATCGGCGTGTCGGCATTCGCGGTTTTCGTGATCTTCAATTGACCGCCTTCGAGTACGAGCCATGCCCAGCCGCTGCCGAACTGTGTCACGCCGGCGTTCTTGAGTTCTTCCGTAAATTTCTCATAGCTCCCCCATGCGGCGTTGATCTTCGCTGCCACGGCGCCCGTCGGTGTCCCGCCGCCGCCCGCCTTCAGGCATTTCCAGTAGAAGGAGTGGTTCCAGGCTTGGGCGGCGTTGTTGAAGATCCCCGCCCTGGCCGGATCGCCGGCGACTTTTCGGATGATGGTCTCCAGGTCGGCATCGGCCAGATCCGTTCCGGCGATCAGTTTGCTTAGATTGTCCACATAGGCCCGGTGGTGCTTGCCATGGTGAAACTCCAGCGTGTTTGCACTGATGACGGGCGCCAGGGCGTCCTTGACGTAGGGCAATTCGGGTAATGTGATCATGGCTGCATCTCCTTTCGGTTGGGTTTGTTGACGGTAGTTTATCACCACTCATGCCGCCTTGCCAGCAAAAGATCCGGTCATTCCCCGGGAAGCGGGATCTTGCCGTTTGCGACCATTTCGCGAAGCTCCTTTCTCCCCGTCGGGGTCGCAACACGCGTTCGTGTTTGAAATCTTCGATGGCCTTCATTCGGAACAGGAGCCGTAAATTCTTCCGGTCCTTGACCGGCTTCCTTCGCCTGGGGCCGTCATGTTCAATCCCAACGTTTTCGGAAATCCAGCCAAATGATGTAAACGATCATCACAATAGTGGAGACCGCCGCCGGGAGGGCCGCCTCCTGACTGAACATCGTCAGCGCAATGCCTCCCGCCATCCCCTGGTTCTTGAGCGTGCCCAGCAGCACGAGACTCGTCCGGGTTTCCCGCGGAAGATGAAACCGGCTGCCGAGCCAGTCGATAAAGAAACCGAGGATGAACATGGTGAAAATGGAGATCGCAGCGACGGGGAGAAGGGTCGATGTCTGGCCGAGGATGATGTTGCGGTTCAGGCCGACCAGGGTATACAGCACGACGAAGAAGCTCCAGTTCGTCGCGGTTCCCCGGTACGGCGCGATCCGTTCCCGCCATCCCTCCCGGATCAGGATCCGTGAAACGCACAGCGGGAGAACGATCAGTTCCAGGGTGACCATCAGGAGTTTGAGCGGATCGAACGCCGCGGAGCTGAGAAGGCCGACGGCGATGAGCGGCATGATGGCCAGCCCTCCCAGGTAGGCCCCGACCGTGCCGATCAGGGAGAGCGGCCCGTTTCCCTTCAGGAATCCGGAGAAGGGGATCACGGCCACGGCCGGCGGAACCGCCGCCAGAAGGATAAAACCGGTCCAGATCGTCTCGTCGCGGATCATGAAGGCGGCGAGTCCGATGATGATATTCCCCAGGATGATATAGCTCATGATGATCCCGAGAAACGCCGGAAAGAGAAGCGCTCGGGGTTTTCGGAAGAGGTCGTTTCCGATCTCCATGGTCGAAAGGGTCATCGCCAGCGCGAGGGCGGGCAGGACCAGATGCCTCGTCACCGGCGTGACCGCGGGGAAAGCCAGCGCGGCGGCCAGGGCCAGCAGGAAGATTGCGTTTCTGTTGCGCAGGAGGCTCTTAAACAGGGTCATTTACGCGCCATACCTCATGATGGTTCACTGCAATCCGGTGGGACGAAGAGGCAAACACAGCGTCATCTCAACAGATATTGCCAGCAAAGTCAAGGAGGATGTCGGCGCCGGCAAAGACCGTTCCGCCGGTCCGTCGGCTTCCGCTATCATCGGGCGGCCTTCCGATGGTCGGTGACGCGCTTTACCCCCTTGACCACTCCGAGCAGCGCGCCTCCGATCAGGAAGCTCATCAGGCTTCCCTTTTTTTGCCTCCCGCTCGTCGAGAATAATTGGCTCTTCTTTACTTGGCCCTGGCCATCTCGATGATTTCGGCGATGCCCAGGACTTCCAGGGTGTCTTCCAGCCCCTCCGTCTTGACGGCGTCGGAGAGCATCTTGGCGCAGCTCGGACATGCCACAGCGACGATGCGAGCCCCCGTGTCACGCGCTTCCCTGACGCGGACCCGGCCGGCGCTGTCCTCGCCGGCGCCCAGGATATCCGTGAAGAAGTTTCCGCCGCCCCCGCCGCAGCAGAAGGCGTTAAGAGCGTTCCGGCGCATCTCCACCAGTTCGACGCCGGGGATGGCCTTCAGGATCTCCCGAGGGGGGCCATAGATCTGATTGTGCCGGCCCAGGTAACAGGGGTCATGGTAAGTCACTTTTGCCGGGTAATCGGAAAGGGCGAGCTTTTTCTCCTTGATCAGCCCGGCCAGGATCTCCGTATAGTGAAAGACCTTAAATGTTCCCCCCAGCTTGGGATACTCCTTCTTGAAGACGTTCAAAGCGTGAGGGTCCAGGGTGATGATCTGTTTGACGCCTCTCTCCTTGAATTTCTCGATATTGTCGCCGACCAGCTGTGTAAAAAGCCCCATCTCTCCCAGGATCCTGACCTCGTTCCCGTCGCAGGTTTCGGCGCTTCCCAGGAAGCCTGCGGACACGCCCGCGTTGACCAGCAGACGCCCCACGCTGCGGGCCATCTTTTGTCCCACCTCATCGTAAGACCCGACGCAGCCCACATAGAAGAGATATTCCTGGTTGGTGTAAGGCTCAAGTCTCGTTCCTTCGGCCCATTTGCCCCTTTCCGCCTGGGGCAGCTTGTAAGGGTTGCCATTCGTGGCAATGGCCTTGAGATAATCCCGAACCCCCGGGGGTATCCGGCCTTCATTCACCAGTTCCACCTTGGTCTCCTGGAATATTTCCGGCAGGAAATCCTTGAATTTCGGAAAGACGCACTGGTTCTTGCAGTTGTCGCAGGCCGCGCAGGAGTATAGAATCTCGGCAAAGTGCGGGCTTGCTTTGATTTCGTCGTTGAGCCAGGCCCGGATGAGCCACATCCGACCGCCCGGCGAATAGGTGTCCCATCCGAAGGCCTTGTAGGACGGACAATTGAAGTCGACGTAATCTTCGGGAAATTTACAGTACCCGCACCGAAAGCACCGGTGGACGATCTCGGCATGTTCTATCGTATGAGCGTAAGCCATTAGTTCACCTCCCAGTTTCCCGGATTCATGATACCCTGGGGATCCAGGTTTTTCTTGATCATCTGAAGGAGCTTGAGGGCGTTTTTGTCCATCTTCGCCATGGTCATCTTCTGTTCCATGAAATTGGGTTTCCAGGGAATGCCACCCATCTCCAGGGCGAAGGCGGTCGCCTCGTCCAGGGCATGTTTCACCCGCTCCATCATGGCCGGATCATTCCGGTTAAAGGCAAAGGAGATGCTGAACATCATACAGTGCCCCCCCGAGATGAGCCGGGCCGAGCTGGCATACAGGACATCATATTTCGCAGCCAGTTCGACGACCTTGGCGGCGTACTGGGGATAATGCTCAATGATGGTGATCGGCCCCGAATATTCGAAGCCTCCGCCCTTCGGCACATCGGCGAAATCGGCAATACCGCGCTGAGGCATCTCCATGAGCATGGGTTTCATATACTGGACGCTCATGAACCCCCCGTCTTTCGAGTCCATGTATGGCTGGAGGGTATCCCAGATCATCTTTCTTTTGAACGCAATTTCCTCTTCCGCATCTCCTGTGAAATAGAGGGTAATATGAAAGTTGTCCTGGAACATGAGGGGTTTGGGCTGGAACCAGACATTGACGTCTTCCAGTATTTCCAGGTGAGTAAGCCTGTAGAGCATATCCGGAATCAAATCCACCCGGTCGGTGACGAACAACTCCACGTCCCGGATCTTTTTGTTCGGGTAGAGCCGGAGCCCGATCTTGGTGATAACGCCGGTGGTTCCGAGCCATCCGAGAAAGAGTCCCGACAGGTCGGGCAGGGTAGGTCCTTTGGAAAACCAGTAAGGCCCCAGGGAGGGTGAGCCGATGCGGCAGATTTCCCCAGTGGGCAGGACAACCTCCAGACCCGTGACCATATCCGTATTGAAGCCATACTGCTGGGTCAGCCGGCCCTGTCCGTGGAGGGCCATGTTGGCGGCGATGGTCGTCGTGGGCGGCGCATCGGGGATGCTGTGGCGAAGCTGGGGATAGTGATCCTGCAGGTAGGCCTTGAGAACGCCTTGGGAGGTTCCCCCTTCTACCACGGCGTAGCGGGCCATTTGGTTCACCTCCAGTATCTTGTCCATTCGCTTCATATCCAGAACAATGCCGCCCTTCAGGGGAATCACGAGTCCCGCCAGGGACATGCCGTTTCCCATGGGAACGATAGGGATCTTTTCCCGGTTGGCAAGCTGAACGATCTTCTGCACATCCTCCGTCGTTTTGGGCGCCACGACATAGTCGGGCAGATGGGGCGTGAGGACGCCGGGGTCTCGCGAATAGAACCAGAGCTCTTCAGGGGTATTGGATACACCTCTCTCCCCTACGATTTCGATCAGGGCTTTCAGGATATCGCTCATCCTAACGCACCTCCCTTTCTTTTTCGCCAATGGCCATTTTGCAGAGGTCAATGATATGGACCGGTTTCAGGTTCTTTTTGGCGACTTTTTCCGACAAACTGGACTGGCACGCCGGGCAGTTGAAGACGCAATATTCGGCGCCTGTCTGCACCATGTCGTTCAGGTTCCGTTCCTGAACATCATCCGCCAGCTTGTAACCCGAAACGGATCGGAGGATCTCGCCACAGCACAGGCAGTTCTCGCCCTGGTATTCCCGGTCGGGAAGTTCCACGCCGATAAGGTCCAGAATTTCCTTGACCAGGGGATACTTGTCGGGGATGAGGCGGTTGGAGCAGGGGCGCTGGTAGGCGGCTTTGATGCCCAGGGGTTTGATCCGGTCTTTCAATTCCTTCATCCGCTCCAGGAGAAAATCCATGTAATAGACAGGTTTGAAGGGCACGTCGATCCCATAGGCGGAGGCGATGGCGGTGAAGGTGCCGTAGCATTCATCGTGAAGGCAGATGACCTCCTTTGCGCCCAGTTTCTGGAAATTCTCAATGACCAAAGGAAGGCGCTCCTTGACGACGGACATCCGGGCGAAATGGGTGTGGACGGCGGGGCACATGAATTCCGCCCCGAAGGCGGCCGCCGGGGTAACATCCCTGAAAATCTCCCCCGTCCCCAGGATCCCAAGGTCGGGAATGAGGCAGCATGACAGGGCCTTGTCCTTCACCTGGCCAACCATGTACTTGCCCTGCATCCGGGTCATGTTGATCCACTGGTTGGTAATGGGGCGCGGGGCGGTGAACATGCCTTTTTCTTCCCGGCGCTCGCTGATGAGATAGAAGGGATGGTTGCCTCTTTTACAGTACTCCTCGCAGGCATAACAGGTGGCACAATCTTGCAATACACGGGATTCCTCGCCCCTGACGATCTTCATCATCTCTCCATGGGCTTCGTCATGACCGGCAAAGGACATGTATTGGCACTTCAAGAGACAGTCGGCAGATGGGCAGGCAGCACAAACATTTTCCTTGAATTTCAAGGTATACATAATGACCTCCCTATTGTTTTCGTTAGGTTGGGGACAGGCGCCCGTCCATGATGCTCGACATCACAGTGTGGACAAACAAAGCCGTCAGGCCAACGAAGAGAAAAAAGATACTGACGACAATTTTCCTCGGTGGAGAATCGGCGCTCAAGATCCAAAAGGGTTTTGGGATAGTCTACCGGCATTTGCCCAAACAATACCGGTCATGGTAGATCGAGTCAAGTGAATACCAAGAAATGGTTATGCCCCGCCCGTGCTGGGGGCGGGGCAAGTGCGCTTGCACAATCCGCTTGCAATTGATAGCGCCATCTGCTAACATCTCTTCCGTGAAGGCCAAACACGTCAAGACGTTGCGCGCCATCTTTGCCAAGCCCACCCTGGCTTCTATTGCTTTTGGGGACATCGAGAGCCTGCTGGTCGGCATGGGCGCGGAACTCTCGGAGCGTAAAGGTTCCCGCGTGAAGTTCAGCTTGCGCGGCGAGGAGTGGCATGCGCACCGCCCGCATCCCGGCAAGGAGGCGAAGAAATACCAGGTGGAAGGCGCGCGCGAGTTTTTGGAAAGATTGGAGATCAAGCCATGAACACCATGAAGTACAAGGGCTATACGGCTCGTATCGAGTTCGATGACCGGGACAGCCTCCTTGTCGGTCGTGTGCTCGGGGTGCGCGCCATTATCGGTTTCCACGGCGAAATGGTGGAGGCGTTGCGGCGTGATTTCGAGTCCGCCATCGATTTCATGCTGGAGGATTGCGCGGCACGCGGGGTCTCGCCGCAAAAACCGGCGAGCGGGAAGCTGATGCTGCGCGTGCCGCCAGAGGTTCATGCCGCCGCCTTGGTGACGGCGCAGGCCAGCGGCAAGAGCCTGAACCAGTGGGCGGCCGAGGCCCTGGCAAGCGCGGTCCATGCATGATTCCGTGGCGTTGTCCGTCATCGTTTCATCCTTTGTGGCATAACCCGGCGATCAAGCGGACGGCGGAAAAGCGCCGCCGCTTACCTGTGCGTTATGTGCTCGCAAAATTTCACATTTTATGATACTCAAAAACACCAATGGAGGTATCATTATGAGTTTAGCAGAGACAATTATTAAAGATGTTGAAGCATTGTCAGAATCAAAACAGGTAGAAGTCCTGGATTTTGTACAATATCTTCGCTCAAAGGAAGAAAAACAGGAGATAAAAAAGTGGGCAGATTTTTCCTTATCTTCTGCGATGCGAGGGATGGAGGACGAACAAGCTCCGTATTCGCTCAATGATATTAAGGAATCATTTTCATGATTACCGAAGCCCAGATTGTACTTTTCAGATTTCCTCAAACAGATCAAACAGAAGCAAAGCTTCGTCCTGCCCTCGTACTTCGTCGATTACCTGGCCAATATAACGATTGGATAATTTGCATGATATCGTCACAACTCCATCAAGAAATCCCTGACTTTGATGAAGTTATCACTCCCGCTGATTCAGATTTCCAACAATCTGGTTTGAAGTTAGCAAGCGTTATCAGAATTAGCAGACTTGCTGTAGTTAATAGCGATGTTCTCTTGGGAAAATTAGGCCAAATTGATACTCAACGTCTATCTCGCATCAAACAAAGATTGGCGAATTGGATACAAGGCACATAACCAGTCACTCCAGCGGACGGCGAGAAAAAGCGCTCACCGCCGCTGAGTTTGGGCGTTAGCAAGGAGATGTCAAGAGATCCAAATGGAACTGTGGCGGTCGATGACGCGCTTTACCCCCTTAACCACTCCGAGCAGCGCGCCCCCGATCAGGATGATCGAGGCGCCGGAGGGGAGTTCGATGAAGTAAGAGGCCATCAGGCCGGAGAGACAGATGAGGATGCCGCAGAGGATCGACAGCAGCATGATCCGCCGAAAATTC
>JAURXV010000141.1 GCA_030654195.1 Syntrophales bacterium | reverse complement strand
ATTCCCGTCTCCCGCATGCTGGAGAGCGACATCCAGAAGCTGCTCCGGATGGAGGAACGCCTCCGGCAGCGGGTCATCGGGCAGGAAGAAGGGATCGCGGCGGTCTCCAGCGCCTTGCGCCGAGCCCGTTCCGGCCTCCAGGACCCAAACCGGCCGATCGGATCCTTCATCTTCATGGGCCCCACCGGAGTCGGGAAAACAGAGCTCGCCAAGGCGCTCGCCGAATTCATGTTCGACAACGAACAGGCGCTGATCCGAATCGACATGTCGGAATTCATGGAGAAACACTCTGTTGCCCGGCTGATCGGCGCCCCGCCGGGGTATGTGGGGTATGACGAAGGCGGCCACCTGACCGAGGCCGTACGGCGTCGGCCCTACGCGGTCCTGCTGTTCGACGAGATCGAAAAGGCCCATCCGGACGTCTTAAACATCCTGCTGCAGATCCTCGACGACGGTCGATTGACGGACGGTCACGGACGCACGGTGGACTTCAAGAACACAATCGCAATCATGACGTCGAATGTCGGCAGTCAATGGATTCAGGATCCCACCCTCGCGGACGAGGAGAGGCGTGAACTGACAATGGAAGCGCTCCGGGACACGTTCAAACCGGAATTTCTGAACCGGATCGACGATATCATTATCTTTCGCGCCCTGGCCATGGCGGATATCGAGCGGATCATCGACATCCAGCTCGGCCTCATCCGGAAACGGCTGCAGCAGAGAAAACTCTCCCTTGAATTGACAGAAGGCGCGAAACATTATATAGCTGAGGCAGGGTACAGTGCGGTGTACGGCGCCCGACCGCTCAAACGGACGCTTCAGAAGCAGATCCTGGACCCTCTGGCCCTGCAACTTCTCGCAGGGGACTTCGTCGAAGGCGACCGGATCGTGATCGACCAGGACGACGGCCGGGTCATCTTCCGCAAAAATTGAATGACGCAAACCGATGTTGATTCTCGGCGGAGGCCATCCCCAGGAGACCGACTCCGAAAGGAACAAGTGATAGCAACCTTAGGTTTCAAGGAGGGGAAAAAGGATGAACACGATTAAAACCGGACTATTGCTGGGCGCCCTGACGGGCCTCCTTATGTTGATCGGCGGCTGGTTTGGGGGTCAACAGGGGGTCGTCATCGCCTTCATCTTCGCGATGGTGATGAATTTCGGGAGCTACTGGTTCTCGGACAAAATTGTCCTCCGCATGTATAACGCCCAGGCGGTTTCGGAGAAAGAGGCGCCGGAGCTCTACGCCACGGTCAAGAATCTCGCGCTGAAGGCCTCGATGCCGATGCCGCGGGTCTATATCATCCCCGGCGATACGCCAAACGCCTTCGCCACGGGACGAAACGAACACCATGCGGTGGTCGCCGTTACGGAAGGCATCCTCCGGATCCTTGGCAGGGATGAATTAGAGGGGGTCATCGCCCATGAGCTGACCCACATCCGGAACCGTGACATCCTGATCGGCTCCGTCGCCGCGACGCTGGCCGGGGCGATCGTCATGCTGGCCCACATGGCCCAGTGGGCCGCGATGTTCGGCGGCGCCGGCCGCGATGACGATGAAGGAGGCGGAAGCAACATTGTCGGCCTGATCCTCATGGCCGTTCTTGCCCCGATCGCCGCGACACTCATCCAGATGGCCATTTCCCGTTCGAGGGAGTACCTTGCCGATGCGGGCGGGGCAAAGATTTCGGGAAAACCTTACGGCCTGGCAGGCGCACTCGAAAAACTCTCCCGGGCATCCCAGACAATGCCTATGGCGGCAAACCCCTCAACGGCCCACATGTTCATTGTAAATCCGCTTACCGGACGTTCCCTGATGAACCTTTTCAGCACCCATCCGCCGATTGATGAACGTATCGCCCGTCTGCGAAGCATGAGACCGATATAGCAAAGGCGCAACCTGAGGCGTGGTTTATCTGCGGGGATTATGCCCCATTTGCCGCAAGCGACGGGAAATGAGGCCCATAGAGATTCAAGGAGGTTTCATGGAAGAAGAGAAGAAGGATAAGGGTTTTGTGATCAAGGACCGGCGTCTCTTCGACGAATCCGGCGCCGCACGGGTCGAAGAAGAGATAAAGCCGGAAGATAAAAAACGGACGGAAAAGCCCGAAGAGGAACCAAGAACCTCCCCAACCGAAATGGATACTCCCGAAACGGAGGCATCTCCTCTTCCCGAGATCAATTTCGCCAGTTTCATCTTTTCGCTCAGTACGACAGCCATGTACCACTTTGGAGACTTCCCCGATCCGGTCACGAAGGAGTCGCAGCGCAACCTCCCGGCCGCCAAGCAGACGATCGACATCCTGAGCATCCTGAAGACGAAAACGGAGGGCAACCTTGACGAGCAGGAAAAACAGATGCTGGACGGCATCCTCTACGAATTGAGAATGCGCTTTATCAAGGAAATGACCAACAAATGATCACAAGGGAGTCGCCGGCCAAGGTCAATCTCTATCTGCGGGTTCTCCGAAAGCGGGAAGACGGCTACCACGACATACTATCCCTCATGCAGCGGATCAGCCTCTGCGATGAGATGAGCTTTGCATCGACCGATGGCGGTATTGCGGTCCGGTGCCCCGGCACGGACCTGCCGGAGGATCAGGGAAACATCGCATACCGCGCGGCGACGGCCTTTTTTTCCCGCATCGGCGCGCCGCCGGAGATCAAGATCACCATCCGGAAAAGGATCCCCATCGGCGCCGGACTGGGAGGCGGAAGCTCCAACGCCGCCACGACCCTCATGACCCTGAACGAAATGCATGGTTTCCCGCTGGCCCGGGGGGAGCTGATGAAGATCGGAGCGGGAATCGGGGCGGATGTTCCTTTTTTTGTTTTCGGAAAGACGGCCTGGGCCTCGGGGATCGGCGACCTCCTCACGGAAGCGCCCTTTTTACCCCCCCTCTGGTTTGTCCTGATCAATCCGGGCTTCGAAATATCCACGAAAATGGTTTATCAGGGACTGAATTTGGGATTGACAAAGCACGGAATAAATTATAGCATCCCGCGTTTTTATGCAGCGGAAGACCTGATCCGGGGTCTCTTGAATGATCTCGAGAAGGTGACGCTGCAAATTCATCCAATTCTGGATCAGATTAAGACCTTTTTGCTGGAGAATGGCGCCCGTGGCGCCCTGATGTCGGGCAGCGGACCGACCGTTTTCGGTATTTTTACGGACGAAAAGTCCGCTTGCAGGGCAGAGGAAAATTTGGGGCGGAGAACCGGGTGGCGGGTGTTCAGGGCAAGATCCCTGTAGAGAGAATGGATGATTGGTCAGGGGTTTTGCACCGGTCACCCGTAACCTGCGTCCTCTTACCCGTTTTGTATTGGGGCGTCGTCAAGCGGTAAGACACAGGAATTTGGATCCTGCATTCGGAGGTTCGAATCCTCCCGCCCCAGCCAACCCATATTTGCCGTTAAAGGACGTGAGATGCTCGAAAGAATCAGGGTATTTACCGGAAATGCGAATCTGGAGCTCGCCCGGAAGATAACGGAAAATCTGGGTGTAACCCTCGGGAAAGCCCATGTCACGGCCTTCAGCGACGGTGAAACCCGGGTGGAAATCAACGAAAATGTGAGGGGCATGGATGTCTTCATCATCCAACCGAGCTGTCCGCCGGTAAACATCACGCTGATGGAACTTCTCATCATGATCGACGCCGTACGCCGGGCGTCCGCAGACCGGATCACGGCGGTCATCCCCTACTACGGCTACGCACGGCAGGACCGGAAGGTGGCGCCCCGCGCGCCGATCACCGCCAAACTTGTGGCCGATCTCATCACCCAGGCGGGGGCAAACCGGGTTTTGGCGATGGATCTTCATGCGGGCCAGATCCAGGGATTCTTCAATATCCCGGTGGATAATCTTTTCGCTACCCCGGTACTGCTGAATCATATCAAGAAGAACTACCAAGGCGATAACATCGTGATCGTTTCGCCGGATGCGGGGGGTGTGGAACGGGCGCGCGCCTTCGGCAAACGCCTGGGAGCCAGCCTGGCCATCATCGATAAACGCAGAGATGGTCCTAACGATGCCCAGGTCATGAACATCATCGGTCATGTCAAGGGAAAGAGGGTCATCCTGCTGGATGATATGATCGATACGGCGGGAACGGTTGTGCAGGCGGCAAAGGCGCTCAAGGAGGAAGGGGCGATCGAGGTCACCGTCTGTTGCACCCATCCGGTACTTTCCGGTCCGGCCCTGGAAAGGATCGAACAGTCGGACCTGAAAGAGATCATCGTGACGGACACGGTCCCCCTGCATGAGAAGGCGAGAGCCTGCAGTCGTATCAAGGTTCTCTCCGTCTCGGGACTCCTCAGCGAGGCTGTCCGAAGAATCTATTACAACGACTCAGTCAGTTCATTATTCATTTAGGAGGAATTCCATGGAGGCAACCGAATTAAAAGCCTGTATCCGCAATCAATCCGGCAAGGGGCCGGCAAGGCGCTTCAGGAAGGAAGGAAGGATCCCGGCCGTGTTTTACGGCAGCGGTGAGGAGGCCATTCACCTTTCGGTGAATGCGGCAGAGCTGCTCAAGATTATCCGGGCGAAAAAGGAAAATGTCTTCATCAAACTTCGGATCGATGGAGAGAAAAATCTGGAAAAACTTTCCTTGATCAAGGAGCTGCAGATCGAACCGGTCAGCAGGCGGTTCTATCACGCGGATTTTTATGAAGTCCGCATGGATCACCGGCTGACGCTCGATGTTCCCCTCCATTTCGCCGGCATTCCCGTGGGCGTTGTGAACGGCGGCGAGCTTCAGCATCTGAAACGCGATCTGAAGATCTCCTGCCTGCCTTCGGTTCTGCCCAATTTCATCGAGATCGATGTCACCGGACTGGAGATCGGCGACTCGATCAAGGTGAAGGACATTCGGGTCCCCGAGGGAATTGCGGTTCTCGATCCGGGTGATGTCGGCGTGGCCATGGTCGCCATCGTGAAGGTGTCCGTACCGCAGGCGGAAGAAGCTGTGGAAGGCGCGGCCGATGCGGAAGGAGCGGCCGTTGCAGAAGGAACGGCCGTTGCAGAAGGAGCATCGCCCAAGGGAGATGCGAAAGGCTGACGACATCACCTTTTGATCCCTCTCAAGGTTATTCAGAAACTCTGCACGCACAGCTTCGGAGGAGCGGTGTGAAGTTAATCATAGGACTGGGAAATCCGGGGATACGGTATCGGCTGAGCCGACACAACGCGGGTTTTCTGGTCTTGGACCAGTTGGCGCTGCAACAGAACATATCCATTGATCAGAACATATTTGATGCCTATATCGGAAAGGGAAAGATAGCCGACAGTCCTGTTCTGCTCGTCCAGCCGCAGACATTCATGAATCTGAGCGGCATCGCGATCCGGAAACTGGCGGACTATTTCCGAATAGAGCTTGAGGATCTCATTGTCGTGCATGATGACCTCGACCTGCCTTTTCTGACGATCCGTTTGAAGGCGGGAGGAGGTCATGGCGGGCATAAAGGATTGATCTCCCTTATCGATCAGCTTGGCGGGGCGGACTTTTTCAGAGTCAGGCTTGGCATCGGAAGACCAGCCCGCAAGACGATGGTCGAGGGGTATGTCCTGGAACCCTTCTCTAAAGAAGAGATGGGTTGTCTCCCACAACTGACCACAAAGGCAGCGGAGGCTGTGACGGACATCCTGACCTCCGGGATTCAAACAGCTATGGAAAAACATCATGGAGAAGAAAAAACTAATTTAATCAAGGAGGTTTGAATCATGTGTATCGAAAAACGCGGTCTCTGATCTCTTTTTTATGACATAGGGCGTTCAGACCGCCATGAACCGGTTCAACAGCGGAACGGATAACAAATCCATTAAGGAGGAATAGAGGTTATGGAAAGCTTAGTAAATTACTCGGTGTTGCTGGGTATTTTTGGATTGGTGCTTGCGTTCGTCATTTATAAATATGTCGTTTCTTTTTCTCCGGGAAATGAAGCCATGGTAGAGATCATGAACAAGGTTCATGCAGGCGCGATGGTCTTTCTTAAAAGGGAGTATCAGATTATTGCGATTTTCGTTGTCGTTGTTTTTCTCTTATTGTATTTCTCCCTTGACTCCAAGATGTCTTCTATCGCCTTTGTGTCCGGCGCAATCGGTTCTCTGCTGGCCGGGGTTTTCGGTATGCAGGCAGCGACCCTGGCCAACGCGAGAACAGCTCAGGCGGCTTCAGAATTCGGTCAGGGAAGAGCCCTAACGGTGGCCTTTTTCGGTGGATCCGTCATGGGATTGTCCGTCGCAAGTCTCGGGCTGATAGGACTCGGCATATTTTTCTACTTTTTTTCAGGTAAAGATCCCGCCGTGATCAACGGTTTTGCCATGGGCGCCTCTTCGATTGCTCTTTTTGCACGTGTCGGCGGCGGCATTTACACAAAATCCGCCGATGTAGGGTCAGATCTGGTGGGAAAAATCGAGGCGGGAATCCCTGAAGACGATCCGAGAAATCCCGGCGTCATCGCAGATAATGTCGGGGATAACGTGGGAGATATCGCCGGCATGGGCGCAGATCTTTATGAATCCTATTGCGGTTCTGTCGTTGCTGCCATCGCGATCGCGGCAACGATGGGTGAATTCAAAATGATCTGGATGGCCCTGCCGATGCTGTTAATCATGGCTGGACTGATTGCTTCCGTGATCGGCATTGGTCTCTTCAATTTCCTCAAGAATATGAAGCCACAGGCAGCATTGAGCAATTCTCTGTATATTGCAGGAATCCTCTTTATTGTATTTTCATACTTTATTGTCAGATACGCAACTGCGGAAATATCTGTCGAACATCTCAAAAGCATCGGAATAATCAGTAAATTGGGCGTTTTCTGGGCCGTTATTCTGGGTATTGTCACCGGTATGCTGATCGGTGCAATCACGGAATACTATACGGCACGGGGGCCTGTCATCAGAATCGCCAAGGCATCGCAGACAGGGCCGGCAACGAACATCATCACCGGTTTAGCTGTCGGCCTCGAAAGCGTGACATTGCCGGTTTTCTGCATCGGCATGGCAATCTTGCTTGCTTACAACTGTGCCGGTCTGTACGGTATTGCGATTGCGGGCGTCGGCATGCTCGGCACAGTGGCAATGACCATGTCTGTGGACAGCTACGGTCCGATTGCCGATAACGCCGGCGGTATCGCCGAAATGGCGCATATGCCGCCGCAAACAAGAGAAATCACCGACGGACTGGACGCTGTCGGCAATACAACAGCCGCCATCGGAAAAGGTTTCGCCATTGGCTCTGCAGCTCTGACAGCATTGGCCTTGTTTGCCGCATACACGTCAACCATAAGGACTTTCCCCGGATTTGAAAATTTCACCCTTGATCTGACGGAGGCGCATGTCATTGCCGGTGTTTTTCTCGGCGGCCTCTTGCCCTGTCTTATGGCTGCTTTGACCATGACGGCTGTGGGTGATGCAGCCTACGATATGGTAAATGAAATCAGACGTCAATTCAGGGAGATACCTGGCATCATGGAGGGGTCTGCGCCACCGGATACAAACCGGTGCATCGATATCGCCACGAAGGCGGCCCTTAAGAAAATGATTGTGCCAGGTGTAGCAGCTGTGATCACGCCTGTACTCGTGGGTGTATTTATTGGTCCCCAAGCCCTTGGCGGATTCCTGGCGGGAGCAACGTTGACCGGTGTTATTTTTGGCGTGTTCATGGCCAACGCAGGCGGCGCCTGGGACAACGCAAAGAAGTATATTGAACAGGGCAATCTGGGCGGCAAAGGTTCCGATACCCATAAAGCCGGCGTTGTTGGTGATACTGTCGGCGATCCGTTCAAAGATACAGCCGGTCCATCCATGAACATTCTGATCAAATTAATGTCGGTTGTCGCGCTCGTCACGGTTCCTGCCATTGTTGCTTTATACAAGCTGATCCATTAAAGTATTGATGATGATTCTAAAAAGGGTGGTGAAAGCCACCCTTTTTTTACCTGTCTTTCAATGGCGAATTACGGTCGATCCGATCGGGACCGATTCAAGACAAAAAAATGGTGGATGGAAAAGGAGGGAGCCTAAAAACCATCCACCATTATAAAACTGAAAGGGGTTTGATGACCGCCCCACCCTTCAGATTATTCTTAAATACAATTATTCTATTCCGAAAGAAAAAAGGTCATGCTCTTGTTCCGGTCCTTTATTTTCTTTTTTTTTGCTTTCCCTTCCGGAACACCCTCCTCCAGTGTCTCCTCGTTCGGGGTCAGGAAAAAATTATACTCATCAATTCGGCCGGGACCAAGGGGTTCTTTTTCCCCCTTGCTACCGCGTGATTTATCCTTCTTATTTTCCCCTTGCATCAAGAAAATCATTCTCTATTTCAATGGCGGCATACTTTTTAAAAAAAACTGTCCACGAAATTTAGGGTTGTCGAGTCGTGCCAAACATTTACCGTTTTGGATATAGCAATAGTAATGCCAATTTCCGTTATTCATTTCCGCTGTACATATCCTTCCGATTATTTTCAATAGAAATATAATGATATCATCATGTTGATTTATAGCGCCTCGATAAAGCGCCTTTTCTTCTCTTCTGGAGGCGATGTGAGGATGATAAAATCATGGAAGCGTTACAGAACGGAGAAGTGCAGATACCGCACGACTCCGCAGGAATGATGGGATGAAGATCAACAAACCCGTGGCAAAGAGAGTGTCGTGCGTCAATAGCACGGAATGTTCATATTAAGCACGATGGATTATTGAATACATTTACTTGATATCATTATTTATTTTCTTTTGTTCCCGAATGAGCTTGTATCGGGAAATCCCCAAGCACCTTGCCGCCTCGGTCTTGTTTCCTCTGCTCGCTGCCAGGGTATTCTCGATAATCTTCCTCTTGATATCGTTGGTGATTCTTTCCATGACCCTTGTAAAATCAATTCCTTCGGGGGAAAGATGCGGCAGGATGTTGTCGATCTGGAGTCGGAGTTTTTCCTGGTTTGTCGTGATTCTCATCTCCGCCGGCAAATTTTCATAGGTAATCTGGAACCCATCACTGTGGAGGATCATGATCCGCTCGATAATATTTTTCAGCTCGCGGACATTCCCCGGCCAGGGATAGGCGGTCAGAATGCGCTCTGCATCTTCCGTAAATCCGGTGACCTTCTTCTTGAACTTCCGGTTGAACTCCTCCACATAGTACCGGGCGAGAAGCAGAAGATCTTCGGTCCGTTCCCGGAGCGGCGGAATCAGGATCGGCACGACACTGATCCGGTAGAAGAGGTCTTCGCGGAAAGAACCATCCGCAACCATTCGGTTGAGATCCCTGTTGGTCGAAAAAATGAATCGAACATCTATCGGAATGTTATCATTTCCTCCGAGCCGGCGGATGTGCCCGTCTTCCAGCATCCTCAGGAATTTGGCCTGAAGATGGATGCTCATATCGCCGATCTCGTCCAGAAGAATCGTACCGCCGCTGGCGTGTTCGAGAAGTCCGATCTTTCTTTTTCTCGCATCGGTAAATGCGCCCGCTTCGTAGCCGAAGAGTTCGCTCTCTAAAAGGGTTCCGGGAATCGCGGCGCAATTGACATCGACAAAGCGTTTGGTATTCCGGTTGCTCTGCCGGTGGATCGCCCGGGCGATCAGTTCCTTCCCTGTGCCGCTTTCTCCCTGAATCAGGATGTTCGTATTGTGTCCGGCCACCTCTTCGATCACATGAAACAGGCTGAGCATCTTTTTCGATTTGCCGAGAATATTGTGAAATCCGAGGAGGATGTCCTCCCGCTCCTTGAGCTTCTCCACCTCCGTCTTTAGGGACTTCGCTTCCAGGGAGAGCATCGAGTGCATGATGGCATTGTCATAGGAGGTGGATGCATTCTTGACCAGGATATCCAGGACGTGGATCTGATCCGTGGAATAGCCGCCCGACTTCTTCGCCAGATAGAGGGCGCCTTTGAATTTTTCCTTGACCTTGAGGGGGAGGGCGATTTCCGACGGATAGCCTGAAAAGACGGGCCGTGTTGCCGATCCGGCGGAAGATCCCTGGCGGGCAGTGACGGTATTCGTGTCAATGGCCTCCCGGATGATGGTCTGACTGATCCTCGCTTCGCAGGCCCGGCGGTCGTCGATGAAAACATTCCCCCCGTCGTTCACAAGACAGCGATTTTTCTCGATATCGAGGAAGTAGACCAGGACTTTCTCCGATCTGGCAATCTGGAGGGCGCTCTTGACGAGGATCTCCAGGATATGGTTGTCCAGGACATGGCTCGCGTTCATCTCGGAGACGGCATCCTGGAGAATCGTGAGCTGCCGGATTTTCTCGGCGTTGGCCTCGAAGAGCCGCATGTTATGGATGATGATGCTCAGCGTGTTGGCATAGGTGACGAAGAGACTGATCTCCTCCGGGAAAAATTTGGTCTCCTCCTTGAACCAGGCGGCAATGATCCCGATCACCTCGTCCCCGATCTTCAGCGGGGCACAGAAGTAAGAACCGCGGTCATAGATCTTCGTCAGCATGCGGTCGGTCTCCGTGATCCGGGGATCGGTCGCGGTAACCTCCACGGCAATCGGCTGACCGGATTTGGCCACCTTGGTCGCAATGCAGTCATGCTCATGGATGTTGAGGGCCACGGCGAACACCTTCCGCTCCTCCTCCGGGCTGTAACTCTTGACAACCTTGGCCTCGAGATTCTGCCGGGAGGCGTCGAACAGCCGGATGATCCCTCGGTCGAAACCGATGCTGTCCACAACCTCGTCGAGGATCTTCACCAGGATTTCATTCACATTGGAGGGCGTGGTCAACAGAGAACTCAAACGGAATATGCTTTGCAGAAGCTTATCCTTGTCCAGCAGAAGTATGGAGGAGATCCGCGAACGGTCATCCGTGATTTGCGATGGTTGGGACATCAATCAATCCTTTCTCATTGGAAAACGGGGACATGATGCCGCATCGTGTCCCCGTCACTACATCAGGATTCGCGGAGAATGATACTGAGCGCCGTGGTCAGTTTGATCGTATCTTCATCGGCTTTTCTCAGCCGGGTGCTGACGATTCTCGCCAGATTCAGGAAGATCCGGTAACCCAGTTCGTGATCCGCCTCGGTAAGGCTAAGAAAACTCTCCCTTTTAATTTCATAGAATCGGCATTTTGTCACGGTTTTAATCGTTGCCGTCCGTCTCATCGTCTCCAGGAGGGCGATCTCGCCGAATACGGCATGGTCCGAGGCATCGAGCCGTGTAAAGACCTTGTTCTTCTCGTTTGCCTCTTCATCCTCATCCCCCATGACGAGGCTTTTTACAACCTCCACGGTCCCCTCCAGGATGATGTACATCGTATTCCCTTCCTCCCCTTCCCGCATGATGACTTCGCCTTCGGGAAAGGTCACGTGCCTCGAGATCTTGAGGATTTTACCGATCTGATCCCCGGTCAGATCCCTGAACAACTCCGTCTCCCGGAGGAGGGCTATCTCCTGTTCCATCTTCCATCTCCCGAAAAATGTGAGGCGTGAAGAGTGAGGGGTAAAATCCTCCTCACCCCCTCACTCCTTACTCCTGACTTCCTACTTTGGCATCGATTTGGACAACACCACAGCATAATCATCCGGACTGATTGTGTAATCGTCCGCCGGGTTCACGACGATCCGCGCTTCATCCTTTTCGTAGTAGAAATCCTTCTTGGTCTCCCGGATCTTTTCCCGGATAAATTTGTCGATCACGGAGGTGTTGTCGGAAAGAAGATCCTCCAACTTCATTGCCTTCTTATCCTTCAGAAACCCGATCAGGATGGCATGCTGTTTCTCCCGGTAGTGGGTGGAGAGGTCTTGGAAAGTCCTCCCGATGAACGTTTTCGGGATTTCAACGCGCCAGAATTTGTTGGTATCCCCCAAGGAAAGCATCCCGGAGATCAGGCGGGGCAGCCCCGGGGATTTGACCGCCGTTGCGAGGAGGGAACCGATATGCTCCCCGCGGACGATGATCTCTTCGACATTGGCCCGTTTCAGATGCTGCCGATTTTCGCCATCCAACAGTTCCGCGATCGTTTTGACCTGAGGTGCGAGATATTTGATCGTAAGCGCCGTCAGCGCCGTCCTTTCGTCCGTTCTCTCCCGGGAGTGCCCGCCGGAAACATCGGCCATGATCACCGCAACTCGGGCGCCGGCGATGTTGGCCCGCAGAAGGACATCCTCCCGGACGTAATCGCCCCGGAGAAATTTCAGGTTGAATTTTTTATACTTCAGACGGAAGGATTCGATTTCATCCACGGAGAGCTCGTTGATCAGAACGATCGGCGCATCTCCCGTCAATCCGTATGTGGTCAGTCCGGCCAGCACCTCCTCGGTATGCTGGTTCCAGCCGCAGATGATCAGATGATCCTTGACCTTGACTGTTTCCAACCCTTTGTCCTCCATGATCTTTTTCTCCACGAAGATGGAAGCGATGGTGGCGGTTAAGAGGGACATCATGCCGACGCCAAAAAACATCAGCACAAATCCGACGATCCTTCCGCCGACGGAAATGGGAAACCGATCCCCGTAGCCAACAGTGGCGACGGTCACCACAGCCCACCAGATACCGTCCCAGACGGAATGGATGTTCGAATCTGCCGCCTGCTGTTCAAAATAATGGACACCGACGGAGCTGAGGAAGATGACGTTGAGCGTAATGATCGCAATCAGAACGGAGCGCTGCCTGACAAACCCCGTTAAGAACTTGAGACGCTTCATCAGCGAAAACATAGGTCAGGCCCCCATACGGTCACGCCAAGCCGACATTACCCATCCCGAACGGTAGACTCACCGGGGACAGATTTCAAATCTGTCCCCGGTGTAGGCATTATCATCCGGCCTTATCGTAGGCAAAGAACTGCATCGTAAAAACGGCCCTTCCCTGTGTGGCGGAACGAAGATCCGTCGAATAGCCGAACATCGCCTTCAGGGGGACCTTTGCGCGGATATCGCTGACCGCCCCCTTCGGCGCAATGCCCTGGATCTCTCCGCGCCGGGCATGAATGTCGCCGATCACCTCCCCCATAAATTCGCTCGGGGTGATGATATCCACCAGCATCACCGGCCCCAAGAGCACGGGATCGGCCTTCTGGCAGCCCTCCCGAAAGGCGGAGGAGGAGGCGATCTTGCAGCCGAGCGGTGTCGTTTCTCCCTCTCTCTGGTTCCCCCCGAGGAGGACGATCCGGATATCGATGACCGGATACCCCGCGAGAACGCCGCTCAGCACCCCCTCACGGACGCCCTCTTCCATCGCGACCAGCAGTTCTTCCGGAATGACGGCCCCTTCTTCGAGTCGGCGAACGATCTCGACCCCGCCGCCCCGGTCGGTCGGCTCAAGAATGAGCTTCACATGACCGAAATGTTTTTTCTCTCCCAGTTCCCTTTCGAAGAGCCCCTCGCATTCGACGCGCTTCTGGATCGTCTCCCGATGAACGACCCGCGGCTTGCCCACGTTCACACGGGCGTTGAATTCACGTTGCAGGCGGTCGGTAATGATTTCGAGGTGAAGCTCCCCCATGCCGGAGAGGACCGTCTGGGCTGTCTCGTCGTCGTACTTGACCCGGAGGGTTGGATCCTCCTCCATGAGTTTGTTCAGGGCGACGGCCAGTTTCTCCTGATCGGCGGGCGTCTTGGCCTCGATCGCCTGGCTGATGACCGGCTCATAAAAATCAATCGGTTCAAGCAGGATGGGGTGTGCTTCATCACAGATCGTATCACCCGTCGTGATCTCCTTGAGTCCCATGACGGCGATGATATCGCCGGCGCCCGCTTGTTCCACCCGCTCCCGTTTGTTTGCGTGCATCTTCAAGAGGCGGGCGATCTTTTCCCTCTTCCCCCGACTCGCGTTGTAGAGCTCATCCCCCGCATGGAGGCGTCCCGAATAGATCCGGAGATAGGTCAGTTTTCTCCCCTCGTCCTGCATGATCTTAAAGGCCAGGGCCGCCAGGGGCTCCTTGTCGCTGCTCGCCCGAACCTCCTCCTGTTTTGTCAGCGGATTCAGGCCTGTGACGGGGGGGATCTCTTCCGGCGACGGCAGATAGTGAACCACCGCGTCCAGAAGCGGCTGCACCCCTTTGTTCCGGAGGGCCGAACCGCACATGACAGGTACGATCTGAAGAGAGATCGTCGCCTTGCGGATCGCCTCGATGATCTCCTGCTCGGGAATCTCCGTCCCTTCGAGATATTTCTCCGCGATCCCGTCGTCCAGATCGGCAAGAAGCGCGATCATCCTGTCACGATGCTCCAGGGCCTGCGTCCGGATCTCGTCCGGAATATCCGCATATCCGTAGGAAACCCCCTTGGTCGCGTCATCCCAGGTGATCACCTGCCGCCGGATGAGGTCGACGACCCCCCGGAAGGCCTCCCCCTCCCCGAACGGGATCTGGATCGGCAAAGGCAGGGAGTTGAAGCGCTCCTTCATCTGCCGGATCGTCCCGGCATGGTCCGCCCCGACCCGGTCCATCTTGTTGATGAACGCCACCTTGGGAACGCCGTACTTGTCGGCCTGGTGCCAGACGGTTTCCGACTGAGGCTCAACCCCCCCTACGGCACAGAAGACGACGACGGCCCCGTCGAGTACCCGGAGACTCCGCTCGACTTCAATGGTAAAATCGACATGACCGGGCGTATCAATAATGTGTATCTCGTGGTTTTCCCAGGTGCAGGTGGTCACCGCCGAGGTGATGGTTATCCCCCGCTCCTGCTCCTGCGGCATCCAGTCCATCACGGCCTCGCCGTCATGGACCTCACCCATCTTGTAGGATTTGCCCGTGTAGAAGAGAATTCGCTCCGTCACCGTCGTTTTGCCCGCGTCGATGTGAGCGGCGATTCCGATATTTCTCGTGCGGGAGAGCCTGGATTTGGATGGCATAGAGATTCACCACGGGACAAAAGCCCGCTATCCCTCTTTCGGCGGCGCCGCCGGAGCGATCAGTTCCCGATTCATCATGAACGGGTTGCGGAGACCGATATGTCCTTTAAGCGATTCCTTTTCCTTGCCGCCGATCAGAATTCTGACCTTCTTGATCGCCGGCAAATTGGTGGTCAGCGTATTGGTCAACGAATAGACGGTGGCCATTTCCGCGGCGCTTCCCCCGGGATGATTCGCCACGAGACTCTCCCGGAAATTGACGGAGAGGATCTCATCCCCTTCCTTTTTGACGCCCTCGATCTCCGCCTTCGCGGGAAAGGTGTTGACCAGCCCCGTCTTCGAGCCGGCGATAAGAGCCAGGACAATCTCCTTCGCCTGTTCTTCCAATTCCTTTTCTTTGGGGATGAGCCGCTTTTCAGGAACGAGAAAACGTTCGTTGGCATCGGAAAAAAAGAGGGTTACCTCCTGTTTCTCCCTCTTTTTCGATGCGGTCTGTTTTCCGGTGGCGGGTGGATAGACATAATCGAAGAGGGTAATAAAAAAAATAGCCAGAAAGACCACGGAGGCCACGACAATCACGGAAAGGAGTAAAACCCTTCGGCCCTTCTTCGTTTTCTTGTGTTTGACCTCTGCGGTCCGCCTTTGCTTTTTCGTGGCCATAAGATCCTTCGTCCTTCCCGCTTGCGAGCTCCGGCAACTTAGGGTATTTTCTCGACAGTGTCAAGAAGAGAACAACCGGCCGCCGCTAGCCCGACGACGGCCTGGAAGGAGGCGTCAGTCTTTATCTATTTTACTCCGATGATGATCCGTGATTGCCATTGACCCACCAGTCGCTTTTGTCCTTGAACCACCAGTTGGAAGAATCCGTGTCGAGGATGGTCGCGGCCAGGCTGCGGGCGTTTTCCGTGGTGAGACGCAGAACAGCGAAACGGATCCACTCCCGGCTGTATTTGTTTCCCAGATCGCCACACTCCTTCAACTGGAGGATCAGCGAAAGCTGATCGGCATCCCGAGCCAGCAGGGCCTCTCTCGTCTCTTTCCCGTTGAATTCGTCGAGAGCGGCCTCGATCTCCCCACCGAAGAAAAGCGGCTCCGCGAGCTCCCGGGTCGCCTTCTTCTCATCCACCGTCACATATTTCTTGTTCACGTAATTCATGTCGCCCGTACGGGCCTCGGGCAGATCATGCATAAGGCAGAGTCGGAGGACCTTTAACTCATCCGCCTCCGAATCCATTTTGCACAGGACGTAGCCGATGTAAAGCGTCCGCAAAACATGTTCGGCCACCGATTCGCACCCGGAACCCAGAAACTGGAAACCGCTCCGCGGGGTTTTTTTCAGCATCCCGACTTCAAAAAGAAAATCCGCTATCTCCCTCATCTTTTTCATTCACCCATTGACCATGATCCACGATCAGCTTTTCAACGTGGTCTCAACCCAAACGGAAAACCTGCTTCTTTAAGTCACCCTCGCTTCAACATCCGGATCCGGTTTGCCATCATCTCGGAAATATTTCTCACCTGAAGCTGGAGGGCGGCGATCCCTTCCGGTTTCATCGCCCCCACCCGGTCCAGATGCTCCTTCCAGTATTCCAGCAGACTGATCTCGTTCTCCTTCAGCTTGCGGTCGAACCGCATCTGGATCTCCTTCAGCAGAGCCGCCTGCTGCTCCATTTCCGCCATGAACCCTCCTAACCCCGTCGCATGCGCCTTCGCAAAACCACTACGGAAGCAGATGCACAGCCTGCCCTGTTATTCTCAATTGCTTCATATATATCACTTCAAACCGATCTTGCAACCCAGAAATTGGTCCCAAATCCACCACCTAATTTGATCAAACCGTGCAAAGACGGGAGCTTGCCGCCGATTTGCTTTCACCTTGTTGTAAGTAAAAAATAGTAATTTCTACAGTAAACTCAAACATCATAAAATGTTGGTGGTTGATTTAGGTGGTCAATCCGATCATGGCCTCCCCGTGCTGTACGATTGCCCCATTCCCGCTGGACATTTCAAGAAGATTGTCGTATACAGCCTAAGCGATTTTCTTTCCGGAACCTTCATCGCTGCAGGTACGCATCCCGTGAAACAGGAAAAACGGTTC
>JAURXV010000137.1 GCA_030654195.1 Syntrophales bacterium | reverse complement strand
CTCCCGGTATCCCTCCCCGCGACGGGGGAGGGAGGGATAGAGGTGATTTTCATCCCGGTATCCCTCCCCGCGACGGGGGAGGGAAAGATAGAGGTGATTTTCATCCCGGTATCCCTCCCCCTCGACGGGGGAGGGACGGGTAGAGGTAATTTTCATCCCGGTATCCCTCCCCGCGACGGGGGAGGGAAAGATAGAGGTGATTTTCATCCCGGTATCCCTCCCCGCGACGGGGGAGGGAAAGATAGAGGTGATTTTCATCCCGGTATCCCTCCCCCTCGACGGGGGAGGGCAAGGGTGGGGGTGAATTGGTTCGACAGGAACGATATATGACGGAGGAACGGAAAAAACAGAAGACGCCGCGGGGCGCCGCCGTCGAGATCCTGAACCGGATCGACCAGCAGGGCGCCCATGCGGAACCGCTCCTCGACGCGCTCCTCTCCGGAACGGAGATCCGGAATCCCCAGGACCGGGGGCTTCTCACCGAGCTCGTCTATGGAACGCTCCGGATGCGGGGCCGCCTGGACTGGATCATCGCCCGGCATTACCGGGGCGATTTTTCCACGCTGGAGATACCGGTCCGGAACGTCCTCCGGACAGGCGTCTACCAGCTCTTTTTCACCGACCGGATCCCCGCCTTCGCCGCGGTGAACGAGGCCGTCGGTGTTGCAAAAAAGAGCTGCCCGGCCGCCGCGGGGCTGGTGAACGCCATCCTCCGGAACGTACTCCGGGGGAAGGAGCGCATCGCCTGGCCGGAGATGGCAAAGGATCCCGGCAGGGCCATCGCCGTCCTCCACTCCCACCCCCGCTGGCTTGTCGAGCGCTGGCTCGACCGGTACGGCATCGACGAAACGATCGCCATCTGCCGGGCGAACAACGGGATCCCGCCGCTCGCCGTCCGCGTGAACGGCTTGAAAACATCGAGAAAGAAGGCCGTCGCGGCGCTCGCGGCAGAGGGAATCGCCGCCGAAACGACCCGATTCTCCCAGGACGGTATCATCCTCACCACACCCGCCGCCGGCCTCCGGGAGACGGCCGCCTTCCAGGACGGTCTGATCCGGGTCCAGGACGAGGCGTCCCAGCTCGTCGCCCGCCTCTGCGCGCCGCAACCCGGCGAGCGGGTTCTCGATCTCTGCGCCGGCGCGGGCGGGAAAACCCTCCACCTGGCCGCCCTGATGAAAAACCGGGGGAAGATCACCGCCGTCGATCTCCACCCGGACAAACTCCGTCTGCTAACGGCGGAGGCCGGCCGACTCGGCGTAACGATCGTGGAGACCCATCCGGGGAACGCAACCGGAACGCCCGAGGCCTTCCGCGGCGCATTTGACCGGGTTCTCCTCGACGCCCCCTGTTCCGGCCTCGGCACGCTCCGTAGAAACCCGGAGATCCGTTGGCGTATCGCCCCGGCGGACCTCGAAAAATGCGCACAGATCCAGCGGCGACTCCTCCGGAGCGCAGCCCTTTGCGTGAAGCCCGGCGGCCGCCTCGCCTACACCGCCTGCGCCATCACACCGGAGGAGAACGAGAATGTCGTCGCCGATTTTCTCGCCGGCCATCCAGCGTTTACCCGCATTTCGCCGGAAGGTATTCCCCCGGAACTCATCGACGCTGACGGTTTCTTCCGGACCTTCCCCCACCGCCACGGCACGGACGGCTTCTTCGGAGCGCTCTTTATCCGCGCCATTTGAATTCCTTGTCCGCCCTCAGCCTTTGTCGTTTCGGTGCCGTTTCCCAAGTGATGATTGCCCCTTCAAATCAGGTTCCTTCAAGTTTAAAACCTTTTTCCCGAAACAATCTCAGACAGGCATCTGCGGCAGTGCTGTCGTAAAGGATTCCTCTGTTCTTCTCGATTTCATTCAGAGCTGCATCAATGCCCATGCCAGGACGATAGGGCCTGTGTGAGGCCATGGCTTCCGCCACATCGGCAACGGCGAGGATGCGGGCCTCGATCAGAATGGCATCCCCCTTCAGATTTCCTGGATAGCCGGAGCCGTCCATCCGCTCGTGGTGCTGGTGAACAATTTCTGCCAGGGGCCAGAGTGATTCCACGTCTTTCAGCATCTCGAATCCTCTGCGGGCATGCTCCTTAATCAGCGAAAATTCGATTTCCGACAGCTTGGTCGGCTTGGACAATATCTCCGCAGGGATCGATAGTTTTCCGATGTCATGAATGGAACCGGCTATCCGGATGGCGTCGATTTTCTCCTGCGGCAATCCCATCTCCGTGGCAATGGCACGGGCAAGGTTCGCGGACCGGATCTGGTGACCGGCGGTATAGGGATCTCTCGTTTCCACAGCCGCCACCATGACCTGAATGGTGGTGTTCACTGCTTTCCTGAGACTCTCAAGGGTATCTTTGAGTTTTTCCTCCGCCCGCTTGCGCTCGCTGATGTCGCGGCACAGCGAAAGGATCCTAACGGAGTCTCCGCTGCCCACGAGGGTCGCGTTGATCTCAATGGGAGTAATTTGTTCACTCCGGTTTACGTAGTCGATTTCAAGATTTCTGACATAACCCTGCTCGACACATTTCTTCAATTCGGCGGCATTTCGTTCCAGGTCATGTGGGGCGGTCCATTCAACCACGCTTCGGCCGAGGATCTCCTCCAACGTATCATAACCCGTGAGCCGGATATATTCCTTGTTGGCGTCGATGACTCTGCCTTGGGCATCCAGAATGAGATACCCGGTGTCGGTCGTCTCGATCAAGACCCTGTGTTTTTCTTCGCTCTCCCGCAGCTCCTCCTCCGCCCGCTTGCGTTCGGTGATGTCCGCGATTACGCCCACAAACCCTATCGGTTCGCCGTCCACGCCTTTCATGATGGCTACGCCCATCTCCACGGGGATTCTGCTGCCGTCCTTGGTGATAACATGACCCTCTCGATCTTTGACGTATCCCTTTTCCAGCGCTTCTTCCATTCCTGCAACCGCTTTTTGTTGATCTTCCGGAGCGATAAGATCAAAGGAACTTTTCCCAACCAGGTCCTCTTTGTTGCCAGTGCCGTACATTATCAGGGTGGCTTCATTCACATCTGTAATCTTCCCCTCGAGGTCAGAGATTACAATGCTCTCTGTAGTTGCCTTGACAGCCTCAGACAACTTCTTGATTTCCTTCGTCCGTTCCTCAACCATCCTTTCCAGGTTTTGGGCATACTGCTCTTTGAGAGCCGTTTCTATCTCCAATTCGCGTCCGCGGGCGGCCAGACCGCGGCGCAGGTGGAGCAGCTCGATCCCCTTGCCGACCGAGGTAACGAGTTCTTCGAGTGAGATGGGCTTGCGCAGGTAGTTGAAAACGCCCAATTGTAAGGCATGGATGGCCTTTTCGTGGTCGCCGTGGCCGGTGATGATAATGGAGACAAAATCATTGCTGATCTCGCGGCACTTTTTTAGCATTTCCAGGCCGCTCATGCGGGGCATCTTGATGTCCA
>JAURXV010000130.1 GCA_030654195.1 Syntrophales bacterium | reverse complement strand
CAGCGCCCGCGTCGTCCGGTGGAAGTAGACGTTGGAATAGAGGTTCAATCTCGCGTTCAGAAAGCGGCTCAGCGCCGAGACGCCCGCCTGGTGGAGCGTGAGCCCCTGCTTCGTGAAGAAGGTGTAGAAGCGGAGACGCGTGATGTCGACGATGTCGAGCGAAAACCCCGTCATGAAGGCGTCGCGCTGGACATAGTCCAGATTATCCACCGTGTAGGTGCCCGAGAAGAGCTGGCGGAGCAGTTGCAGCCACCGGGGCGCGCTGTGGTCATGTTCCCCCGGCATCCGGATCAGAAAGGCCACCTGGGCGGGATCGAGCGTCTCGCCTTCGGCAAAAGGTCCCGACGGGCTCCGCCGGATCCCCGTGATCACCCGTCCCAGCTTCCGGCAGATGATCATCCGGCCCAGATCCTCATGGGTGAGCCCATACTGACCCAGAAAATGGTCGTCGAAGAAGTGGCCGTAGGGGCCGTGCCCCACGTCGTGAAGCAGACCCGCCACCCTGAGAAGCTCCTCCACGCAGTTCGCGGAAGGGGCGCCCGGACAGACTTCCTTCAGCGATGGGTAGAGATGGCGGCCGAACTCGCCCGCCATGTGCATCGTTCCCAAGGAATGCTGAAACCGGGTATGCTCGGCCGCCGGGTAGACCCAGCGGGCGCTCTGGAGCTGGTAGATCCGCCGGAGACGCTGTACCCAGGGGGAGTCGATCAGGTCCTTCTCGGTTTTCTCACCTCCGTCCGCCGCGGGGACGGTGAAGGAGGCGTACCGGTAGATCGGATCGGCGATCAGCGCCATCCCCTTATAGGTACCCGCATATTCGACCGGCGTCGTTTTCATGGGGGCATTTCTACAATATTCGGGGCAAAATAGCAAACAGCGGAATTGACCCTCCTATTGACCATCACGTTGTCTTCAGCATCCCGAAGCGATTGCGCCGCCGTTTTATCTATGATATAAAACAAAAAACCAACGAACGGATGATCAAGGAGCCCCCATATGGAAAGCAGAATCGCACAGGCCATCAAGACGAAGCATCCCCCCATCGCGCTGATCTGGTCCGACGAAAAACCCGAACGGGCGATGCAGTTCAAGGAGGACCGCTGGGGCTGCGTAATGTGGCTCGCCGCTTCCGCCGTGAAGGGGCGGCCGGCCGTCTGCGATGCGAAGACCTTCGGTTGCTTCGGCGGCGGTGTCGGTATGGGTTTCGGGAATCAGTATCAACGCTTTCCCGGCAGTGAAGAGGGCTTCTGCCACTTCCTCTCCTCCGGTATCGAAGGGTGGGCGGAGGGTCCGGCGGTCGCGGAGAAGGTCAAACCCTTCCTGACGGGCGATGCCTACGATAACTTCGTCAACGGCGAACGCTACGTCAAGACGCCGGAGGATGTGAAGCGCTTCGTTACGGGCCTCCCGATCATGCAGATCCCGAAGCGCTACGTCGCCTTCCGGCCGCTGGCCGATGTCGACGCCGAAAAAGAGACGCCGCAGACGGTGATCTTCTTCGCCGACCCGGACGAACTGTCGGCGCTTGTCGTCCTGGCGAACTACGGTCGCGGAAGCAATGAAAATGTTTTCATTCCGTTTGCCGCCGGCTGCCAGACGATCGGCATCTACCCCTACCGGGAGGCGAAATCCGACCGGCCGCGCGCCGTGGTGGGGCTGACCGACCTCTCCGCCCGGGTCTACATCAGAAAGCAATTGGGCGGCAACCTTCTCAGCTTCGCCATGCCGTTCGCGCTGTTTAAGGAGATGGAAGCGAACGTTGAGGGGTCGTTCCTCCAGCGCCACACCTGGCAGGAGCTCCAAAAGACGAAGAAATCTGGGTAGAAGCCGCCTCGTCAAGGCCTGCTTTCCGCCTGTTAGCCTTATTTACCCCTGCGTCCGTCCCGCCAGCCAGGCGCCCGCTGCGATCAGGACAGCTCCGAAGAGGAGTCCCGGCCCCATCGCCTCCCGGAAGAGGATGCCGATGAGCAGGGTGGAACCGATGGGGATGAAATAGGCGAGCGTGCTGATCAATGGCACATGGCCGCGCTTCACTCCGATCTCCCACCAGTGGTAGGCAAGCCCCACCGGCCCGATCCCGCCGAAGAGGATCCAGAAGAGCGCCTCCGCGCCGACCGGCGGCAAATTCTGCCACTCCCCCCGGATGGCGGCGACCGCCGCGGCCATCAGCGCACAGAGGGTGAAATGGAACGCCGTCCCCCCCTGATCTGCAGGAATCCGCCAGCGCCGGAGGAGGACGCTGTAACAAGCCCAGAGGAACCCGCCCAGAAGGGCAAGGAACAGCGGCAGCGGGTATTCGGGTGCACGCAGAAGCTCAGCCGGACCCCGCGCGACGACGATCCCCGCGAATCCGAGGAGGACGCCTGCCGCTGTCGGGAGCAGTCGCGTCTTCTCCCTGATCAGGACGGCGGACAGCAGGACGATCCAGACCGGCCAGAGGTAGTTCAGCAGATTAACCTGGCCGATGGCGCGCTCCGGGGCGATGCCGAAGGCGAGCGCCAGGATCACCGTGTAGAAGGCGACCCCCCAGAAACCGGCGACCATGACCCGGAGAGGCAGGCGGACCAGATTGGCGAACGGTTGTCCCCGGAAGCGCTGCAGGAGGACGACCGTGATCACGCCCGTTGCCGTCATCAGCGTCAGGTAGGCCATCGGTCCCAGGAGGCGCGCCCCGCGGGCGAAACAGACGCCGCTCGCGCACCACAGCAGGATGGATCCGACCGCTGCAAGGGTTGCCCTCTTTTTTTCGTTTCTCTCCGGAGGAGCCGGCATGCAATTTTCCCCTCTCTTCTCTTTAGCGAGCAGGGATATTCGGACAATCTTTGGCCTTATGTCGATGATTTCACGTCCGCCGTCAAGGGGAAAACAACCATTCGCCCTTCGAAAAGAGAACAGGCAGCGCACCCTCCGGACGCCGCTGGCTCTGTGGCCGGTGATGCAGGGGCAGCTCGACATCGAGCCGCTGATCACCCACCGCTTTCCGATCTCGCGGGTCGCGCAGGCCTTCGCCGTCGCGGCGAACGATCCGACGGCGATCAAGGTGGTCATCGAACCGGACCGATAAACATCAGCGGTAAAAACGGGAAGCGCCCCGGATGCTCTCCTCCCGGGGCGCCTTCTGTTTCCGTCGTACGGTTTTCGTTGTGCCCGACCCGGGCATGGGGGTTAATAGAAATTCTTCCCGTAGAGCTTTCGGCTCAGGCCGATGAGGTCGGCCCATTTCATCGGACCGCCCTTGTCGGCGGGAAAGCCGAGCCCCCAGATGATCCCCACATCAATCATCCGAACATCGTCGACGATCTTCCGGTCGAGGATGTCTTTCCCCATTTGGACCATCGCAGTGAAAATCCCCATCTGAATCTCTTCTTCGCTGACTTCGTGCGGCGGGCGCTTTACGATGAGCGGCAGCACCTCCGGATCGACGCTACCGTCCTTCAGGAAGAACCCCTTGCCCGATTTCTTTAGCCCGAGGCGCCCCGCCTCGACCACGCTCTTCACCGTCTCCTGCTTAATCCCCATCCCGACAAAGATCTTGTAAAGGACGTCGATTCCCACCTCGTCGATGAGCCGGATCGGTCCCACGGGCATGCCAAAACGGGTCATCGCCCGGTCCACCTTTTCGATGGAGTTCCCCTCCTCGATGTATTTCAGCGCATTGACGAAGTTGGGGAAGAGCATCGCATTGACGACGAAGCCTGCATTGTCCCGGCAGACGATGGGCCGCTTCCGGATCAGACCGGCAAAATTGAGCAGGTTGTCGATCGTCTCCTGGGCGGTCTGCTCGCCGCGGATCACCTCCACGAGCTGCATCAGCCAGACGGGCGAAAAGAAGTGGATGCCGCCGAACCGCTCCGGTTTGGCCACGAAAGGGGCCATCGAGGTGATCGGGATGGAAGAGGTGTTGCTCGCGATGATGCAATCCTCCCGGACCACCTTGCCGAGTTCCCCGTACACTTGTTTCTTCACGCCGATCTCCTCGAAGACCGCCTCGATGACGATGTCCGCCTCCCGGAAAGCGTCGATGTAGTCCGTCGTGACCGTCAGACGGGACATAATCGCATCCACGGGCTCCTTCAGCCGTTTCTTCTCGGCCATCCCGTCCAGGATCTTCCGGACGAAGGCCTTTCCCGGCTCCAGGGCCTCGGGGACGTCCTTGACGAGGACGGGGAACTGCGTGTTGCGGAGGGTGTCGATGACGATCCCCCGGCCCATCGTCCCGAAGCCCAGGACGGCCACCTTCTTCAGCGGTTTGGGGACAAACCCTTTGGTCATCATCGCCTGCGGCTTGTCCGTCATCCCCTTGATGAAGAAGGTGTTGATGCTCCCCTTGGCCTCCTTCGTCAGGACGACCTCGACGAAGTTCTTCTTTTCGATCTCTATCCCCTCCGCAAGCGACACCTTCAACCCTTCGTGCATCGATTTCAGGGCCAGCATCGGGCCGGGGATTTCCCTCCCCTTGGTCGCTTTGAGGATCCCCGCTTTCGCCATCTCGGCTACGGCGTCGATCTGGGTGAAGTCCTGGAGGGGTCGCTTCAGGTTCGCCGTCCCGGCGATGACCTCTTCGAGAAGGCTCTTCGCCGATGCAAGGAGGTCGCCATCCGCGGGGATCAGCCGGTCGATGATCCCCATTTCATAGGCCTTCGCCGCCGGAAGCATCGTCCCCTTCAGGATCAGTTCCAACGCCGGGTAGCCGATCAGCCGCGGCAGCCGCTGCGTCCCGCCGGCGCCGGGAAAGAGGCCCACATTGCACTCCGGAAGGCCGATGAGGGTGCTCTTGCCCTCCTTCGCAATCCGGGCGGTGCAGGCCAGCACGAATTCCAGACCGCCGCCGAGGCAGTGGCCGTGGATAGCGGCGACAGCGGGGAACCCGAGCGCCTCGAGGCGGGCGAACGATCCGTGGAAGCGGTCCAAAAACCGTCGCACCTCCTCGGCGCTATCGATCTGGGAGATCATTTTCAGGTTGGCGCCGGCCAGAAAGTTCTCCGGTTTCCCCGAGATGAAGATGACCCCGCTGATCCCTTTGGACGTCTCCAGCTCCCGCATGACATGATCAAAGCCGTTAAAGGCCTCCTCCGTCCAGGTGTTCATTTTCTCGCCGGCCACATCGAAGGTGACGACCCCCACCCCCGACCCATCCACTACCATGTTGAAAACCTTTCCCATGTCCTGCCTCCTCCTCATCGGTTCGTTTGAAGTTATGGATTTGAATGCACTATTTACCGGGCCGTCATCCGGACCGCACCGTCGAGCCGGATGCACTCGCCGTTTAACATCGGATTTTCAATGATGTGCCGAACAAGCGCGGCATATTCCGCAGGCCTGCCGAGGCGTCTCGGGAAGGGTACGGTCTGCGCCAGTTGCACACGGACGCTTTCGGGAAGCCCCGCCATCATCGGGGTCTCGAACAGCCCCGGCGCGATTGTCATAACACGGATCCCATAATCCGCGCACTCCCGCGCGATCGGCAGCGTCATCCCCGCAACCCCCGCCTTGGAGGCGCTGTAAGCCGCCTGGCCGATCTGCCCGTCGAAAGCGGCCACGGAGGCGGTGTTGATGATGACCCCCTTCTCCCCTTCCCCGTTCGGTTCATTCTTGACCATCTGCTCGACGGCAAGGCGGATGATGTTCAGCGTGCCGACAAGGTTGATCTGAATAACCCGATTGAAAAAGGCAAGCGACATCGGTCCCTTCTTTGAAAGCACCTTCCCGGGATCGGCCACGCCGGCGCAGTTGATCGCCGCATGAATCGTCCCGAAAGCGGCCACCGTTTTCTCGATGGCCGCCCGACCGCTCTCGTCACTGGTCACATCGGCATGGACAAAAATAACATTTAACCCCAGCTCGGCGGCCAGCTTCTCGCCCCGCTCCGAAACGACATCGAAGATCGCCACCTTCGCGCCCAGCGCGGACAGGCTCCGGACACAGGCTTCACCCAAACCGGAGGCGCCCCCGGTGACGACCGCAATGGCATCCTTGATCTGCATGCAATTTCTCCCTTCGTGATAATGATAAGTCAAAACTCTTCATGCATGAATTTGGATAATTTATCAAGGTAAAATCAGGTTGCGACTTTTGGTCATTTTCCCGCTGATGCGCCCCCTTCACTCCTTAGCAAATCCTTACTTTGAGACCTTCGGCCAGAGACGATTTTACAATATCCGCGGAATGAGATAGAATGTTTCCATGGAAGCGGGCGGCGCATCCAAGAAAAGAGGTTTACCGGGTTTCCGATGAGCCGGCGCTCGAAAGCCTCCGCTGCCGTGCTCTTTTTCGGCGGCGGGGGTCCATCTTCGAGCAATCACAAAACGGAGGAGAGAGGAATGATCAACGAAATTCAGACACTGAGAGACCTCATCATGCCGGCGGCGTTGACGGTCGGCGGCTTTCTTATCGGTTTGGCGATGGAGAAATTCGTCCGGCCGGTTCTGATCAGAATTGCGGAAAGAACGCCGTGGGAGGGCAATGCACTTCTCATAACCTCCTTTCATGGAATGGCCTACTGGTGGTTCGGAACCGCGGGGGTGTACGCCGCCCTGAACGGCCTTCCGATCCCGGTCCGATACCAACCCATGATCGACCGAGGGGCGCTGATCATTTATGTCCTCTCCGTGACAGTGGTCCTCTCCAGGATGCTCTCTGGACTGGTCACCCTCTACGGCAGAAAGGTCGGCGGGATTATGATGTCGACCTCCATTTTCACACACCTCACCCAGGTTCTTGTGTACATCATCGGCGTTCTGGTCCTCCTTCAATCCCTGGGGATCTCCATTGCCCCGATCCTGACGGCCCTCGGCGTCGGAGGGCTGGCCGTCGCGCTGGCGCTCCAGGATACCCTCTCCAATCTTTTCGCCGGAATCCACACGATCGCCTCCCAGAAAATCAGGCCCGGGGACTATGTGAAACTCGAAAGCGGGCAGGAAGGATATGTAGCCGACATCACATGGCGTTACACGACGATCCGGATGCTTGCAAACAACATGATCATCATCCCCAACGCCAAGCTCGCCTCCGCCGTTGCGACCAACTTCTCTCTGCCTGAACCGGAAATGGCCGTTATCGTGGATGTCGGCGTCGGCTACGGAAGCGATCTGGACAAGGTTGAGTCCGTCACCATTGATGTCGCCCGAACGGTCATGAAGGAAATCGAAGGCGGCGTTCCCGGGTTTGACCCCTTCATCCGCTACAACAAGTTCGACGACTCCAGTATCAATTTTGCGGTCATTCTTCGTGCGAAGGAATTTGCAAACCAGCACCTCATTCGTCACGAATTCATCAAGCGATTGCAAAAGCGCTACCGGGAGGAGGACATCGAAATCCCCTTCCCGATCCGGACGATCCGGATGGCGGAGCAAAACCGATAGCGATCCTGCCCAATCTTTTCGAAAAGATGCTCCACGCGAGGTCGGGCTCCCGTATCGGCGACTCCGACCTCGGCGTGAACCGCTCTCTTATTTGGCCGCCGCCTTGAACGTCGCCTCTTATGATGATAAGGCGGCAATCCCGGGAATCTCGCTATCCGGGCATGAGGTCAATCACCGTGATCTCCGGCGGCGCGAGGAAGCGGACCGGCGGTCCCCAGCTCCCCGTCCCCCGGCTGACGTGGAGTAGGGCGCCGTTCGCCAGGCGGTAGTTCCCTGCGTGGAACGGAAAGATCAGGCGGGTCACCAGGCTAAAGGGGAAGATCTGCCCCTTGTGGGTGTGGCCCGAGAGTTGCAGATCAAAAGCGCCGGGGGACTCTTTTTCTACCAGGGGCTGGTGCTTGAGGAGGATCGTGAAACGGCCGCCGCTCGCCCGGGCCAAAACCTCGCGGTCGGAAGGATGCCCCTGAAACCCCGAACGGTGAATCCCCGGATCGTCGACACCCGCAAGATCGACCGCCCCGGCGACGGTCGCGACCTTGCCCCGCAGCGGGGTAAATCCGGCATTGACCGTAAATTCCATCGCCTCATCGATCCCCGCGTAAAACTCGTGATTCCCGGTCACGGCGAATTTCCCGTAGCGGGGGCGGATCTCCCGGAACTGGGTCGCGGCTTCGGCGAGGTCGTTTCCCTGCCCGTCCACAAGGTCTCCGGTGGAGACGATGAGGTCCGGCGCCGCCGCCCGGACACTCCGGAGAATCTCCGCAAGGTAATCCCCCCGGATTATTACGCCTACATGGACGTCGGAGATCTGGACGATCCGGATCCGGCCCGCCTCCTTCGGGATTTTCGCCGAATGGATGACCAGGGATTCGCTCCGGATCGACCGGGCTTCGAAAAAGCCGTAGAGAACCGTCCCCAGTGCGGCCAGCGCGGGCAGCAGAAAGAGCATCCGCGCCGATGGAAGAAGCGCGCCGACATCGGCCCGAAAAATCAGACCGGCCAGATGGACAAAGAGACGGTAGATCTCCAGCAGCAGGGAG
>JAURXV010000129.1 GCA_030654195.1 Syntrophales bacterium | reverse complement strand
CAGTCTTGTGGATGCCCATATGAAATTACTCCAGTCCTCAATGAGGTAAAACCACCGACTGGAGAGCCGGATGCGGGAAATCCGCCAGTCCGGTTCGGAGGGAGGGGCGATGCAAACCAATGTATCGTCCCTACCCCTATCGGCGGGAAAAATAACGTGCAGAAACGACCGAAACGATATATTTCGAAATTCGCGATAGCAGATCGGGAGGAGAGATGACGAACAGAGAAAAGATGATGGCCGTCTTCCGGGACGCCCTGAGTTCGGTGCTTCCGGGGAATCTGGTTCGGGAGACGCTGCGGCATGAGGCGGGCGTCCTCACGATCGAAGGGAAAAGCTACCGCCTCGGCGACTACAGCGGGGTTTACCTCTTCGGGAGTGGAAAGGCCTCGGTCGAGACGGCGCGGGCCGTCAAGGCGGTTCTGGGAGATTGGATCACGGACGGCCTTGTCGTTTCAAACTATGGCGCCGCCGTGGACGGGATCATGGTCTTCGAAAGCTCGCACCCCGTCCTTACGGAGAAGAGCATCCGGGCGGCGGAAATCCTGATGCAGAAAATGTCCGCCCTTTCTGCGAACGATTTCTTCATCTACGTGATGTCCGGCGGTAGCTCGGCGCTGATCGAGAAGCCGGCGCCGCCGATCACGCTGGCCGAGATGCAGGATCTGGTGAAGGGGCTCCTCGCGAACGGGGTCCCCATCGAGGATCTGAACATTGTCCGGAAGCACCTCTCCCTCGTGAAGGGCGGGCGTCTGGGCCGGCTGTCGAAGGCGCGCGGGATCGTCCTGGTCGTCTCGGACGTCATCGGTGACGACCTGGAGGCGATCGGTTCCGCGCCGATGTTCTTCGACCGCTCCAGTTTTGCCGACACCCATGCCATTCTGAAAAAGTACGGTCTCTGGGATCGGGCGCCAAAGAGCGTCCGTTCGGTTGTTCAGAAGGGGCTGGACGGGGAGATGGAGGAGACGCCGAAGGGGCCGAGTCCGCTGATCGACCATTTTCTGATCGGGAGCAACCTGAAAATCCTCCGAAAGGCGAAGGAGAAGGCCGAGGCGCTGGGGATTCCTGCCCGTATCATGAGTTCCCGTCTCCGGGGCGAGGCAAGGGAGGTGGCAAAGGCAATCCTGGCCGTCGGCGAGGAGATCGCGACGACGGGTCAGCCGTTCGCCCCGCCGGTTCTGCTTCTGTTCGGCGGAGAGACGACCGTTACGCTGAAGGGGGACGGGATGGGTGGCCGGAACCAGGAGATGGCCCTCGCAGCCCTCCGGGAGTTTCAGGGGAACCCGCGCTTTCTCTTCCTCAGCGCCGGGACCGACGGGATCGACGGCCATTCGGACGCCGCCGGCGCTCTCGTCGATCATGCAAGCTGGGAAAAGGCGCAGGCGCTCGGTCTTAGGATCGACGATTTTCTCGCCCGGAACGACTCCTACCACTTTCTGCAGCAGACCGGAGACCTGATCATGACCGGCCCCACGGGGACGAACGTCATGGACATGACCGCGCTGCTGATCTCGTAAAAGGCGTCCGCTATTTAAATCATGTCCAAACAAGAAAAAACAAGAAAAAATCTTGCATTTCCGGAAAGAATTATTTACTCTTATGGTCAATACTGATTCATGTGCACTACCTGTCTGTAGTCAACGAAATACGAACATGACAAACGCACAAGCATCGGTTGGTAAGCGTGCAATGGTTATTTGCACAAACGGATTGCTGGCTGAACGGTTCGGCGATGGTGCAAGCGGTTCCATGGAGAAACCCAATACAAAGGAGGATTCGAGATGTCAGAAGGAAAAGTAAAATGGTTTAACGATGCAAAAGGATTTGGTTTTATCGAGCAGGACGGTGGCAAGGATGTTTTCGTCCATCATTCCGCGATCCAGGGCGAAGGTTTCAAATCGCTGGCGGAGGGTGATCGGGTCAGTTTTGATGTTGTCAGTGGCGCCAAAGGTCCGGCTGCTGAAAATGTTCGCAAGCTGTAAGACCTGATTTTCATATTGTCTTGAAAAGCTCCCCCGCGCCGGGGAGCTTTTTTTATGCCATGTTCATAGGATTGCGGTGGAGATCCGGGTGTGCTGCTTGACAGCCGCTGCCCTTTTCCCTATAGTACCCCTTCAGAAAGGACTCCCCCGGGAGAGAGCTGACACTTCATGAACCTGCAGGGCATTGTCGGGATCATCTTCTTGACGGGTCTCGCCTGGCTGATCAGCGAGAACAGGCGGGCCGTCCGCTACCAGATCATCTTCACCAGTCTCGCCGTCCAGTTTGCGCTGGCGCTGATCCTGCTCAAAATTCCGATCTTCGGAGATTTCTTTATCCTGCTCAACAGGGGAGTGAGCGCGCTCGAACGGGCCACTACCGCGGGCACGACCTTCGCCTTCGGCTATCTGGGAGGCGGGAAACTGCCGTTTGCGGAAACCTATCCCGGATCGACCTTTATTTTTGCCTTCAAGGCCCTGCCCTTGATCCTGGTCGTGAGCGCCCTCTCCTCGCTCCTCTTCTACTGGAAGATCCTGCCGCTCGTGGTCCGGGCTTTTTCCTGGCTGCTCCAGAAAACCTTGCGCGTCGGCGGCGCCGTCGGCGTCGGCGCGGCGGCGAATGTTTTCCTGGGCATGGTGGAGGCGCCGCTGCTGATCCGCCCCTATCTCGGTCAACTCACGCGCAGCGAAATGTTCATCACCATGAGCTGCGGAATGGCCAATATCGCTGGCACGGTGATGGTCCTCTATGCGACCATTCTCGGCCCGCAGATGCCCGACGTGATGGGACATATCCTCATCGCCTCGATCATCAGCACGCCGGCGGCCATCATGATTTCCCTGCTGATGGTTCCGGAGACCGGAGAGATTACCCTCGGGCAGTACATCCCCCCCAGGAAGGCATCCAGCGCCATGGACGCCGTTACCCAGGGCACCTCCGAGGGCATTTCACTGTATCTGAACATCATCGCCATGCTGATCGTCCTGGTTGCGCTGGTGGCGTTGAGCAATCAGATCCTCAGCCTCCTCCCCAGTTTTCAGGGAGAGCCCGTCACGCTGCAGCGACTCCTCGGCTATCTCATGGCGCCCGTGGTCTGGATGATCGGCATCCCCTGGTCGGAAAGCATGACGGCGGGCTTTCTGCTCGGGGAAAAGACCATCCTCAACGAACTCATCGCCTATCTGGACATGGCCAGACTGCCTGCGGGGTCCCTCAGCGCCAGAAGCCAGGTCATCATGGTCTATGCGCTCTGCGGCTTTGCCAATCTGGCCAGCCTGGGCATTCTGATCGGCGGCATGGCGGCCATGGTCCCGGAGCGGCGCGGCGAGATCGTCTCCCTGGGGTTCAAATCGATCCTCTGCGGCACCATGGCGACGTGCATGGTCGGCGCGATCGTCGGCCTGCTCTTGTAACGACCCGTTTGATCGTTCAGATTTTCCCGCGTTCCTGTGCGATTCGCATGTAGGTTTCCATGCCGGTTTCCGGAGGGAGATACTGTTCTGCCTCGGGTTTCTTCAGCAGACGCACCGCATCCGTCGGACAGGTGGAAACGCACAGACCGCATCCGATGCAGCGTTTCAGGATGACCGAGGCCTTTTCCTCGGCCATATCAATGGCCTCCATCTGGCAGCGGTCCAGGCAGGTTTCACATCCCGTACACGCGTCTTGGTCTATTTGAGCATAGTAATTGCTCTTGACCGCCGCCGCGGGATTTGCCTGTTTTTTGAGAGACCGGAGTATCCCGCAGCAATCGCCGCAACAGCTGCACATGCCGCCGACATACTGGGAATTGAACGGCTGCATCACAAGCCCGGCGGCTTCATTCTTCCCGGCAATCTCCTTGGCCTCTTCAGGGGTGATATACCGCCCCATGCCGTTATCCACATAAAAACTCGCATGGGAACCAAAGAGAAAACAGGCCTCCATCGGCTTATCGCAACCTTGGCCGGTCTTTTTGGCCATGCTTCGACAGATGCAGGGCGCAACGGCAATTTTTTTCTGATTGTCAAAAATCTTCATGACATCCTCGTATGGCGCGATGGGCCACTCCGTCACAAGCTCCTTGTTGATCGGGATGGTTCTCATGACCGGGGTGCTCCAGGCCTGGAAGCTCTTCCCGAGGGCGGCCTGGTAATACTCTTCCATATCCCTGGCAAGGGTCTCGTTAACGGAATTAAGCTGAAACTCGAAAATTCCGACCACAAAAGGAACGGCCGCATATCGGGCGACGCCATCTTTCTTCTGGCGAAACACGAGGCCCCGTCGAGCCATGTCCTCGATGTGTTTTGCGGTATCCTCCGGCGGAAGATTCAGCCGCGCCGCTATGCTGTCCGGCGTCTCAAGCATCGGGGACATCATCAGAACCATTTCCGCGTCCGTCTGGGTAAATAGCTGCTTGAGTATTTTGATTTCAATCCCGTTCTTCGTCGCAGGAAATCCGGTGCCCATATCATCCAGTCTTTGTCTGAGTCGTTCATACACATCATTCATAGTGGTCTCCCCCCCCCATAGTCATTCAGTGATTTTTTTTGGCCTGTCTCCCGTCTTCCGCAGCTTCTGCATCCCGATTACCAGCGCAAACAGCGCGATTCCAACGTAATCGAACAGCGGTTTGGGATAGACCAGCAGCAGGCCCGCCAGAATGAGCGTACAACGTTCGAACAGGTTTGTTTTCTTGAACAGCCAGTTTTGCATCCCGCCCGCAAGCGCGGCGATGCCGATCATCGCGGTGATGCTTACCACCGCAATCTCGCCCCAGTTGGCTCGGGCAAGGGTCTTGAACGAACCGGTCAGCAGCAAGCCCTGACCGGAGGGGTCGAGAACGAACATGAACGGCACCAGGAACGCCGGCATCGTGTACTTCCAGGATTGCAGCGTCGTCTTGTAGGGATCGCCGCCGGTGATCGCGGCCGCAGCAAACGGGGAGAGGGCGGTCGGCGGCGAAACTTCGGAAAGCACCGCGTAATAGAAGATAAACATGTGCGCCGCGAAATCCGGCACGCCGAGCTGGATCAGGGCGGGAGCGGCGATCACCGCGCAGATGATGTAGCTTGCGGTCACCGGCACAGCGAGGCCGACGATCCAGACGATACCCGAGGTGAATATCGCGGTGAGTAGGAGTTTGAGGTCGTGCAAGAGGGCTGGGGTATTTGCGGCGCCAAACGCAACGAAAATATCGGTCAGAAGACGGCTCCCCGAATCGGCATAGTTGAGGACGATCGAGCTGAATTTGAGACCGAGGCCCGTGAGCGTGACGACGCCGACGATGATGCCCGCTGCGGCGCAGGTGGCCGCAACGTTGAGCATGCCGACCGAGCCGCCTTCGAGGGCTTTGATGAGCTTCGACTGGAAGAAGCCCCGGATGACCGGCTCGCGGCCGCGGAAAAGGTCATAGGAGATCAGCGCGCAATCCCGATGCAGAAAGCTCGTCACGAACGCGACCACGGTCGCCCAGAAAACCGCCATCATCGGCGAATAACCGAGCAGCATGAAAAAGATGATCGAAACCAGGGAAAGAAAATGAAAGCCGAAATTGCGGGTGAGATACCAGAGTTTCTGCTGCTTCTCTACCGGCGCCCCATGCGTACCAAACTTGCGCGAATCGATCTCGACCATCAGAAAAATTCCGAAGTAGTAGAGGATGGTCGGGATCGTCGCCATCAGGATGACGTCAAGGTAGGAGATCTTGAGGAATTCGGCGATCAGGAAAGCCGCGGCCCCGAGGACCGGAGGCGAGAGGATCGCACCGAGTCCGCCGGCGGCCAGCAGCCCGCCCGCCGGGTCCTTGGCGTACCCTGCCTTGGCGAGCATCGGATAGGCGACCGCGCCCAGGGTCACCGTCGTTGCGACCCCGGAGCCCGACGGACCGCCGAGCAGGAACGAGGCCAGCACCACGGTGCGGCCCGCGCTGCTGTGCTTCCCCCCCATCGCGGCGAAGGAGAAGTCGATGTAGAACTTGCCGGCGCCGGAAAACTGGAGGAACGCGCCGTAGATCGTAAACAGGATGATCAGCGATGAGGAGACATCCACGGCCACGCCGAAGATCCCCTCGAGCGTCATGTACATGTGGCCGGTGAGCCGCGAGATGTCATAACCGCGGTGCGTCCACGGTTCCGGCAGATACGGTCCGACCATCGCATAGATAATGAACAGCACCACGACGAAAGGCATGATCCAGCCCGAGGTCCGGCGCGCCGCTTCCAGGATCAGTACGATGAACGCCACGCCGAAAATCTGGTCCCACAGCAGCGGATCCGTCGCCCGATCGCCGAACTCGTCTCCCCCGTGGATTACGTAGGCGATGATCACCACACCGAGGAGGGCGGCGACAACGTCCCACCACATGATGCGGTGGCGAAAACGCGGCAGCATCGGGAAGAGCAGGAACGCCAGGAACAGGACAAAACCCACGTGCACCGGGCGCATCACCTGCGCCGAGATGATCCCGTAAGCCGCATAGAGGTGAAAGAGAGACATGATCACGGCGATGGCCGTGAGGACCGCCGCAAGCCAGCCGCTGAACTTGTGGGTTTTCCCCTCTTCCTCTTCGATGAATTCCGTGGCCTTTTTCAGGGCCTCTTCGCTGATGACGACCTCCTCGGCCGCCAAGTTGTCATTCTCGGTCATGGTTATCCCTTGTGCAATAAACCCCCTTCCCGGCCCTCTGTCTGGAGGAGGGCCGGGCGGGGGGCAACGATCTGCGTTTCAAACGGTGATGTTGACGATTTTACTTCAGTTTGATCCCCTTCTCGGCGAAATACTTGATCGCGCCGGGGTGGTACGGGATCGGCGAGTGGGCGTTGGTCTGGTACCTGTAGTCGAAGTTCAGCGCTTCCCTGTGAACGGTGACCAACTCGTCCTTCTTGTCGAAGATCGTCTTCACGATGTTGTAAGCGACCTGGTCGGACATCCTTTCGTGAACGACGAGGATATTCCACACGGTCGCGACTTTGTTGGGGGCGTCCTGCCCCGGGTAGCTCTTTGCCGGGATAGCGTCCTGGACATACAGCGGCCCGTACTTCCGGTTCATCGCGTCTACGACCTCCGCATGGTCGACCATCTGGATCTTGACCCCGGGGGTCGCGCCGAGGTCGGTGACGGCGGCCGTCGGGATGCCTCCGACCCAGAAGAAGGCGTCGATCTTGCCGTCCTTGACGGCGTTGACCGATTCGGCGACGCCGAGCCTGTCGCGCTTGAGGTCCTTGTCCTTGTCGAGACCGGCCGCTTCGATCACGCGGAATGCCATCACCTCGGTGGCGCTGCCCGGCGAACCGGTCGATACGCGCTTCCCCTTGAGATCGGACATCTTCTTGATTCCGGTGCTCTCGATAGTCACCACGTGCATGCGATTCGCATAAAGCACCATCAGCGTACGGATCGGGATTTTCCCGCTCTTGAACTTATCCTCACCATTGAGGGCAGTCAGGGCTGCGTCCACCATCACAAGTCCGACATCCGATTTGCCCGTTCCGAGCAGTTGCAGGTTTGCAACCGAGCCGCCGGTCACCTCCGCCGTCGCCTGCATCCCCGGCACGTACTTGGACAGGACGTTGGCCATGCCGCCTCCCATCGGATAGTACACACCGCCGGTGCCGCCGGTGCCGATCGAAATGTTGATCTTCTCCTGCGCCGGAGCGGCACCCGCCATCAGCGCAAACACCATTACCGCCATGATTCCGATCATTCGTTTCATCTGTTCCCCCTTTGTTGGACGGCATTTCGCCATTTAAAGACCCGGCTCAACGCGTTGAACCGCACGATGGACAAAAACGGCCGTTGTTCGAGCGTACGTTACGAAGAACGGTCTTGTATGTCAACAAATTTCTGCCGCAATTGCGGGAGCGCATGATCGCACGTTTCAGGGCTGGAAACGAGCTGCTATTGATGATTCCCAGCCTCAATCCTTAACGGCGCGAATTGGTGATGAGGCTCAGGGTCTGTAACGGAATAACGATTACCTTCATACAGCTCATATTCAGATCATCTTTGCCCGATCCTCAATCGCAAAATCCTCAAAATAGCGCTGCTATTCCTGCGGTTTTGCTCAATCAGATCAGACAAATCTGACACAAATCTGAGCGCCTTAACGCAACCGTTATTCCGTTACAGACCCTATTGGATCTTTTTCTCTGCGCCGGGCCAGTACCGATCCCGCAGTTTTTTCTTCTCAATCTTTCCCGATCCGGTTTTGGGCAATGCAGAGATAAAATCGATGGACTTCGGCGCTTTATACCTGGCGATTCGCTCCTTGCAGAAGCGGATCAGTTCCTCCTCCGTCGCCTGCGCGGCCGGTTTTAAAACCACAATCCCCTGGACCGCTTCTCCCCATTTCTCATCGGGAACGCCCACGACGGCGCACTCCAGTATGGCCGGGTGCAGGTACAGCGTATTTTCCACCTCGGTGGAATAGACGTTCTCCCCGCCGGTCACGATCATATCCTTGCGGCGGTCCACGATCGTGACATAACCCTCTTCATCCATGACGGCCATATCGCCCGTATAAAGCCAGCCGTTCTTGATCGCCCGCGCCGTCTCCTCCGGCAATTGCCAGTAGCCGGGGGTCACGGTATCGCCCCGGACAATGATTTCCCCGACCTCTTTTTCATCCCTTCGGATCTCCCGGCCATCGTCCGTCACCACCTTCAGTTCCACCGCGATGAACTCCCGGCCCGTCTTGGACTTGAATCGCAGCTGTTCATCGGGGGACTTTTGCAGGAGGTGCCCTTTCAGGATGGAAAGGGTCAGGTAGGGGCTGGTCTCGGTCATCCCGTAGGTTTGGATGTAGTCGCACTGGAATGTTTCCACGATCCGGCGAACCACTTCCGGGGCAATGGGGGCGCCGCCGCTCAACAACACCCGCAGATGTCTGTAATCATAATTCTGAACCCCGGAATAGTTCACCAGCATATTGAGCATGGTGGGGATCATATTCGTCAGCGTGACCTTTTCCCTTTCGATGGCGGCCAGGACCGCCGGCGGATCGAACTCGCCGACCAGCACATGGGTGCCGCCGACCCACGTGATCGCCCAGGTTGCCCAGGCGTCCGCCAGGTGAAACAGCGGCGCGGCATGAAGCCAGACATCCCGGTCCGTAAGCTGCAGCTCCGCAATGGTTCCCAAGGCGTGGACCATTACGTTTTTGTGGGTCAGCATCACCCCTTTGGGGCGACCGGTGGTGCCACTGGTATAGTAGATCTGGGCGATGTCCGCTTCCGCAACGACCACTTCGGAAACGGGCGCCGGCACCCCCGCCACAATTTCTTCATAGCGCAAATCCCGGCCCCCATCCGGAAGCTCTCCCGTTTTATCGCCGGTCCAGATGATTTTTCCTACGGTCGGAAGATCCGCACGGATCTGGTCGACCGTTTGCCTGAACCTTGGATCGGCAATCAGCGCCTTGGCGCCGGCATCGTTCATGATCACGGCGAGCTCCCCGGCGGAGAGCCGGTAGTTCAGCGGAACGGCCGCCGCACCTCGGAGCGCAATGGCGTAATAAACCTCCAGAAAACAGTGACAGTTGGGATGCAGGATCGCAACCCGGTCGCCTTTTTCGATCCCCGCCTCTTTCAGGTAATCCGAGAAGCGGCTCAGGCGTCCGAAAAATTCCTCATAGGTCCATCGGCGGCTGCCGCAGATGATCGCCTCTTTGTGGGAGAAGAACTGGCAAGCCTTCTTCAGCGTGTCGGTTAAAAGCATCTTGTTACCTCACCATTCAGAATGGAAAATCCGGGTTCCCGACGGCGCACCCAAATTTCAACCACTTATCCATGGATTCCACCGCCCCGGGTAGTTTCTACAAAGATTTCCGCCGTTTTCATATCATAATTATCGAGAAGATGCCCATCAATTATTGCTGCAAGATTAGCGGGGCGTCGCATCCGGCAGGCCGCCGTCGACGGGAAGGGTCGCACCGGTTGTCGGCGTCTGATGGGTCACAAAGAAAACCACAGCCCGCGCGACATGCTCCGCGGTGACCCG
>JAURXV010000127.1 GCA_030654195.1 Syntrophales bacterium | reverse complement strand
TTGGCCGCTTCCGCTTCCGCACGCCTTTTGGTCTCTTCCTCCGCGACCCTTTTGGCCTCCGCCTCCTGCCGGCTCTTTTCCACCTCTGCGCGCCTGTCCGCCTCCGCCGCCGATTGCTGTTTTTCCTCCTCCGCGATTTTGTCCGTCTTCTCCCGTTTTTGGAGGATCGCCTCCCGCACGGCCCGACCGTCCTCCAGTCCCTTTCCATCGAACGAAAGGACCTCCATCCGGGAAAGCGCCATCTCGACGGCTTCCTCCTTCTCCCTTTCATACCCGGCAATAAGAACCTTTCTTTTCCTTTTTTCCCGGATCTGAGCCCCGGAGCAGTTCCCCCGCTTGAGGCTGTCGCTCTCGATATTATAACCGTTTTTCAATTTCGCTCGGCCGTATTCCGGAAGGATATAGTTGAAATCCCGCCAGGGAATGGTCACGCTGACCCCGTTTTCCGTATACTTGCTCCCCTCCTTGCCGTATCCGTCGCAATCCGTGTTGAAGCCGCTGAAATCAAATACCTCTTTCTGTCCGCCATCGTAATAGATGTGGATCCTGGCCGCGGATGACGCGGCGGCCGGTTTGGTCTCCTGCTGCCTTGGCGCGGTGTTTTTTTGGGGGACGGTTTTTTTCGGAATCAGCTTGTTGCCGTGCTGGATGCAATACTGAACACTGTCGGGGTAAACCTCGCTGTCCACCGGACAGATCTTATCCGCATAGGCCACGGAACCCAACCACAGAGGAATCAGGAAAACAAACGCAAGCCGCAGGAACATCCGCATGGTCAAAACCCCCGTTCATGCTCACATGTGAGGCTTCCCGCCACAGGGCGGGGCTTGGGGTTTGCGCTTCCGGTCAAGACGACTGTAAAGATTGAACAATAAAGGCGGGGAATTATCACCGAAGCTCTCTGGAAAAGTCAATATATAACTGGGGGCCGGTTTCATCCGTCGGACCACGTCGATCATCATGCCGCCCCGGCATTCCACAACCGCGACGTTAATCTCTTCGAACGGCAGCTTTTCCGGCATGCCGGTGATCTCCTCGGCGATCCCCATCCATGGTCCGGGAAATCGTCTTGATTTCGTACTTTACATTTACTACGAATTTATGACAAGTATGCTTCCATGATGCTGAAGGAAAAATGATATCATTCGGTTCATGGAAAGATCGCGTCAAGGTCCTGAAGCGGGAGACTTTCACCCTCTACCTGGCCTGCCGCCACCCCCGCGTCCCCTGGTATGCGAAGCTCCTCGCGCTGATCGTCGTCGCCTACGCATTGAGCCCGATCGATCTGATCCCGGACTTCATCCCCGTGCTGGGATACCTGGACGACCTGGTTCTGATCCCGCTCGGGCTCATGCTCGTGATCCGTCTCATCCCCGCGGATGTCCTCGCGGAATGTCGTCAAAAATCGGAGGAAATCGTCGGAAGGGCGACCCGGGCGGGGAAGATCGCGGCCGTCATGATCGTCGCGATCTGGCTCTTCACCGCGGCACTCGTCGTTTGGCTGATCCTCCAGGCGCTCGATCGCCCCTGACCCCCCTTTGGGTATCGAAACAGTCGCCCGATTGCCCACCTCCGCCCCGGGGGGAAAGGAGCCGATTCGTCAAAAGGGATTGGGGGATCTGGCCAGCCTCACCTTTTGTCATCGATACTTCCAAGCATCCCGCCGATACTGTCCACGATTCGATTGAGAATCGACGGACCGGCCACCACCGCAGAGGTCTCTGCCGTCCTGTCGGTCATGAGGCTGCTGGCCCTGATGGTGTATGTACCAGCGGGAATTGTCGGCTGGGTAAGCACGATCACGGATTCCATTTTTTCGTTGGTTATCACATTTGCCCGGAGTATCCCGAGGACTTTGGCTATTTTTGCCGGCGTGGTCTGCCCCATTTCCGCCCGGAAGGTCCCGTCCTGGGCCACCTTGGCGAGGGCAACGGCGACATTGACGTCCGGCTGACCGATCAGGGAGATGAAGACCGTATCACCCGAGGTGAAGCCTGAACCATCGAAGATGAAATCGGTGCCCATTAGTTTGGCTACTCCCAATGGTATCACCTCGGGATTCACCACCACCTGGGGTCCGGGAAGCGCCCGGTCCAGTACTTTTGGCGGACCGGCACACGCGAGGATAAAAACAAAAAGCACAAAAGCAGCCAAAAGATGAATCTTCTTCAAGTTCTTCATGTTGATAAAACCCTCCCTTCTTGTTGGTAGAATGTCAGAAAACGGCGATTATTTCTTTAAGGCTCTTATCCCATAACCTGCCGGGAGGGGTCAAGGGTTTATTGAGTCCCAGATCCTAAGGTTGGTTTCGTGTCAAGAGGAGAAGATTTTCATCGATTACAACCACTTCTCCTCGCGGTAGTGGGCCATCCGGACCTGGGGGTCGAGATCGCGCTTTCGCAGGCGGATGCTGCCCGGGGTCACCTCGACCAGTTCATCCTCGGCGATGAACTCGATGCACTGGTCCAGCGACATCGGACGCGCGGGCCGGAGGATCACCGTCTGGTCCGATGTGGAGCTCCGCATGTTTGTGAGCTTCTTCTCCTTGACGATGTTCACGTTCATGTCGATCGAGCGGTTCCGCTCCCCGACGATCATCCCGCCGTATACCTCCGTCCCCGGCGAAATCAGCAGCTCTCCGCGGTCCGCCATTGCATGGCAGGCGTAGGCGGTCGTCCTCCCCGGCCTGTCGGCCACGAGCGCCCCCGTCATTCGCTGCGGGATCGCGCCCGCCCAGGGCTCGTATCCCTCGAAGAGGGTGTTCATCACCCCGGACCCCTTCGTGTCCGTCAGGAAGTGGCTCCGGAAACCGATCAGGCCGCGCGCCGGGATGATGAACTCCAGGTTCACCCGGCCGCTCCCCTTGTTCACCAGGTTGACCAGCCGCCCCTTCCGCGCCGCGAGCTTTTCGGTGAGGATCCCGATGAACTCCTCGGGGACATCGATGAACAGGCGCTCGACCGGTTCGAACACCTTCTCTCCCTCAAGCCGCGTGATCACGTGGGGCTTGGAGACCATAAATTCGTACCCCTCCCGGCGCATCGTCTCGATCAGGATCGCCATCTGGAGCTCCCCGCGCCCGCACACCTCGAAGGCGTCGGCCCGCTCCGTCGGCTTCACCCGGAGCGACACGTTCCGGAGGATCTCCCGGTCGAACCGGTCCCGGAGATGGCGGGAGGTGAGATACTTGCCTTCCCGGCCGGCCAACGGGCCGCTGTTCACGAAAAAGAGCATCGACACGGTCGGCTCGTCCACGCGGATTCGCGGCAGCGTCTGCGGATTATCGAGCGAGGAGATCGTGTCGCCGATCTGGAGGTTCTCGACACCGGAAAAGGCGACGATGTCGCCCGCCTCGACCCGCTCCACCGGAACCTTTTTCAGTCCCACGAAGGTGTAGAGGGCGGAGAACTTGACCCCCGGGGTGATCGCCTTTTCGCCGCAGAGGCTGTAGGTCTGGCGCATCTCCAGGACGCCGTTCATCACGCGGCCGATGGCGATCTGGCCGACATAGGAATCGTAGTCGAGGTTCGTGACGAGGTATTGCGGCACGGCCAGATCATCCCCCTCCGGACCCGGAATCGCCGTCAGGATCGTATCGAAGAGCGGCGTGAGATCCGTCGAGCCGTCCCCGGGCTTCCGGTGGGCGATGCCGCGCTTGGCGTTCGTATAGAGGATCGGAAATTCGATCTGTTCCTCCGTCGCATCGAGGTCGATGAAGAGGTCGTACACCTCGTTGATCACCTCCTCGATCCGGGCATCGGGGCGGTCGATCTTGTTGATGATGAGGACAACGGGAATCCGCTGGGCGAGGGCCTTCTTCAGCACGAAACGCGTTTGCGGCAGCGGCCCTTCGCTCGCGTCGACCAGCAGCATCACCCCGTCCACCATGTTCAGGCTCCGCTCGACCTCCCCGCCGAAATCGGCGTGGCCCGGGGTGTCGACGATATTGATCTTCACCTCCCCGTATATGATGGCCGTGTTTTTGGCCATGATCGTGATGCCCCGCTCCTTCTCGAGATCGAGCGAATCCATCACACGATCCTCCACAACCTGGTGGTCGTTGAAGGTTCCCGTCTGCCGTAGCATCCCGTCCACGAGGGTCGTCTTGCCGTGGTCCACGTGAGAAATGATAGCAATATTGCGGATATTCGTTTTACGCATCTTCTTCTTATCTTCCTGTCTTTCCGTTCAAAGCGCCTCTGGGGCGGAAAACGTGTGAAATACCCTCCGCCGCGCGAAGTCACGCCAGCTACAAACCCGAATTTTCGTTGTGGGCCGGGTTGTTTGATCGGGCGTCATTCCGGCCTTCGTAGGGATGACGCCGTTGATATATAGGGTCGCAAGAGGAAAAATAGATGGATTACGCCGGCTTACCGGTACGCTCCCCGCCCTTGTTCACGCCGCCGGCCGTTCCGCCGGTGAATGCGTTTCTTCTTGTCCCCGGGAACAGACCTGCCGACGGGCGCCGGCTCGACCGTGAGCGCTTCAGGCTCTTCCTCCGCGGGCTCCCCCGAGGGCGACTGCGGCGCGGCCTGCAGGGTGCGCTGATAGTAATCATCCAGCAGCATCGCGATCAGCGGCGACTCCTCCTCCGCCTCGGTGAGACTCCGGCCCAAGGGGATGAAGCGCCGCATCCGTTCCTTCTCGAGACTGTCGCGCGACCGGAGTTCGGCCTCCAGGGAGGCGACCACCCGCTGCGCAACGATCCCCTCGACGTCCTCGTCCGTGGGAACCGTTCTTTCATGCAGATCCGTGATGTTGAAACTCCGGGCGATCGATTTGAGGACGAACTGTTCCATGCCGGCCACAAGCGTGATGGCCGTGCCGCTCGCCCCGACGCGCCCCGTACGCCCCGCGCGGTGGATGTAGAGCTCCGGATCCTCCGGCGGCTCGTATTGGATCACGTGCGACAGATCGGGGATGTCGATTCCCCGGGCCGCCACGTCGGTCGCCACCAGGAAGCGGAGCGTCCCCTTGCGCACCCGCGCCATAACCTTTTCGCGGGCCCCCTGGGCGAGATCGGAGCTGAGCTCGTCGGCGTCGTAGCCGAACCGTTTGAGGACAACCGAGACGAAGTGCACCGTCGAACGCATGTTGCAGAAGATGATCGCCGAAAGGGGGTTCTCCATCTCGATGATCCGGACGAGCGAGCGCTCCCGCTGCATCCCCGGAACGATGTAGTAGGTGTGATCCGTTTCGGTCACATGGATGTGGTCCCGGCTCAGGCTGAGGAACTCGGGATGGCGGATGAACTCCGCGGCGAGGCGAATCACGAAGGCGGGAATGGTCGCGGAGAACATGTAGCCGTTGATCGGCCTCTGGGGCAGGAACTGCTGGACCCGCTTCATGTCGGGGTAGAACCCCATCGAAAGCATCCGGTCCGCCTCGTCAAAGACAAAGATCTTCAGATCATCGAGGATCAGGGTCCCCTTCAGGAGATGGTCGAGGATGCGCCCCGGCGTCCCCACGACAAGCTGCGCCCCCCCGCGGAAGGCGTCCAACTGCGGGCCGTATTTCACGCCGCCGTAGACGACGGCGGTCCGGAGCCCGAGTTCGCCGCCCAGGAGTTCCGCCTCGCGGGAGACCTGGGAGGCAAGCTCCCGGGTCGGGACGAGGACGAGGGCCTGACAGCCTTTCTTCGCCAGATCGATCCGCTGCAGGATCGGCAGCAGGAAGGCCCCCGTCTTGCCGCTTCCCGTCTGCGACTGGACCATCAGGTTCCGCCCGGCGAGAATATAGGGGATCGCGCGGGCCTGAACCGGCAACAACTTCGCCCAACCCGCCTTGGCGCACGCCGCGCGGGGCAGAACCGGAAGTTCCTCGAGGGTCACCTCCGGCAGCGCGTTCTCCGGTTCGACAACCCTTTCTGCATTCGTCTGCTGCGGGCGGCTCTCCGCCGTCACCCGATCTGTTTCCGTGTCGGCCTCGGGGCCGTTCTCGATACGATCTTCTTGCATGATTCCTCTCTTTCGATGGACAGGGGGCTGATCTTCCGTAAGCGGCCCTTAGGTGAGACACCCCGGCCGGGAGGGATGCAACGCTTTCCTGCACGATTTGGAGACACACATACGCCCCAAAAGGGGATTTGTCAAGTCCTTTGCTTTCTAAGTGACCGAATATCTGAAATTTTATACGTTCCCGTCAGACAGGGCAATTCAGTAATCTCGCCTGCGGCCGCAAGTTTCCCTTGAAGTCGTCCTCCCGATTTGCTAAGCGGTGGCACGGATTCCACGGCATCGGACCCGGCGCTCCCCAGGAGAAATTCATGGATCAGAAAAACCATCCGCCGGCTGCGCTCGCCTGGCTCGTCTGGGGCCTCGGCGCGGCCTTCTACTTCACCGGTTTCTACCATCGGGTCGCCCCCGCCGTGATGACCGATTCGTTGATGGCCGATTTCCATATCGGCGCCGCGGGGCTCGGCAACTTCACCGCCTTTTACTTCTACAGCTATTTCCTGATGCAGGTCCCCACGGGCATTATTGCCGACTACTGGGGACCCCGGAAACTCCTGGCCGCCGGAGCGCTCGTTGCCACCGTCGGGACCCTTCTTTTTGCCTCCGCCACGTCGATCGTTCCGGCCAACATGGGACGACTCCTAATCGGCGGGGGGGTCGGGGTCGCCTATGTCGCCATCCTCCGTCTTTCGACACGCTGGTTCGAACCCCGCTTCTATGCCACGCTGGGCGGGCTCACGCTCTTCTGCGGCGTCGGCGGCGCCGTATCCGCCGGCGTTCCGCTGCATTTTCTGGTTGCCCGCTTCGGCTGGCGGCCCGTGATGTTCGTCGCGGCGGCCGTTTTCCTCCTCATCGGGGCCGCGATCTGGCTGATCATCCGGGACGATCCGGCCGACCGGGGATACCGAAGCTTCGCCCCTCCGGAGCCGGAGGCGTATTTTTCACCGGCGACGCTCCGCAACGATCTGGCGATGGTGTTCCGCTACCGGAACACCTGGCTTCTCTCCCTGGTCGGTTGCGGCTTGACGGGACCGGTCCTCGCCTTCGCCGGGCTCTGGGGCGTCCCTTTCTTCACGACCCATTACGGGATGCCCGTCGCGGCAAGCTCCGCCATCACCTCGACACTGCTGATCTGCTACGCCGCAGGCGCCACCCTGCTGGGCATCCTGTCCGACCGGATCGGCTTGCGCAAGCCCGTCATGTTCGCCGGTTCGGTCGTGGCATTGCTCTGCTGGATTCCGATCCTCTTCTTCCCCGGGCTCCCCATCGGACTGCTCGTCTCGATGGTCATTCTCGTCGGCCTGGCGTGCGGTTCCGTGACCCTCGGCTTCGCCTTCGTGAAGGAATCCGTCCCGTCCCGGTTCGCCGGCACGGTCAGCGGGTTGTACAATATGGGTTCGGTCCTCGGGACCATGATCCTCCAGCCGGCCATCGGCTGGCTTCTGGATCTATCCTGGCGGGGGACCATCGCCGGCGGCGTCCGGATCTACGCCTTGGCCGCCTACCGGTCGGGTTTTGTGCTGATCATCGCCTTCTCGATCCTGTCGGCCCTGGCGATCGGCTTCACCGCCGAGACCCATTGCCTTCAGCAGGGAGCGCCGGACAAGAACGGTGCGGCGGGGCACGGGTCACTTGATGTTTGCAGAAAAAAGGATTAGGATACCCTCGATCGAATGATAATCATGTAATCCCTTGATCCATCATGACAATGGACTGTTTTTTGCCAAAGCGGTTTTGTTCCGGCTTGTCCGGGTCGGTAAGGAGGAACAGGAGACACCATGCCCATCTATGAATTCTACTGCGAACCCTGCAATACCGTTTTCAGTTTTTTCTCGCGCGGCGTGAACACGGCGCGGATCCCCGCCTGCCCGGGGTGCCGGCGCCCGCTGAAACGGCAGATGTCGATCTTCGCCAAGGTCTCCCGGGGAAAAGAGGACCCGGCGGGCGATGACATGCCCCCGATCGACGAGGCGAAAATGGAGAAGGCCATGGCGATGCTTGCCGGGGAGGCGGAGAAGATCAACGAGGACGACCCGCGTCAGGCCGCGCAATTGATGCGGAAACTGACCGACGCGACGGGCATCTCCCTCGGATCCGGCATGGAAGAGGCGCTCCATCGCCTGGAGAGGGGTGAGGACCCCGACCGGATTGAAGAGGAGATGGGCGATCTGCTCGAAGGGGAGGAGCCCTTTCTCATCGAAGGGAAGGGGAAAAGGGGAAGCCGGAAACCGAAACCCCGTGTGGATGAAACCCTTTACGACCTCTGAATGGGGTCAGGTCTTGGGTCTTGAATTCAGCGATCCCCTGCCACGATCTTGCTTACGACGGTCTTGCCATGCCTCTTCATCGCATAGATTGCTTCTCTGTTCAAAACCCAAGACCGGACCCCATTTGAAGCATGAGGGGGGGTAATGGCAAATCTGAAATCTGGAAATCATTATTCAAATCCACGGCTGTCCGATTAACTATTGAGAGGGTATTGACGGCTGGCTACGGTCAGGCGGTGCGTCGACTCATCCAGGCTGACGCAGCGTCGTAAGGCCGGCTCGGGCAGCACACGCTCCAGGACAAAATGGAGGATGCTTCTGGTTGATGCTTGGTCCGACATACCCCCACTTTTTACTAACAATTTAATGCGGGTGCTTTGAACATCAAGACGAATGCCTGAAACAGGTCTTTTTGAAAATGATGGATCATCTCATCCTGCATGATTTTCAAAGCTGCGAATGGCGGCAGTTTCTTCCGGTACGGGCGGTCCGAGGTCAGGGCGTCATAAACATCGGCAATCGAACAGATCCGTCCGTAGATGTGAATATCTCCGCCGTGAATCCCCTTGGGATAGCCGGTGCCGTCGGCCCTCTCATGGTGCTGGAGGACAATGGTTTTCGATTCTTCCGTGAGCTGCCTCGTTTCCTGGAGCAGCCTGTACCCCAGCGACGGGTGACGCCTCATCTCCTGCATCTCCTCAGCGGTCAGTTTGCCGGGTTTCGTGATGATGGACTGGTCGATCCCGACTTTACCGATGTCATGCAGAAATAAACCCACCCCTATCGCCCGCATGTCATGATTGGTTGAATCCTTGAACAGGGATTTGGCAAGGGTGATGCCCAGAACGCCCACATCAACCGAATGGGTGTAGGTGTAAAAATCATGGGAGGAGATATCGATGAGGTAGTGCAAGGTGGCATCGTCGGCCAGGATCAGACTGACCATCTCGGAGATGCCTTTTGTGGCCTCCTTGATATTTTGCGCGGTAGGATTTTCGAGAAGAGTTTTCATCATGGTAATGGAGTGCTGGCGGATGAGCCGGGATTTGTTCACTGGCGGCAACGACTTGTCGTGGATGGCGCTGATGAGCTCCTCCGTGACGACAAGCTGCGCCGGCTTCTGTTGTCCTGACTCGGAGGAGGCCCGTGGTTCTCCCGAAGAGAGTGTTTCAACAAGGCGGCTTTTTGAAAGATCGATCTGTATGCTTTTGAGCCCGAGTTCTCTAATTTTATTAATTTTCGCCTCGGATTGGATGAGGAACCGGTTTTTCAAAAAAGGGTGCTGGTGCCAAGCCAGGGGCAGGATTACATACATGCCCATTTTCAATTCAGCGAGAGTGATCAATTGGAGATCAGGATTCTTCATATTTACAATTCATGTATTCAGCACCGGCAGAAAAGAGCTGATCTATTCAAATCCCAAGACCTGACCCAATTTGAAGCATATCCTCCGGCCTGTCGACGAGAAAATCCGGGTGGACGGCAACGAGCTTCTCCCGGCTGTGCCAGCCCCAGGTAACGGCCACCGTCCGGACGCCGGCCTCGCGGGCCTCCAGGATGTCCCCTGTCGTGTCACCGATGTAGAAGGTTCGCTTGCGATCGATCCCGTATTTCGAGAGGGCGTGCGCGATCTTATCCTTCTTGCTGAAAAGAAAGTCGGAGCCGAGGATACCCTGGAAAAAGCGATCGAAACCGAAGCGTTCGAGCATCCTGCTGATCGTCCGGAAGCCGTTGGAGGAAATGACCGCAAGGAGGTGGTCCTTCTGCAGGGCTTCCAGCACGGGGATCAGCCCAGCGAAAGGTTTCATCGCGTCATAATTGATCCCGGGGAGGATCTCCTTGGCCGCCCCGGCAAAGGCGACAAGGTCGACGCCCTTCGCCACCATCGATTCGTAGAAATTGCCCTCGAAAAGCGCGATATAATCCTCCCTGTTCTTCACAATCGGCGTCCCGATCCGCAAAAGACATCGAGCCACCGCTTCCGCATAGAGATCCAGCGAATCGGCCAGAACGCCATCAAAATCGAACAGAAACAGATTTCTCTCTTTCACAGCGCCATCTCCAGGCCGTCATACGCCAGGTCGATCACGAGCGGGGACTCAGCGGAATGGATCCGCAGGTAGTCGCGGGTTTCTGCGAGAAAACGGTCCAGGGCCTCATCATCCAGGGTCGGTTCGCTGTGAAAGAGGCAGAGGCGTTTTACCCCTGCACGGACGGCAAGTTCAACCCCGAGGAGGTTGCTGGAGTGGCCCCAGGTCTCCTTTGGACCAATTGCATCCGCCAGGGAGTACTGGGCATCGAAGATCAGAAAATCGGCGTCCCGGAAAAAGTCAAGAAAGGGGTAGTCTTCATTTCCCGCCTCCTCTCCGTGCTCCATGTCGGTTGAATAGACGATCTTCCTCCCCTCACGGATGAAGCTGTAACCGTAGGAGCCCCCCGGATGATTCTGGCGGAGCATCCGAACGGTGAAACCGGCGATCTCGTGCGGCTGTTCCGGATCGAGGGTGTGGAACCGAATATCCGCCCCAAGGGCGTGAAAGGGAACCGGAAAAGAGGGGGCAGCCTGCTGGTTTACGAAAGCCTCCTCCATAGCCGCATGGCCGCCATAGATATGGATCTCATGACCGGGGATATAGGCCGGGATGAAGAACGGAAAACCCTGGATATGGTCCCAGTGGAGATGCGATAGAAACAGATGGAAGACGGCCGGCGATCCGCCCTTTTCGGAGCGCATAAAGGCGTGTCCGAAATCCCGGATGCCGGTTCCCGCGTCGCAGAGGATGAATCCCTCACCGTCGCCGATTTCGACACAGGAGGTGTTTCCCCCGTAGCTCCCCCGGACGGCGAACGGAAGCTCCCGGTCGATAAAAGCCCCGATCTCCTCATCGGTCGCAAGATCATGCGACCGGGATGCGCGGATCGCCCGGAAGATCTTCTCGCGGATCTTTCGTGTTGTCGCCGACGCGGGCAGCGATCCGCGCGTCCCCCAGAAATGGATGTACATCCCTTCACCTCCCTGGAAAGTCTGCATGCGAGGCGTTCCCGTTACACCATTCGCCCCGCTGCACCCCCGCCAATATGCTGATCGGATCCTGCTTTGAGCCCGGCCTGCGAACCCACCGCCCTCTCTCCGCAGGTCTGGAGATTGACCATCTTTTGCTTGAATTTAGAATAAAGTCGGCCCGATGTCAACCATCAAAGCGTGCACCATCAAAGCGTGCGCCCCCGCCGTCACCCCATTCCGCGCATCGGGAACCGACCGGATCTGCCGACACACGAAGAAGCGATGTGGAATTTTTGCCTTGAAAATATCGTTCGACTCTGATATTTGAGAGCGCAGTTTAACGTCTTGAATGGAGGAATAGTAAAGTGATTTTGAGTCTATTCCAGTCTGTCCCACTTATATGAGGCGCTTTCAGGGAACCCGTGAGGTTCCCTGGGACGGACTCATCTGCAACTCTCCCGCTTGGCGTCTAAGGGCCGGCCTTTCGTTTCGCCCCTGGAAGCAGGCGGGGAGGCGAAAGGAGGTTCAAAAAATCGATCCATTACCCTGATTAGATAGATGAATGCTGCCTGTATTAGATCTGCTTTCAACGAAATGGTTTAATTGCAGAGATCCGATCAATTTGAAGGAGAAACCATGAAAACAAAAATCTTAGGGATGGGGACGGCGGTGATCCTTGCCGCCTTCGCAATGACGGCAAACGTCCACGCAGACCCGCTGGACGCATTCAAGGGCGAGACAGGAACCATCAGAATCGCCGGGGGAACGGCGCACATCCCGGTGATGAAAGAGGCGGCCAGGCGGATCATGGCCGTGAATCCCGCCATC
>JAURXV010000113.1 GCA_030654195.1 Syntrophales bacterium | reverse complement strand
TTGGGACTTTAATCCGGACCGGTTGGTTTTATTTTCCCAAGACCTGACCCCATCTTCTCCCAGGGTCGTCGTCCTGGACTGCGGCGTCAAGTACAACATCCTCCGCCACCTGGCAAAACGGGGCTGCGAGGTCATGGTCCTCCCGGCGACGGCGTCGGGGGAGGAGATCCTCGCGCTGCGGCCCGACGGCGTTTTGTTGTCCAATGGACCCGGCGATCCGGCGGCCCTGCCCTATATCGTGGATGCGGTTCGGTTGATCCTGGGAAAGGTTCCCATCTTCGGCATCTGTCTTGGCCACCAGATTTTGGGGCAGGCGGCAGGCGGCCGGACCGCGAAGCTGAAATTCGGCCACCACGGGATCAACCAGCCCGTCAAGAACAGCCGGAACGGCCGGGTCGAAATCACGTCCCAGAACCACGGTTTCGTTGTCCTGCCCGAATCCCTGACCGGGGAACGGGAGACGGTCCACGAGAACCTCAACGACCACACATCCGAAGGGCTCCACTATCCGGCCCTCTCGGCCTTCAGCGTCCAGTATCACCCCGAGGCGGCGCCCGGCCCGCACGACGCGGATTATCTTTTCGATGAATTCATCCATCTGATGGATGAAGGAAAGGGGCGAACGACGTGATCCTGATCATCGATTTTGGTTCCCAGTACAACCAGCTCATCGCCCGGCGGGTCCGGGAACACCAAGTCTACTGCCAGATCGAGCCACCCGGGATCGAACTCGGGAAGATCCGGGAGCTCCGGCCTGAAGGAATCATCCTTTCCGGAGGCCCCTCCTCGATCTACGAGGCGCACTCACCGCGGGTGGCAAAGGGGATTTTCGATCTCGGCATTCCGATCCTGGGGATCTGTTACGGCCTCCAGTTCATGGTCGACGCGCTGGGAGGCGAGGTGATCCGTTCGGACAAGCGTGAGTACGGTTTAGCCGCATTGAAAATCCGGAAAAAAGGGGGCGGCGTCCTCGCCGGCGTCGAGAAGAAGACGCGCTGCTGGATGAGCCACGGAGACCGGATCGGCCGTCTGCCAAAAGGCTTCCGGATCACCGCCTCGACAGAGAACACCGAGGCGGCGGCCGCCGAGGACGCGAAGCGACGGCTCTACGGACTCCAGTTCCACCCGGAGGTGGTCCACACGGCCGAGGGGAAACGGATGCTGGAAAATTTTCTGTTCGGCGTCTGCCGTTGCGCGAAGAGCTGGACGATGAAATCCTTCGTTCTGGATGCCGTCGAGGAGATCCGGGGGACGGTCGGCGACAAGCGGGTGATCCTCGGTCTTTCCGGAGGGGTCGATTCCTCCGTTGCGGCCGTCCTGCTCCACCAGGCGATCGGCCGCCGGCTTACCTGCGTCTTCGTGGACAACGGACTCCTGCGGTTGGGCGAGGCGGAGAAGGTCCGGGCCCTCTTCGGGAAAAATTTCCGGATGGACGTTCGTTTCGCGCGGGCGCGGAAGGCCTTTGTCGAGGGCCTCAAGGGGGTGGCGGATCCGGAACGGAAACGGAAGATCATCGGCAGGATCTTCATCGAGGTCTTCGAGAAGGAGGCCCGAAAGATCAAGGGCGCGGAATTCCTCGCCCAGGGGACGCTCTATCCGGACCTCATCGAATCCCGGTCGGCATTCGGCGGTCCCAGCGCCGTGATCAAGTCCCACCACAATGTGGGAGGGCTCCCCAAAAAGATGAAACTGAAGCTTGTCGAGCCGCTGAAGCACCTCTTCAAGGACGAGGTCCGGCTCCTCGGAAAGGAGCTCGGGATGTCCGACGACGTGGTCTGGCGGCAGCCCTTTCCGGGACCGGGACTTGCGGTGCGGATCATCGGCGAGGTGACCGAAAAGCGGCTCGTCATCCTCCGGAACGCCGACGCGGTGCTGATGGAAGAGATCCGGGCGGGAAATTACTATCGGAAGCTCTGGCAGTCCTTCGCAGTCCTGCTGCCGATCAAGAGCGTCGGGATCATGGGGGACCAGCGGACCTACGAAAACGTCATTGTCATCCGGGCGGTAACGAGCGAAGACGCGATGACGGCGGACTGGGCGAAGCTGCCCCACGACCTGCTGGGCCGCGTTTCCAGCCGGATCATCAACGAGGTCCGCGGGGTGAACCGGGTCGTGTACGACATCAGCTCGAAGCCGCCAAGCACGATCGAGTGGGAGTGAGGAAGGGCATGTGTGCAGGGTCCGGCACCGCTCAGGATCTTTTTTCGACCCTGTAGCTGCTCGCTCCGTTGCCGGGAAAAAACTCGCGCTTCGCGCTCAGACAGTTTTCCCGGCGGGCGCTTCGCTGTGCGCACAGGGGCCCCGAAAAAATCTCCAAATCGCGGTTCCGGACCCTGCACACATGCCGAGCGGTGGCGGTAGAGAAGGCAGATAGGGAAAGGTTATGCCGAAACGGACGGACATCCATAAAATCCTGATCATCGGCTCAGGGCCGATCATCATCAGCCAGGCGTGCGAGTTCGACTACTCCGGGACCCAGGCGTGCAAGGCCCTCAAGGAAGAGGGCTATGAGGTGATCCTTGTCAACTCCAATCCCGCGACGATCATGACCGATCCCGAAACGGCGGACCGGACCTACGTGGAGCCGATCACGCCGGAGGCAGTGGAGAAGATCATCGCGAAGGAACGTCCCGACGCCCTGCTGCCGACACTCGGGGGCCAGACGGGTCTGAACACCGCGGTCGCCGTGGCGGAAGCCGGCGTGTTGGCGAAGTACGGGGTCGAGATGATCGGGGCGTCGCTTCCGGCCATCCACAAGGCGGAGGACCGCCGGCTCTTCCGGGCGGCGATGGAGAAGATCGGCCTCAAGGTTCCCGGAAGCGGCTTCGCCCGGTCGATGGAGGAGGTTTTCGCCGTTGCTTCGGAGATCGGGTTCCCGATCATCATCCGCCCTTCCTTCACATTGGGGGGCACGGGAAGCGGCGTCGCCTACAACCGGGAGGAGCTCGCCGAAATCGCCAAGGGGGGCCTCGATGCCAGCTTGATCCACGAGATCATGCTTGAACAGTCGGCCCTCGGCTGGAAAGAGTACGAGCTCGAGGTGATGCGCGACAAGGCCGACAACGTTGTCATCATCTGTTCCATCGAGAACATGGATGCGATGGGGGTCCACACGGGCGAGTCGATCACCGTCGCTCCGGCGCAGACCCTCACCGACGTGGAGTACCAGCGGATGCGGGACGCGGCGATCGCCATCATGCGGGAGATCGGCGTCGAGACGGGCGGCTCCAACGTTCAGTTCGCGATCCATCCCGACACCGGCGAGATGATCGTCATCGAGATGAACCCCCGCGTCTCCCGCTCCTCGGCGCTTGCCTCCAAGGCGACCGGCTTTCCGATCGCCAAGATCGCAGCGAAACTCGCCGTCGGATATACGCTGGACGAGATTCCGAACGATATCACCCGGGAGACGATGGCCTCCTTCGAGCCGACGATCGACTACTGCGTCGTGAAGATCCCCCGCTGGACCTTCGAGAAATTCCCCGAGACGGAGGACTTCCTGACCACCTCGATGAAGTCGGTCGGCGAAACCATGGCGATCGGCCGGACCTTCCGGGAGGCGCTCCAGAAGGCGATCCGTTCGCTGGAGATCAAGCGCTTCGGTCTGATGATCGATCTGCCGGAGGGGGTCAGCCGCCCCGATGAATTCCTGGCGCAAAAGCTCACGAAGCCAAATTCGCTGCGCCTTTTCTACATCGCCGCGGCCTTCCATTGCGGCATCTCGCTGGAGGAGGTTCGGCGGCTGACAAGCATCGACCCCTGGTTCCTGAACCAGATCCGGTCGCTGGTCGAGGCGGAGGAGGAGATCCAGAGGACACCGTATTCGACGGAGCTGCTTTATGAAGCAAAGCGGCTGGGATTCTCCGACCGCTATCTCGGCGGCCTCTGGAACCTCTCCGAGGAGGAGATCCGCAATCGCCGCTATGCCGCCGGGATCGTCCCAGTCTACAAACTTGTTGACACCTGCGCGGCGGAGTTCGAGGCCCATACCCCCTACTACTACTCGACGTACGAAACGGAGGACGAGACCCGCCCCTCGACGAAGCCGAAGGTGGTCATTCTCGGCGGGGGCCCCAACCGGATCGGCCAGGGGATCGAGTTCGACTACTGCTGCGTCCATGCCTCCTTCGCCCTTCGGGAGGAGGGATATGAGAGCATCATGGTCAACTCGAACCCGGAGACCGTCAGCACCGACTATGACACCTCCGACAAGCTCTTCTTCGAGCCGGTGACCCTGGAGGACGTCCTCCACATCCTGAAGGCGGAGAAGCCCGACGGCGTCATCGTCCAGTTCGGCGGCCAGACCCCGCTGAACCTCGCCCGCGGCCTGGAGGCGGCCGGGGCGCCGATTCTTGGGACCTCCCCCGACGCGATCGACCGCGCCGAGGACCGGAAGCGTTTTCAGGAGATCGTGAACCGTCTCAAGCTCCGCCAGCCCGACAATGACACGGCGATGGACACCGAGGAGGCGATCCGGGTGGCCGAGCGGATCGGCTACCCGGTCCTGGTCCGGCCTTCCTATGTCCTCGGCGGGCGTTCCATGGAGATCATTTACGATACGGAGAGTCTCCGGCTCTTCATGGTCCGGGCGATGGAGGTCTCCCCCGGCCACCCGATCCTGATCGACAAGTTCCTCGAGGACGCGATCGAGGTGGACGTGGATGCGATCAGCGACGGCAGGACGACCGTCGTCGCCGGGATCATGGAGCATATCGAGGAGGCGGGGATCCATTCCGGAGACAGCGCCTGCGTGCTGCCGACGATCACCTTTTCGCCGGAGCTCCTGGAGACCATCGAACGACAGACGAAGCTGATCGCCGAAGAACTCCACGTTGTGGGCCTCATGAATATCCAGTATGCGATCAAGGATGGCGACCTCTATGTCTTAGAGGTTAACCCTCGCGCCTCGCGGACCATCCCCTTCGTCAGCAAGGCGATCGGAATCCCGCTGGCGAAGCTGGCGACAAAGGTCATGCTGGGAAAAACCTTGCAGGAGCTCGGCTTTACGGAACCCATCCGGCCGAAGCACATCTCGGTCAAGGAGGCGGTCTTCCCCTTCAACCGCTTTCCCAACGCGGACATCCTGCTCGGACCCGAGATGAAGTCGACGGGCGAGGTGATGGGGATCGACCATTCCTTTGGCCTCGCCTTCGCGAAATCGCAGATGGCCGCTGGCTTCAAGATGCCGCTCTCGGGGAGGGTCTTCCTCAGCGTTCACGATCATTACAAGGACCGGATCGTCCCCGTGGCCGAGGTTTTCGCCGAGATGGAGTTTCAGATTGCCGCCACGGGCGGCACGGCCGCAAGGCTTCGGGAGAACGGGATACCGGTCGAGACGATCCTCAAGGTCAGCGAAGGGCGTCCCAACGTGGTCGACCACATCAAGAACGGCGACATCCAGCTTGTCATCAACGTGAGCCTGGGCCGGCGTTCCTCACGGGACGCCTATTACATCCGGCGGGGTGCGCTCCTCTACAATGTCCTCTATACGACGACGATTTCCGGCGCCCGGGCGCTGGCCGAAGCGATCGACGCCCTGAGGAAAGAAACTTGGGACGTAAAGCCGCTTCAGGCGTATCATGGTAATTAGGGACAGCGCCCTATTTATTTTCCCGGAAAATAAATAGGGCGCTGTCCCTAATTATAAAATGGGGAAGGAAACGTGAGATGAATTCGGATGATGAGGAAATGATCATGGTTGAACAGGATGACAAACCGCGAGAGGAGTGCGGCGTCTTTGCGGTGTACGGTCATGAAGATGCGGCGCGGGTGGCCTTTTTCGGTCTTTTCGCCCTCCAGCACCGCGGACAGGAGAGTGCGGGGATCGCATCGTCCGACGGCTGTCAGGTCTGGGCGCACAAGGGGATGGGGCTCGCCTCGGAGGTGTTCCGGGAGGACACCCTCTCGAAGCTTCCCGGACGCCTGGCCATCGGCCACGTCCGCTATTCCACCACAGGCTCCTCGGTTCTCTCGAACGCCCAGCCCTTTTTGGTCCACCATGGCGACGAGTACTACGCGCTGGCCCACAACGGAAACCTGATCAACGCACTGGAGCTCCGGGCGGAGCTCGAGGAGAAAGGGTCGATCTTCCAGTCCACGATGGACAGCGAGGTGATCGTCCACCTGATGGCCCCACACCTGAAGCACGGAATCGAGGAGGCCCTGACGAAGGCTCTCGCCCGGGTGCAGGGGGCCTACAGCATAGTCATGCTGACCCGGAACCGGGTCATTGCCGTCCGCGACCCCCGGGGATTCCGGCCGCTCTCCCTCGGCCGCTTCAACGGAGGCTGGGTCGTGGCCTCCGAGACCTGCGCCTTCGACCTCGTGGGGGCGAAATACGTCCGGGACGTCCAGCCGGGCGAGATCATCATCATCGACGAGGCGGGGCTCCACAGCCTGAATCCCTTTCCGGCGGAGAAGCCTTCCCACTGCATCTTTGAACTGATCTATTTCTCCCGTCCCGACAGCCAGGTCTTCGGTGAGAACGTCTACCTTTGCCGCAAGCGGCTGGGGCATACCCTTGCCCGGGAATACCGACCCGACGTGGATTTTGTCATGCCCTTCCCCGATTCGGGAAACTACGCGGCCCTGGGGTACGCCGAGGAGAGCCGTTTCCCCTTCGAGATGGGGATGATCCGGAACCACTACGTGGGGCGGACCTTCATCCAGCCGAGCCAGGCGATGCGGGATTTCGGCGTCCGGGTCAAACTGAACCCGGTGCAGCCGCTCATCGTCGGCAAAAAGATCGTTATCGTCGAGGATTCGATCATCCGGGGGACAACCAGCCGGAACCGCGTCCGGCATCTGCGGGATTGCGGCGTGAAGGAGATCCACATGGTCGTAAGCTGCCCGCCGACGCGCCACCCCTGTCCCTACGGGATCGATTTTTCGATGCGGGGAGAGCTGATCGCCGCCGAAAAGGAGGACGAATCCAAGATCGCTTCCTTCATCGGCCTCGACGGTCTGCACTACCTCTCCCTCGAAGGGATGGTCCAGGCCACAGGAATGTCCCGGGAAAGTTTTTGCCTCGCCTGTTACACCGGCGACTACCCGCTGCCGCCCCCGGCGACGTTCGGAAAATTCTGCTTCGAGGGGCATCTGTTCTGAAAAGGAGAAGAGAGATGGGATTGATGACGAAAGCGGAGTATATCGAGTCCCTCCGGAAACTGAAGCCGACGGTTTACATGTTTGGGCAGAAGGTGGAGGATGTCGTCGACAACCCGCGCCTTCGGGCCGGCATCGAGGCCACCGGGGCCACCTATGAACTGGCCGAGGCCCCCGAGCATCGCGACCTGATCGTGACACACAGCAAATGGATCGACGAGCCGATCAACCGTTTCAACAACCCGCCCGCGTCGATCGCAGACCTTGTGGCCCGTGTCAAAATCAATCGACTGCTGGGCCGGCGCGTCGGCACCTGTTTCCAGCGTTGTACAGGCCAGGACTGCATGGTGGCCCTTTCCGTCACGACATACGACGTCGACCGGAAGTAAGGTACGGACTATAATAAACGGTTCCTCGATTTTCTGAAGTACATGCAGAAGAACGACCTTGTGGCCAACGCCGGGGTCACCGATGTCAAAGGGGACCGGAACCTCAGCCCCAAGGAACAGCCGGACAAGGATGTTTACCTTCACGTGGTTGAAAAACGGGCGGACGGGATCGTCGTGCGCGGCGCCAAGTGCCATCAGACCGGTTCATTGTCGGCGCACGAGATCATTGTTCTGCCGACGCGCGCGCTGCGCAAGGGGGAGGAGGAGTTTGCGGTGGCCTTTGCCGTCCCGAGCGACACGGCCGGCGTGATTCACGTGGTCGGCAGGTCAAGTCTGGACACGCGGGAGCAGGACGGCTGCGACTGCGGCAACCGGCGCTATTCCAAATACGCCCCGACGGTCATTTTTGATAACGTTTTTGTCCCCTGGAACCGGGTCTTTCTCTGCGGTGAGGTGGAATTTTCCGCTGACCTGGTGGCCTACTTCTCCGCCTTCCACCGCCAGAGCCACGGCGGGTGCAAGGCCGGCAAGATCGACTGCATGGTGGGGGCGGCGCTGACGATGATGGCGTACAACGGCACGGAAAAGGTCGGCCATCACAAGGAAAAGGTGATCGATATGATCCACCGCGCCGAGACCCTGTACGGATGCAGTCTGGCCGCCTCTTATGAAGGAAAGCCGATGCCGTCCGGCACCTATTTCATCGACCCGGTTCTGGCCAACGCCTCCAAGATTCACGAGGGGAAGGAGATGGCCGAGGCGACGCGTCTGATGATCGACATTGCCGGCGGATTTGTGGCGGATCTGCCCTCCGACCGGGATTTCGATCATCCCGAGGTCGGCCCGCTCTTGAAGAAATACCTGAAAGGGAGTAACCAGGCGCCGGTCGAAAATCGGATCAAGATGTTCCGGCTGATCGAGAAGATGGCCATGGAAAGCGCGGACACCATATCCGATATTCACGGCGGCGGTTCGCCGGCGGCGCATCGGCTCACGATCTTCCGCGAGTCGGACACGCGATCCAAGGTAGAGGCGGCCAAACGGTTGGCCGGCATCGAGGATTGATTCCCAGAAACGCCTTCACGCTGGGAACGACGACGGGGATCTCCGGGATGCCCGCAGACACGGCCACCACGGTCCGTTACGCAAGCCGGCTGGTCAAGCTGCCGGGAGTCCGTCCGGGAAACTTTCGCGAAAGGCTGACCCGTCTTGACTCCAGGGCTTCAAATGATGCCGGATGAAAAGACCCGATGGCAGAGAATAAACGAAAACCGTCTACCTTGTCAGGAAAGATGATCCGTGGTAAGATCACTTAAAAAGAAAAGGGGAGGGTATATGCTTAAAGCCAAGGATATAATGACAAAGGAAGTAATTACGGTTTATCCCGACACAGAGATCATCCAAGCTGCGCACTTACTCCTTGATAAACACATCAGTGGTCTGCCGGTGGTTGACAAAGAGGGACGGCTGAAAGGGATTATTTGCCAGTCCGATCTGATCGCCCAGCAAAGAAAGATTCCCCTTCCTTCCTTCTTTATCCTGCTTGATGGCACTATCCCTTTAACCTCCTCTCGGCATATTGAAAAAGAAGTAAAGAAAATGGCGGCCATTACAGTATCCGAAGCCATGACCGCCGATCCCATAACGGTTGATCCGGAAACTGACCTGGGAGACATTGCCACCTTGATGGTGAAGAATAGCATCCATACTTTGCCTGTTTTGGATCGAGGCTGGTTGGTTGGCATTATAGGCAAGGAGGATATTCTCCGCACCCTTATGTCTGGTAAGAAAAAGTAGTTAGACCAGAAGAAGAAAGATATTCGGCAATTTGAAAGCGGACGGCCTGTGTCCCGGCAAACACCAAGCCTCCGACTTTGCCGGAAGTGCGGTGACGGAGCTCTCCAAACATATGATAAATGAATTCGAGAGCGAGAAATTGGTTTATATCCCTGCATCTTCCGCACGGTCAGCGAAAGCTCCTCGACCTGCCGGTGCGCGGTGGTCGTCGTACGGTTGATAGCGGAACCGGGAGCCGCTCTCTATGGGTATTCATACACCCCGTATTCGGTTTGCGCTCCCAGCATGGCGTCGATCTGCTCCTGGATCTCGGTCCGCTCCGGACTCGTCCGCCAAGCGTTCCAGGTGTCGGTATTCTGCCAAGTGCTGATGACCAGATACTCGCGAGGTTGGTCCACGCGCTTGAGTGTTTCCCCGGAGATGTAACCTTCACGAACTGCGGCTAGCACGCGGAGTTTCCGGATCAGGCTGCTGAACTGGGGATCGATGAAGCCTTCCGGAATTCTTCTTTTGATCAAAACCTTGATGGCCATGACTTCCTCCTTATAATTAGGATGATTTCTTGCGCGGGATCTCTCCATTAGTTTCCAGGACGGTTAGACGGCCTTGTCATGCTCCTCTTTGAACGCTTCTGCCCCCGCTTCAATAGCCTTCTTCACGCGGCTCTTGCCCTCCTGCAACGTATCCTTTCCCAGACCGGCCAGTTCGTCGACCTTCTCGCTCACATCTTCCACCTTCTCCAGGGCCTTCTCCTCCAGCGCCTTCAGGCGCTTTACGGCCTCCTCGTAAGCCTTCCGGCTTTTCTCTGCGGCATGCTCATATTCCTCTTTCACCTTGGCCAGCAGCTCATCGGCCTTCTGGCCGATCTCCTCCCGGGTCTCCCTGCCGCTTTTCGGTGCGTACAGGATGCCGATCACGGCGCCGATCAGACCGCCGACGACCAGACCTGCCAAAAAATCTCCGCTCTTGTTCATGGCACAACCTCCTTTTGGGTTTGGATGTTTTTAAGGAAATGACTCTTACCGGCAGGACTCCGGCCTGATCAGGAGTACGGGCACATGTGAATCGTGCAGCACCCTGAGTGCCACACTGCCGAATAACCACCGTTTCGTGCCTGTGTAACCGTGGCTTGAAATGATGATCAGATCTACAGCGTTCTCTTTTGCGTAATCCACGATGGAGGAAGCAACAATACCACTCTCCAATATCTCCGCTCTGGCATGGATGCCTTCGGAACCGAGCTGGGATTTTATCTTATCGATGTACTTTTCAGCTTGTCTGAATTGGATATTCCTTACTGCGACAAAATCACAACCCTCTCCGCACCAAATTATCGGGTCAAGAACATGCAAAAGAATTGTTTCTCCAATCTTATCCCCTTTCGACAGGTTTCTTAAATGATCCAAAGAGCATTCCGCCAGTTCAGAACCATCGAGAGGAATCAGAACCTTTCCATACATATTACCCCCCTTTCTCTATATCCGCGGACTGCGCCTGTGGGTGTTTTTTCCATTCGGCAAAGGCCGCCTTGACGACCGTGACGGCGCCCTCGATCCCCAGCGATCCCGTATTGACGATCAGGTCGGAGTGGATCGAATCCGACCAGTCGGCATGGAAGTGCTTGCGGAGAAAGGCGTTCCGATCCGCCTCCGTCTGGTAGACATAGCGCTGTGCATTCTCGAAATCGCTCCCCGAGTCCCGCATGACGTTGCGAATGCGAACCTCCCGCGGGGCGATCAGACGCACCCGGAAGGTCTCCGCGGGGGGGAGGATGAATTGCCCGCCCCGGCCGATGATGATCGCATGGCCCTGCTTGCCGATGGTCCCGACAACCTTCGTCAGGCAGCGGACGTATTCGTCCGGCCACATATAGTTGGCCCGGAACAGGGAATCGAGCCAGGAGTCCCGCAACCGGACCTCCTTTTCGTCCAGGGAGGCGATCACCTTCTCGCTGATGTCTGCCCGTTCGGCAACCTGCTGGATGATTTTCGATCCCACCAGATCCATCCCGAGGTCCCGGGCGAGGCGCCGGGCAACCTCGGTCCCACCGCTTCCCGGGTCGCGCGAAATGGTGATGCAGGGGCGGGGACTATACCGTTCGGCCTTCTTTTTCTGCTCGATCCGCTGGCGATCCCACTTGGCGATTTGCTCCCCAACGAGGTGATCCAGGGAATGGCTCGTCTCTCTTTTCATACAAATCTTCCTTCCTCGCTCTCGCGCAGATGTCCCGTCTCCGGGCTGATGAGAAGCACAGCGGTTTTTTCCTTTATCCCCGGCAGGACTCCGGTCTGATCAGGAGTACGGGCACATGCGAATCGTGCAGCACCCTGAGCGCCACGCTGCCGAACATCAGCTTTTTCATCCCGCTGTAGCCGTGGGAGGCGATGACGATCAGATCCACGCCGTTCGCTTCGGCGTAATTGACAATCGTCTGCGCGGGCCTTCCTTCCACCGCCACCGCCTTGACGTTGATCCCCTCCGCATGGAGCCCGGCACGGATCTTTTCAAGATACTCTTGGGATCTGTCGAAGTGACCTTTTCTAAGTGCGGGTAAATCAATCACTCCGGCACGGGTCGAAGGAATCCCCATAAGATCGATCTCAATAATACTCAAAAGGATGACTTCCCCGATAAAACCGCCCGCCGCCAGATTTCTTACCTGGGGCAGCGCCGCCTCGGCCAGCTCCGAACCGTCCAACGGAACGAGAACTTTTTGATACATAACAGGCACCCCCTTTCTGTCACTTTTTTTACAGTTCACTGCATCGCCTTCCCTACATCCGGCAGGACTCCGGCCTAATAAGGAGAACGGGTATATGGGATTCATGGAGAACACCTAATGCCACGCTCCCTAACATCAGCTTTTTTAGTCCGGTATAACCGTGGGTGGCAATGACGATCATATCCGTCCCGTTTTTCTGAGCGTAATCAGCGATGGTATCGGCAGGCCGGTTGCCCTCCAGTGACTCCTTTTTTACCTTAATGCCCTCGGAAGCAAGTCGGGATTCGATATCCGCAAGATACTTTCTGGATTCCATGAAGAGGCTTTCCCTGATCGCATTGATATCGATGCGGCCAGCATACTCACCGCGCCCTGGGATATAAACATTAACCACGTTGAGAAGGGTTACTTCTCCCACGGCCCCACCTTTTACCAAGTTTTTGACATGAGACAACGCACACTCCGCTAACTTTGAACCGTCAAGTGGAACCAATATTTTTTGATACATGGGCAGACACCTCCTTTTTTTAAATTTCGCGAAATGACCAGCGTTTACTCCCCACTCATTTCTCCTGACTTCGGATGAGAAGCACCGGGCATTTCGCCTCTTTCATCACCTTTTCCGTGACGCTTCCGATAAAGTATTTTTGCAAACCCGTTTTCCCGTGAGAGGCGATCACGATAAGATCAATCTTTCGCTCGGATGCCTCTTTCAGAATCTCTTCATATGGCTGACCCTTGCGGACATCGGGAATGACCTTGATATCCCCGCTCTGTTGATTTTTGTCGATTACTTCCTGAAGCTTTTCATTGGAAAAAACGATGCTCTCGCTCAAAACACGAGCCACAATGCCCTGGTCGAGGCAGTAATCAGCCAAATTCTGCTGTACCGTGTTGCTGATGACATGCAGGAGAAAGATTCTTGCCTGGTACGTCACGGCAACACTCAAAGCCATTCGAAAGGCCAGATCCGAGTCTTCCGAGAAATCCGTCGGTACAAGTATTTTTCTGGGTTGAAACATTAAGACCTCCTTTTGATTTTCCATTTTTCCCATCATGAAAGAAAGTTTTGTGCGCATGCTTGATACTGTTTTTAGGACAGCGGCCTCCCCCCGTTTAATTTCTCATAGACCCCGATGTACTCATCAATCATCTTTTTTATACTGTATTTCTCTCGCGCCTCCCTCATGATCCTTTTTGCCTGCTCTCCCCTGACTTCCGGCGCCCTCCTGTGGAAATGAACGCTCTTTTCCAGGCCATACCATAATCCACCGCTGTCATAATCCCGGAAGAGAAACCCGTTCCCCTCGTCACGCTCCGTACCGTCCATTCGCAGCCTCAGTTCCTTGATCTTGTCATGGTACCCACCTGTGTCCCTATTGGTCGCCGTCGCCCCAAAGAGGTTTCCGAGCTGATCAATCTGCCCACACGGCTCATAAAGGGAAGCGCCGAAGACATCATTCGCGGCCGCATAACCCAACATGGAAAGCCCTTCCTCAAAATGTTGATAGGTGATCTTTCCGCCGGAGGCCCAGGCAATCCGCCCAAGAATTTCTTCATGGGCCCTGTCGCCCCCAACGCCATTCCCGACAATGGCTATCTGTACATCCCCATACTCGATCACGAACCTCTGCGCAATCTCCTCAAGGAGTTCGACTCCCTTCTGCATGGGGTCCAACCTTGACGGCCAGTAAAATAGAATGGCGTTAGGGTCCTCGATAAGACCGGTCCGTTTTTGGAAGGCAACGAGATTTGATCGTTTTGCAGCAAGGATTTCTTCTTCAGGACCGTATTTTTTTACAAGATAGTCGCAGGACTCAGGACACAATAAGGGGGAGGGTGCATTGATGATGGTCAGAACAGCGCCGTGATAATATCTCTCCGTGACTTCATTTCTCACGGCAGGTGGAATGATCGGTCTGTCGGCGAAATGACCTTCGATGACCTCATGAAGAAACCGTTTGCCGACGAAATTGATCAGGTTGGCGTTTTTGATGGCTGTCGCGTGGGAATCGATACACCTTTTCCCCCGATCCTCGGTAAAATAGAGGTTATTGGCGAGGTCGTCGAGATCAACCCCGTAGAACATTTCTTGGGGTATATAACCCGTGTGGACATTATGAACCGTATGAAGAAAGGGGCATCCTCTTGACCTTGCATAGGCGGTGATTACGCCTCCGGCCATCCAGTCGTGACTGTGAAGGATCAGCCTTCCCTTGTTTTTTGACCGGATTTCTTTGATCAGATGATTGACCATCTCTTTTTGGAACTCCGCTGCATTGCAAAGAGGATTTCCCGCATAAGCGCTCGAAAGATCATTAAATATAGATGAACTGACGAGATGGATTTTCTCCGGATCCATAGTATGGCGAAGCACCCTCCATTCCGCCTTATCCATCCGGTTCTCCTTCTGAAAACGTTTCTTGAGGTTGATCGTGGCGAGGTGACATTCGATGTCCCGTTCCGTGAGCCCGGCGCAAAGTGCGGCAACAACATCCCCCAGCCCCCCGCTCTTTCCTGAGATGTAACCGGCCAGGGTGCACATGTCTTCCGGCAGCCTTCCCGTCTCCGGGGCGATGAGGAGCACAGCCGTTTTCCCGCGATGATTCGCGCTGTCCGGCACCATATCGAGTCACCACCTTTATCATGCGACCGTCGTATTTCATTTCCCGTTTGTCAGGCAATCGCTTTTCCAGAGGCAATCGCTTTCACATTCCTCTTTTGTGCGAAAACAAGGAGAATAGCCCTCTTGGATCTGGATATCCCGAATGATATCCTGCTTGGAGCGTCCGATCCTTGCATTTACATCCCACCGTCTGGCAATCTCTCTGATCTCCTGTATTTTCATCTCTTAACCTCCTTTGCCTTTTTCGGAGTGATTTTTTTATTTGTTTATAAGATAAGGCAGAATTCCCCGCCACGCAATACGGGACGATCTCGGGGAAAATACGGGGTAAAAACAGGGATTATGAAAGTTTCAACAAAAAGGATCTGAGGTTGGTATGATGGTTCTTGATACCCAGTTTTTTGCGGATATTGTCTCTATGGTAATCGACGGTTTTGATGGAGATCCCGAGAATATCAGCGATTTCTTTGGTCGTGTTCCCATTTTTCACGAAATCGGCCACCCGGATCTCCTGTGGGGTGAGATCGAAACAGGCCTGGGATATCCTGTGGAGGAAGGGCGAGATGATCTTTTTCATTTGCGCTTCGAGAATCTCCAGGCAAGCCCTTTGGTGATGGGTCAGCGGACCCTCTTTCACTTTTTCAATATAAGGAAGGATGGAAGTTTTCACATTGGTGAGCACATTTTCTTCCATTTCTTTTCTGTCTTCATCCCTTTGTTTAAGGAGCACTTTTAACGCCGTGTTCACCTCCTCAAGATTCCGGGATTTGATGGAGAGCTCCTCTTCTCTTTGCCTCAGGGTCTCCTCGGATTTTTTGCGCTCCGAGATATCCCGCATGGAACCAACGATCCGCGGGGGACGCTCTCCCTCTCCAGGCAGAATTGCCGCCGTGATCGAACAGGTGAAAAGAGCACTCTGAAGGTCCCTGAGTTGGATCTCAAAATCGCGGACATATCCCTTTTCCTTGATTTCCTGCAGAAAATCCGTTCTTCTTTTTTTATCGGCGTAAAACTCAAAGACTGATCGCCCAATCAGATCTGCTCGTTTGAATGGAGAATATCTCTCGATTGAGGGGGATATCTCCAGAATGGCGCCATCGAGCCCCACTTCATAGTAGATGTCCTGAATGCTTTCGAAGTTCCGGCGGTATCTCGCTTCGCTCTCGCGCAGCCGCTCCTCGACCGCCTTGAGGTCGGTGATGTCGAAGAGGGTTCCGATCAGACCGCCCAATGATCCGTCCTGATTCAGAAAGGTTGCCTTGTAGAAAATCACGTAATGCCTGGTGCCATCGGCATGCATCACAGGACTTTCATAGGTCTGGACGCCCCCTGTCCGGAACAATTCTTGATCCGCCCGTTCGTATCTTTCGGCGAGATCCTTGGGGGCAATGTCATGGACCGTCTTTCCGACGACATCCTCCATTTTTCTGCCCAGAAAGTCCCTGAAGGCCTGATTGCCTCCAAGATAGACTCCCCGGGCGTCCTTGTAAAAAATGGGGGTTGGTATCGAATCGAGCAGTTTTTGGAGGAAATGGGGATCCCTGTCTCTTTTGCAGGAGTCTTGACGGAGCTTTGGCTTCTCGATGGGTTTTCTTTTCTTCACGGGAAAGACCTCTCCGTGCCGTTTTGAGTGTTCTTTAATAACCGGTCCCCCTGGAGATTTCGTTATCCTGCTTTTTATCTGGGAATATAGCATAACCTCAAGTACGGGTGGAAAGTTTTTATGGTAAATAAAATTCTTGAGATCAATTTTGAAAAATCAACTAACTGGTGAGACGATCGACTGCACCGGCCTATACGTAACTTTCGATCTGGAATCGAAGTGAGCATTACCGCTGTAACCGAAATTATTGGGTCGGGCAAAGCCACTGTGGAGATGGTCGCAATCGAGATAGTGGCGGATCACCTGCTCGGCATAAGGGCGCCAGAACCCATACTGTCGTGAGAAATGCTCATCATAAACCTGAACGAAGGTTTGATAAGAACTTCCATTTTCGGGTAGGGAGTATAGGAGAAGCGCCCTTGTATCTCAATGATGAATTTGGCAACTGGGGGCGGGGTCCCCGCATTTCCCCTTTCCTCATCCTTCCGGATCTTCGGTTTCCCATCCGGAACGGGGTAGGCGTCATGACAAACTGTCAAATCCATTTGTACCAGAGGTATGCTTTTCGGATCGCCATTGCGCCGGTTTTGGGCTTCAATCCCTACTGACCAGCATAAGCCCGCAGTCGTTGCCAGGTGTATTGATCGGATTCCAGGGCTCTCATTTGCCTACTTATAAATAAACTCTATCATGTTGATATGTTGTTGATTATTTATTGAAGTCAACAAGGGCGGTCGGTTTGATTTTGTAGCAGAGTTCAACCCGTAGTGTTTAACCAAAAAGACGTGTGTCAGTTATTTCATCCTACAACTGTTTAGTGGCGGGTATTCATAATAACTGAGGATTACGGATCGAAAGACAGTAACGTCACGGGTGAGCCGCGACCTCCGTGCCATGGATATCCTCCTTATCAAATGATTTTAAGGATCGGAAACAGTTCTCGGACCTTTTGTCTTATCTCCGGCTCCGTTTAACTCCGAAACACGATAAAATATAAAATCGCTATAACGATAACTACGCCAACCCATAACATCGTTTTCGATCCCATAATTCCCTCTCTGCCATATCTTTCTCCTGTCCTTCGAGTTGTTTCTGGATGCTGTTATAATTTCTTTTTATCGACAGCATGGGTTACTTTGTTGTACCAGCCATCGAAAATTACGAGGGCAGAATGATCATTTAAGGAATGATAGTTTATCACCTTGACGCCATTGCGCTCCGTAACGTTACTGTCGTATACCCGGATGTCGATCACATCTTTCTCATCTGACCGGGGAATAGTCACTGCTTTCAGACGCCAGACCAGATCGGGAGACATTTTTGCATTTGTCACCAGATAGCTGACAACTTGTTGGGGAGGTTCTTTTGGACCCGGAAGCCTCTTGGTCTGACCCTCACTTTTCCAAAACATCAAGTTCATTGATTTATCCCCCCTGATATTGTCCTTCAGAGATAATCCCTTAATCGTATGTTCATGGTCAAATGTGCCAGTCTACTGTTTAGCCGGGACATAGGTGACAGTCACTGTCTCGCTTAGTTTGGCCTGACCACCTGTAGCGACAATAGTAATGACATTTTTGCCCTCGGTCAGCGTGACATTGGTGGAGTACTTGCCGTCCGTTACAGGCGCGTCTGCGCCATTAATACTTACCTTTGCCCCTGCACTTTCGGTTCCACTCACGCGGCCGCTTACCATTACCGTAGGCGTATTAACGGTTGTGCCATCCTTAGGCGTGTCGACCTTCAGATTTAGAACCATCCCACGCTCCCAAGGGGGGGTGTCGCACCCAGTCAGTGGTAAGGCCAATAGAGGAAGAACAAATAAAATGACTATTAATTTGAAAAGGTTATTCATGATTAACTCCTTTTTCGAATTATTATTTATTGACATGTATCAATAAAAAGAGGTTCCTCTGCTAAATATCCCCATCCCAGACTACAACCTGCGAGCCACCTGCCCGAGAGATCCGGTTGGGAAGGGAAGATTCCGGGAGCGTTACGTTACTCCAGCTTTGTCCAATGGTTTTTTACAGAATGGTGATGAGGCGAGGGGGACCCCGACTGGGATTGGTGAGAAGATCTTCGTAAACAGGATTAAAGGATGTTCCCGGAATGTAGCTTTCTGAAATGATCTTTGTGTAAAGCGTTACTGCCGAAACGTGGACGATATCAAGACCATAATTGATCTGAATCTTCTGGAGGGAGCCGCAGAGTTCGGCAAGGAAATGCGGGGAATGGATGATGAGTTCGCTTTTCCCATTCTCTGGCTGGGCAATAAAACCAAAGGGACTTGCGCTCAGCAAGGCCAGCAAAAGGAAAGGCAAAATTCTTTGTAACCATATTGATCGAAAGAATCTCATCGGTTCTTCATGCTCCGCATCGTTATGAGGATTGCCTCATAAATTGATTGCAGAATGACTGATGTTCAGCTATACATAAAACACAAAGAAATATATTTCATGAAACATTTTTCATATATTGATCCCTAAATAGATTGTTTGTCAAGTAAAAAATGTCTTGTAAATGTCTTGTACTATGATCAATCTTGACCTTAAAAAATCAGTCGTCACGGTGAGTACGAAAAGCCGTGGACCTTTATCACAAACCATGCGGCGGTTCTATCGCTGCTGGCCAAATATCCTCGGGTCACAGCCCGGGAGATTGCTCAGGAGGTTGGTATCACGGAACGCAGCGTCCGACTGATCATCAACGATTTGGAAAAAGGCGGCTACATCAGCAAAATACGCGAGGGGAGGAATGTCCGATATCTGGTGGACTTGAAGCGGCCCATGCGTCATAAGACACAGCGGGATGTCGCCGTTAGCCATCTTCTGTCGATTCTGGTTTGACGATTATGAGTTATACTCTGCAACACCTTCAAAAGATTTCGATTTGAGAATTACAGGAAGAAGAAAATACCCCCGATCATCACCCGAAAATACCACCTTTCAACCAGAATTCAATAATATACCCAGATAACCAAAATTGCAACTTTGTTTTGAAGTCGGGTATATTATGTCTGTGACGCTCCTTATCGAGGAAG
>JAURXV010000109.1 GCA_030654195.1 Syntrophales bacterium | reverse complement strand
CTTCCTGAGACGGGAGATCGGGGAACTCCTCGCCTCGCTGTTGCCCGGCAAAGGGCCGGTGGAAAACGCGCCGGGGGCCGATACCGGCGAGAAAGCCGCCAACCGCAGGATGGTCCTGTGGCTCGCGATCGCCACGTTCCTGACGGGCGTGATCGGCATTCTCTTCAAGGACCGGATCGAGCGCCTTTTCGAATCGGTGGAGACGACGGCCTTCATGCTTTTGATCACGGGTATTCTGCTTTTTCTGTCGGACCGGGTGAAAACGAACCAAAGACGGAAGGGGGAGATGAACCTGACGGACGGGATCGTCCTCGGCCTCGTTCAGGCCGTCGCCCTCATCCCGGGGATCTCCCGTTCGGGTTCCACGATCACCTTCGGGATCTTCCGGGGACTGGAGCGGAAGACGTCGGCAACGTTTTCCTTTCTGCTCTCCATTCCGGCGATCAGCGGCGCCGTCATCCTGAAATCGGCCGACCTGCTGCGGCTTCCCGCGAGCGACCTGCCCGCCCTGGGCGCCGGCTTCCTCGCGGCAGCAGTAACGGGGTTTCTCTCCCTGAAACTCCTCTTTGCGATCATCAATAAAACAGGCCTCAGCCTTTTTGCATACTACTGCTGGTTTGTCGGCGCCGCCACCCTGATCATCCGGGGGATGGGATAACAAGACCAAGAACCGTTCGTGTGAAAAATGAATGAGAAATCGCCTTCCCAGAAACGGGCCGCGGAAATCGCCGGGTTGAGTTGCCTGGCCCTCGCCGTTTTTCTACTTCTCGCCCTTCTCTCCTACCATCCCCTCGACCCCTCCCTGAGGCATTATTACGGTCCGGAGAGCGTTTCCATCCATAACCTGACCGGCTCCGTCGGATCGTTTACCGCCGACACGCTGATCTGGTTCATGGGGGTGGGTATCATCTGGCTGCCGGTCCTGCTGCTGGTCGCCGCCCTCCGGTATTTCCGCGACCCCCAATTCCGAATCGGCGCCGCTGCTGCGGCAGGGACGACCGGCTTGGTCTTTGCCGCCTCCGGGATGATTGCGCTGCTGATCGGGGATATCGAGATCTACGGCATTCCGCTGCAAGCAGGCGGGTTACTGGGAACGGTCACGGCGAGGTTTCTCAACGCCTACCTGCGTCTGGCCGGGTCCCTGATCGTGCTCGGCCTGATTTTGATTGTCGCGCTGATGATCCTGTTCGATTTTTCCGTCGTTTCCTTTGCCGGAAAATCGGCCGCCGCCGCCGGGGCAACCGCACGAACGGCCGGATCCTTGTTTGACCGCTGCCGGGAGAGGTTCGGAAGGAAACGCGAAGCGCCCACCGCCTGCAGACCTGCTGCGGCGACCGTTCCGATCATCGAGGAGACGAAGCGGGAAACCCTCAAGGAAAAGTTGGCAAAGGCGGAGCAGACCCATTTCGATTTTGCAAGCCGATTGAACGGCAAGTTCAAGCTGCCACCGCTGACCCTCCTTGACCATGTGGAGAGGAAGGATACGAGGATCAAACGGGAAACCTTGATCGCCAACTCCCGCATCCTCGAGAAAAAGCTCTCCGACTTCGGCGTCGACGGGAAGGTGGTGGAGGTAAAACCCGGCCCGGTGATCACCATGTATGAGCTCGAACCCGCCCCGGGCGTCAAGATCAACAAGATCACGAATCTCTCCGATGACCTGGCTCTGGCGCTGCGCGCCCCGAGCATCCGGATCATCGCCCCCATCCCGGGCAGAGGGGCGATCGGCATCGAGATCCCCAACCAGGAACGGGAGCCGGTCAGTCTGCGGGACGTTCTCGACCATGCCACCTTCCGGGAATCGCCCTATCGTCTCCCCATCGCTCTCGGCGAAGACATCGTGGGCGCCCCCGTGATCACCGACCTGATCCGCATGCCCCACCTGCTGATCGCCGGGACGACCGGCTCCGGCAAGAGCGTCTCCCTGAACGCGATGATCTGCAGCATCCTCTTCAAGGCGCCGCCGGACGAGGTCAAATTCATCATGATCGACCCCAAGCGGCTGGAACTGTCGGGCTATGAAGGGATACCCCACCTCCTCCATCCGGTTGTCGTCGATCCGAAGAAGGCCTCCCTTGTCCTCCGCTGGGCTGTCGAGGAAATGGAGCGCCGCTACCGGATCATCTGTGAAATGGGGGTGAAGAGCATCGAGGCGTACAACCAGTTGCGCGCCGGAAAGGCGCTTGCACCGGCCCCCCCGCCGCCCCCCGAAACCGGAAGGGCCGGCTGGGAAGAGGCGGAAGAAACGATGGAGGCCGTTCCGGGTGCGAGCCCGGTGAGAAAAGCGGCGGAAAAGGCATTCCGGAAGAACGAACCGCTTCCCGATCGACTCCCCTACATCGTCGTCATCATCGACGAGCTCGCGGATCTGATGATGGTCGCCCAGCGGAATGTGGAGGAGTCGCTGACCCGCCTCGCCCAGATGGCCAGGGCCGCCGGGATCCACCTGATCCTGGCGACCCAGCGCCCATCCGTGGACGTCATCACGGGGATCATCAAGGCTAACTTCCCCACCCGGATCTCGTTCAAGGTCTCCTCCAAGGTGGACTCGCGGACCATCCTCGACCAGCTCGGCGCGGACAAGCTCCTCGGGGACGGGGACATGCTCTTCATCCCCCCCGGCAGCTCCCGGCTGACACGGATCCACGGCCCGTACGTCTCGGATCAGGAGATCGAACGGATCGTCGATTTCGTGAAAAAGCAGGGGAAACCCGCCTACGATGAGTCGATCGCGGAGTTCGGACCCGGGGCAATCGAGGGGGAGAAACCGGACGGGGATTTTGACGAGAAATACGACGAGGCGGTCGAGCTCGTGACCGATCTGGGACAAGCTTCGATCTCGCTCGTGCAGCGGTACATGAAGATCGGGTACAACCGGGCGGCCCGGATCATCGAACGGATGGAGGCGGAGGGCGTTGTCGGCCCCTCGGACGGCGCCAAGCCGAGGAAGGTCCTTGCGCGGAAGATCCCCCATTGATATCAAAGCCTCGTCTGGGCGACTGCCCGGGGCTTCATGGACAGAAAGAATATCCCCCACATGGCTGCAAAAAATGTCCACATCATCAGCCTCGGCTGTCCCAAAAATCAGGTCGATTCCGAGGTCATGGGGGGCATCCTTGCCGAATCAGGCTATCTGCTGACGGACCGGCCGGAGGAGGCCTCCGTCATCCTGATCAACACCTGCGCCTTTATCCTCCCCGCCCGGGAGGAGGCGATCGCAGAGATCCTCCGGGCGGCTGCCTGGAAGGCGGGGAGAAAGGGCCCCTGCTCGCACCTGGTCGTCACCGGCTGTCTCCCGCAGCGCTACGGGAAGGAACTGGAAGAGGCGCTGCCGGAGGTCGATCTCTTCCTCGGCACGGCCGAGACGCCCCATATCGGCCGACATCTGGACCGACTGCTGACTCTCCCCAAAACCGACCGTCGGAGACGCTCCGTCATCGGCCGACCGACCTTCCTGATGAACGCCGGCCACAGACGGCTGATCTCATCCCCGGCTCACAGCGCCTACATCAAGATCGCCGACGGCTGTTCCAACCGCTGCTCCTACTGCGTGATCCCCTCCATCCGAGGCAAGGCCCGGAGCCGAACCATCGACGACATCCTCAGCGAGGCGGAAGATCTGGCCGCAAGGGGGGTCCGCGAACTGATCGTCACCGCCCAGGATACGACGGCCTACGGCCTCGACCGGAAGGGCAAACCGACCCTGAGCCGGCTCCTCCGGGAGCTGGCCGCCATCGACGGGCTTTCCTGGATCCGCCTCCTCTACACCTACCCCGCCCGTCTGACGGAGGAACTCCTCCGGACGATTGCCGAGGAAGAGAAGGTCTGCCGCTACCTGGATATCCCCATCCAGCACAGCGATGATGCGATCCTCACCGCGATGCACCGGCGGGGGGACAACGCGCTGATCCGCAAGGTCATCGCGCACGCCCGTGAGGTCATTCCCGATGTCGCCCTGCGGACCTCGCTGATCGTCGGCTTTCCGGGGGAGACTCCCCGCCGGTTCGGGAAGCTCCTCTCTTTCGTCCGGGAGACCCGCTTTGACCATCTCGGGGTCTTTCCCTACTCCCGGGAGGAGGGGACGGAGGCCGCGGCCCTGCCTTCGCGGATCTCCGAAAGGGAAAAGGAACGGCGCCGCGGCCTCGTAATGGAGGAACAGGCGTTGATCTCCCGGGAGATCAACAGCGCGCTGATCGGCACGCGACAGGAGATCCTCGTCGAGGGGCCAGGCGAACTGGACGGGTTCACCCGCATCGGAAGGTGTCGCCGCCAGGCCCCCGAGATCGACGGGGCGACCCATCTTCGGGGAGGGGATCCGGAGGTGGGACAGATCGTCGCCTGCCGGATTACCGCCGCCGACGATTATGACCTGTTTGCCGAAGTCATCTGATCGGTACTGTTTTCGCCCTATCCGTCGCCTCTCTCGCCCTTCCGACCGGACCTGCCGCTTTCTGAAACGCAATTCCGCCCCGCCTTATAAATAACCGATTGTTATCAATTATATGATTATTATTCGTTTGACTTATATTACGGAAGGTATAGATAGGATCATATGATCACTATGGAAATTTCTGAACAGACCCTATCACATTGCGGGAGGATGAGATGATTGCAGGGATTTTGAAAGAGATCAAGATTGAGGAAAACCGCGTATCCATGACGCCGGCCGGCGTCGAGGTGCTGAAGGACCATGGCCACACGCTCCTCGTTGAAAAGGGCGCGGGTTCGGGCAGCGGTTTCGAGGACAAGGCCTACGCCGCCGCCGGCGCCGAGATCGTCAGGACCGCAAAGGAGATCTACGAACGTTCCGACATGGTCATGCATGTGAAAGAACCGATGCCTTCCGAGTACAAATTGATCCGCAAGGATCAGATCGTCTTCACCTATTTCCATCTGGCCGCGAATGAGACGCTGACGAAGGCGATGATCGAAACCAAATCCATCGCTATCGCCTACGAGACGATCCAGAAGGCGGACGGATCGCTCCCGCTGCTCAT
>JAURXV010000101.1 GCA_030654195.1 Syntrophales bacterium | reverse complement strand
GGATGAAAATCACCTCTATCCCTCCCTCCCCCGTCGCGGGGAGGGATACCGGGATGAAAAACACCTCTATCCTTCCCTCCCCCGTCGCGGGGAGGGATACAGGGAGGGGGCATTTTCATCTAAACCCAGAGTCTGCCCGGGGACAACACGGCAGCCGCGGAGGAAGTCGCGGACGGCCATCCGCTTCTTTCCCTCTAATTGCACCTCTTTCAGGAGCACATAACCATTCCCCGCTGTGACGCGAACGGCGCCGGGCGTCTTCCCGGCGATGGTTCCCGGCGCCTCCGCAATGGTGGCCGGTTCCGCCGCGGCTGTGAAAACCTTGAGCTTTTTCACATCCAGAAAAGTGTAGGCGCAGGGGACGGGAGAGAGTCCCCGGATGAGCGAGACGATCGTCCGGCAATCGTTGTCCCAGCGGATCAGACCGGCATCCCGGTCCAGACGGGGGGCAAGGGTGGCCAGGTTGTGGTCCTGCGGCTGCGGCCGGACCGTTCCGGCCGCCAACATTTCGAGGGTTTTGATGAGCATTTCTGCCCCCAGGATTGCCAGACGGTCGTGGAGTTCCCCGAAGGTCTCCTCCGGTCCGATCGGCGTCTCTTCCTGGAGCAGAATCGCGCCGGAGTCCACCCCCTCGTCCATCCGCATGATCGTGACGCCGGTCGTCTGCTCGCCGCGGATGAGGGCCCAGTTGATCGGCGCCGCCCCCCGGTACTTCGGGAGCAGCGAAGGGTGGATGTTGATGCACCCCTCCCGCGGGGCGTGAATGACCTCCCCGGGGAGAATCCGGCCGAAGGCGGCGACGATGACGAGATCCGGCGCGAGCCTCCGGAAGGTATCGAGAAAGAGCGGTTCCCGGACCTTCTCCGGCTGGAGGAGTGGAAGGTTCAGGTTTTCGGCCAGGATCTTGACGGGGGGCGGCGCCGTTGCCCGGCCCCGTCCCTGCGGCCGGTCGGGCTGCGTCACGACGCCGATGACGGGGTAGCCGCACCGTACCAGACCCTGGAGCGCCGGAACGGCGAAAGCGGGTGTTCCCATGAAGAGGATGCGTGGTTTCGACATCGTGATCACCTCCTACATGAAATGGACCGGATCCACATCTACCCGGATCTCCAGGCCGCTGCGTTCCGCTCCCTCCATGAGCTTCTCCGCCAGAAGATGGAGGGGGCGGCTCTCTTTCCCCCGGAGCAGCATCTGCCAGCGGTACCGTCCCCGGAGCCGGGCGAGCGGAGATTCGGCGGGTCCGATCACATCCGCCTTTCCGCCGGCTATGATCCCGGCCATCTCCCGGGCCCTCTTCCCGATTTCCGCGACAGCCTTTTTCCCTTCCTCCTTTTTCAGGCTGGAGAAATGGAGGCCGATGAGGCGGGAGAAAGGCGGGTAGCCGAGTTCCCGGCGCAGCGGCAGCTCATCTTCGTAAAACCCGGCATAGTCGTGTTCCTGCGCCCGGCGGATCGCATAATGATTGGGGTTAAAGGTCTGGATGACGACCCGTCCCGGCTGATCGCCCCGGCCGCCCCGTCCGGACACCTGCGTCAGGAGCTGGAAGGTCCGCTCGGCGGCCCGGAAATCCGGGATGTTCATGGAGGCGTCGGCGGCGAGGACGCCTACCAGCGTGATCTCCGGGAAATCGTGTCCCTTGGTGATCATCTGTGTGCCGACGAGGATATCGATTTCCCTCCGGTCGAGACCCCGGAGGATCCTTTCCGTCTCCCCCTTCCGGGAGGTTGTGTCGCTGTCCATCCGGGCGATCCGCGCCTCCGGGAAGAATTTTCGGACCTCTTCCTCGACCCGTTCGGTTCCCGCCCCCTGGCTCCGGACATGGTTTCCCCGACAGGCGGGACAAATCGTCGGTGGTTTTGAGGTGAAATCGCAATGATGACATTTCAGGACCCCCATGGCGGCGTGGTGCGTCAGCGACAGGTCGCAGGAGGGGCAGGTGAAGACGTGGCCGCAGTCCGGGCAGAAGAGGAAGGTGTGGAATCCGCGCCGGTTGAGGAACAGCAGCGTTTGCTTCCGCTGGGCCAGGGTCTCCCCGAGCGCCGCAATCAACGCACGGGAGAGGAGCGGCGTCCTTCCCTGTTCGTCCCTTTCCGTCTTCATGTCGACCACTTCAACATGGGGGAGGGGCCGGTCGTCCACCCGGAATGGAAGCCTCAAAAGTCGGTAAGCGCCGCTCTTCGCCTGGAAAAAGGTCTGGATCCCCGGCGTCGCGGAGCCGAGGATCACCAAAGCCCCCGCGGCCTTTCCCCGGACCAGGGCGAGATCCCGGGCGTTGTAACGCAGCCGGTCGTCCTGCTTGTAGGAGGGGTCGTGCTCCTCGTCCACAACGATCAACCGGAGGTTCCGGACCGGCGCGAAGAGGGCCGACCGGGCGCCGACGACCAGGTTGATCCCTCCGCTGCGGATCCGCTTCCACTGATCGTACCGCGCGCTCCGGGCGATGCCGCTGTGGATGACGGCGATCTCCCGCTCCGGAAACCGGCTTTGGACGCGGGAGAGAAGTTGCGCCGTAAGCGCGATCTCCGGAACGAGGTAGATCGCGCCGCCGCCGTTCCGGAGGACCTCATCGACGGCCCGCAGATAGACCTCGGTTTTGCCGCTTCCCGTCACGCCGTGGAGGAGAGAGGGAGAGAAGCGTCCCGAGTCGAGGCGCGCCCGGATCTCGTCGAGCGCTTCGGCCTGCGCCCCGTTCAGAATGATATCGTTTCCGTTCCTCCCGATCTCCGCTGCGGGACCCGCTCCCCGGAAGAACTCCTTCTCGCGGAGGCGGACGATGCCTTTTGCCTCCAGGGTCCGGAGAAAAGCGGCCTCCCGGAAGCGGTTTTCAAGGCCGGAGAACGGCAGGTCTCCCTTCTCCCGGAGGAGGGTGACGAGGGCCGACTGCTTTGGGGTGAGTTTGATTCCGACGGGGATCTCTGCCTGGATGCAGATCCATTTCTCACGCTTCGGCCGGACCGCAATTCCTCCGGGGAGAATCTCTGCCAGAACCCTCCCCAGTGGGTGAAGGTAGTAACGGGAGACCCACTCGTACAAGGCAAGATCCTCCGAACCGAAGAGGGGTTCGGGGTCGGGAAGGTCCAGGATCTCCTTGACGGTCTGATCGCAGGCCGCCTCGGTCCGGATCTCGATGATCCAGCCGGTCATGCGCTTCCTCCCGAAGGGGACAACGACCCGCTTTCCCACGGCCGCGACCGGGACGAACGTCTCGGGGACGGCATAGGTGAAGCTCTTCGTGGAGGGGATTGGAATGGCAACCCTGACAAACATACGGCCGGTCCTGAAAAAAGATGCCGACCCCATGGGCAGGCGTCAAAAAAAATCCCCATCCGTCCCGCCGGGACACAGGGGGAACGAGGGGGGATCGGAAAGCGGCCGCGTGGCCGCGCGGGGTTGCATTGGGATGGAAGTTTATTCCCCCTTGAGCTTTTCCATCTTCTCCTGCTTCATCTTGCAGTCGATGCAGAGGGTGGTCACCGGCCTTGCCATCAGCCTTTTTTCGGAAATCAGGCCGGTGCAGACCTCGCAGATCCCGAAAACGCCGTCATCCATCCGCTTGAGGGCCTCCTGCATCTTGATAATCAACTTTCTCTCCCGGTCCCGGATCCGGAGCTCAAAATTCCGGTCCGATTCGAGCGAGGCGCGGTCGTTGGGGTCGGGGTAGTTCTCCTTCACACCGTATGTCATCTCCGAGACGGTCTTCCCCGCCTCATCCAGAAGGTCGTTGATCTTCCGGGTCAACATCCGGCGGAAGAACTCCACCTTTTCAGGTTTCATGGTCGTTTTCAGCACGTTGCTCCTCTATCTCCTGATGATTGAATTGGGATGATGCTCTTACATGATCGCGGGGAATTTGTAAAGAAAAAAATAAGGGGCGTTTCATGGCTGCCCATAGACGCGGAGGACCTTCTCTACGATGTTCGTCGTGGATGCCCCTTCGACCACGGGAACGAGGACCACCTCTCCACCCCAGGACCGGACGGCGTCCCGTCCCACGACGGCCTCCTCCTTCCAGTCCCCTCCCTTGACAAGAACATCCGGCCGCAGGTATTCGATGAGCCTGAGCGGCGTTGTTTCGTTAAAGAGGGTAACATAATCAACGGTTTCCAGCGATGCGACGATCTCGGCCCGCTCCTGCTCGGGGAGCAGCGGCCGCCTTTCCCCCTTGATCGCCCGGGCGGAAACGTCGCTGTTGAGGGCAAGGATCAGCAGATCCCCCCTCTTCCTCGCTTCCCGCAGATACCGGACGTGTCCCACGTGCAGAATGTCGAAACAGCCGTTCGTGAAGGCGATCTTCTCCCCTTGTCGCCGGCGGCGTTCCACCTCGACCTTCAATGCTTCCCAGCTTAGAATCTTCTTCATCCCGTGTTCTCCTCCAGTGGGGACAGATTTGAAATCTGTCCCCAAGTAATCTTATTCGAGGAAAGTCGGTGCAGGCTCGGGTGGCCGGTCGTGATCGTAAACCGCCCGGGCCATCGTTAAAACAGCCACGGCTTCCGCCTTCGCCCGGATCAGAACGCGGGCGCATTCGGTCAGCGTGCTTCCGGTGGTGTAGACGTCATCCACGAGGAGGAGCCGCCGGCCGACGATCCGTTCCGGATGCGTTACGGTAAATGCGCCTTGAACGTTTGCCGACCGCTCTTTTCTGTCCAGGCCGACCTGCGGCGGTGTGAAGAGATCCCGCCGGAGCAATGTGAAATCGAGCGGTATGTTGAACCGCGTGGAGAGCCCGCGGGCCAGGATCACCGCCTGGTTAAAGCCCCGTTCCCGCAGCCGTCTCCGGTGCAGCGGAACCGGCAGGATCCGCTCGAAGACCTTCATCTCCCATGTTTTGCCAGCAAAATCGGCCATGATTCTGCTCAGCAGATCGCCGATCCCGGTCTTCCCCCGGTACTTGAACCGATGGATGGCCGTCAGCAGCGTTTCCTCGTATCGTCCGACCGATCGTGCGACCGCATAGGGTCTTTCCGTGATGAGACACTCCCCGCAAAGGTGGTCTTCCCCTTCCGCGGCGGGAAAAGGGGTTCCGCAGCGGGGGCAGAGGGGGGAGCCGATGAAACGGATACCCGCCATGCAGCGCGGACAGAAGGGGAGGGGACCGTGCTGCTCCAGAAGTTCTTCACAGGTGATGCAGCGGGGCGGAAAAATGAGGTCGGCGATCCCGGTCAGGATCTCTTTCAAGGTTACATCCCCTCCGCCAGAGCCTTCAAAGAAGCCGTTTCGTCGGGTACGGCCATCCGGGGCGTCTCCGACCAGAGCCGTTCCAGGTCATAGAAGGTCCGGACCGATTCGAGAAAGACGTGGATGATGACGTCGTCGTAGTCGAGAAGGATCCACTTTCCTCCGGCCTCTCCCTCGACGCCCAGCGGCCGCATCCCGGCCTTTTTTAGATTCTCCTGGATCGCGTCGGCGATCGCCCGGACCTGGCGGTCGGACGTTCCGCTGCAGAGGATGAAGTAGTCGGCAAAGGAGGAAATCTCGCTGACATTGAGGATGACGAGCTCCTTCGCCTTTTTTTCCAGCGAGGCGTTGACGCACAGGAGCGCCCTCGCGCGCGAATCGCTTTCTTTTTTTTTGGCCAATCGCCCTCCAGTTCTCTTGTTGCCGGGAAATCGGTTCCGGCGGCCGTTTTTCTGTCTCTTGGCGGTTCCTGCGATATGAGCAGCGGCTTTTTTGTAGCAGAACAAGGGGGGGTGTGTCAATGACCATCGGTCTGATGATCCGTTATTCGGTCCTTCACTGCCTCCTGCGGTGAATAAATCAGAATTTTTTCGCCACTTGCTGCTTGCATAGTTTTGAAAATACTATATAATTAAAACAAAAGGCTGGGATTAAACATGAATATTGTTATCAGGTTGCGCTCAAGGAGGTGAGCCGTGAAACTGCAGGAAATCTTATCGGATATTCATGCGCTGGAAGAGGAAATGCTCTCTTTTGAACGCAAATACGGGATCCGTTCGGAAACATTTTACGCCGCCTACCACAATGGTGAAGAACCGGAAGATGAAAGATGGGTCTTGGACTTTGGTGAATGGGCCAGTGTTTACAAGACGTGGCTGACACGTCAGTCCGATTATCGCGATGAACTCGATCAGGTTCAGCGGCAGGCGCCAAGCATCACCGGTCTCATCCGCGTGGCTTTATGAACAATCCCTTACGCACGGCAGATGATTACGAGCTGTTCATATACGCGATAAAAGAGCGATTTCCCTCTGTTCGACGCTCCACGTTAACGTTTGTGCGCAGGGGAAGCTCGCTGGCCAGGGTGGCGGGTGAATTGCACTTCGACAGTGATGTCCGGCTTGTCGTCCGCGAACGGATCATATATGACCGTCAGCCAGCGGTGATCGACTCGTACGGTTATGAGGTCTGGAAAGGGAGTGACAAGCTGTACTGGTACGATTCGCAACCTCATCCGGATGAGCAGAATTTAAAGAGCACCCATCCTCATCACAAGCATGTCCATCCGGGTATGAAACATCACCGCATTCCCGCCCCTCTTATGAGTTTCAGTATCCCCAATCTGCCGGAATTGATCAAGGAAATTGCAGACAGTCTATAGCACATCCCGTTTTAGGAACCCGTCTACTGTCCGCATCCTGTCCCTGTCGTCGTCGCACGTATAGTCGTCATAACGATGGCAAGTGAGCCGGCGTTGTAGGACGCGAGCCGCGATCAGAATCATGACTCCACCTGCACTCGTGTATAATTTCACAATCGAAATAACAGGTTCGTTTATTGAAGTCGTGTTTGGTGCCAGGAGAAGTGTTTGTGTAGCAGCTTTCTTTCCGTAGCCAGCGTGAGCGTCCTCCAGAAAAACGGAGATGTTGCCGAAACGCCTCCACCTACAAAGCAGTAACTTTCAGTTTGGAATTGAAGTGAGGAATGCCGCTTGTAACCAGCGTTAGAGCGGGCAAAGACTTTGTGTTCAATTATTACAGTACATCTGTTACCCTCAGATACCTTGGAATTGAGGATAAAGAAGTCAATGGGATTTTGATGAACAAAATATGACAGATAAATTATTACTTACATACTGTTTTTAGTAATAACTCAACCATTTCACCAGGTATGATTTGTACTATCTTGGGATGTGGGACATCAAAGTCCTGTAATATATTCCCTTCATTATTATATTCTACATTCTTCATCAATTTTCTCGTATTATTCACACAATCTAATTCATAAAGATTTATCACATAATCTATTTTACCATAACTATCCGTTGGTAATCCACTGTCTTTTATAATTCGGATGTATTCATCTCTTCCGATTTTTGAATACTTATACTTATCCCATACTCTGATAATCTTAGGACTTACATTTATAGTAGTATTATTTCTATAATAAAACTCACCATACTCTGATTTTCCATAATAAACCCATCCCTCTTCCTTTTCTGTTTGATAGGTCTTGAATAATAAAACCTCCCCGGTATCAACCCTCAATACTTTTGTCACCTTACTATTTTCATAAATCAATCTGAGAACAATTATATCCAGATTGAGAAGTTTCCCCAATTTGACAGTTTCACTGTCTGTAAGACCAGTCATTGAAAATTTTTGTTCTTCTAAAATGTTTTTCAAGTGTCTTCTATCAACTAATTTATATTTGTCTCTTTTGATTTCTATCATATAAAAAAAATGTTGTTCCTCTTCATTCTCCAATTGTTCTCTTTTATTTCCTTCTATATCCTTTATTTTTATCTCTATTATTAGACCTATATTTATCTTATCACTTTTCTTTGTCAAGACATTATCAATTTCATGACCCCAATCCCTCTCGTACTGAACAACACAAATATCTTGACTAAGATATTTATTTATTACCTCTGGGTCTAATGGAGATTCCGCACCAAACCGGCCACTGATTCCGTTCCAAATCGGCCACTGATTCCGAAGCAAATCGGCCAGGCATTCCGATCCAAATCGGCCACCCCTTTGAAGGGTGAAGTGACGCTGGATAATTAAACCCAAAGCCGTTAAAGCTCCTGAAAAAAAAGGAGACTTGTAATGGCCAACAGGAGATTATCCATGCGCAAAATAAAAGAAGTATTGAGACTGAAATGGGAGAAAGGTTTCTCCGCACGTCAGATTGCCAAAAGTTGTGACGTCGCCCGGAGCACCGTCAAAGATTATCTGGATCGAGCTGAACAAAGGGGGCTTACCTGGCCCTTGCCGGATGATCTTGACGAGGCTGCCGTGGAACATATGTTGTTTCCTCCAGTTGTGCATATAGACGCCGATAAACGGCTTATGCCTCCTATGGATGGCATTCACCAGCAACTGAGGAAGAAGAGCGTTACCCTTCAACTTCTCTGGTATGAATATAAGCAAGCCAACCCTGACGGATATCAGTACAGCCAGTTCTGCAAACGCTATCACCAGTGGGCCGACAAACGTGACGTATGCCTCCGGCAGACATATCGGGCCGGGGAAAAATTGTTTGTCGACTATGCCGGCCAGACCATCCCGATAACAGATTCCGTTACAGGGAAGACCCGGGATGCCTATCTCTTTGTGGCCACCCTGGGCGCGAGTAATTATACGTTTGCCTGGGCCAGTTTCTCTCAGGACCTGCCCTCCTGGATCAGCGCCCATGTTCGCGCCCTGGATTTTTTCGGCGGCGTTCCGGAAATAATCACCCCCGATAATTTATTGTCGGGCGTCACCAAACCCTGTTACTATGAACCGGACATCAATACAACTTATCTGGACATGTCCCTCCACTACGGCACGGTTATTATCCCCACGCGGGTCAAAAAGCCAAAGGACAAGGCCAAGGTGGAGGCGGCAGTAAAAATAGCCGAAATGTGGATATTAGCCGCCCTGAGAAACCATACCTTTTTCAGCCTGGCAGAACTCAACAAGGCCATAGCGGAGAAGCTTATCGAGTTCAATAACCGCGAGTTTAAAAAGATGGAAGGCACCCGAAAAAGCCTCTTTGAAACCATCGACAAACCGGCGATGAAACCGCTTCCCCTCCATGCCTATGAATACGCCGAATGGAAGAAGGCTACCGTCAACGTCGACTATCATGTCGAGGTCGATACTCATTATTACAGCGTTCCTTATCAGCTTGTCAAAGAGCGGGTTGATGTCCGTCTGACAGACGCCGCGGTTGAGATCCTGTTCAAAAGCAAACGGGTTGCCAGTCATGCGCGGAGTTACGAAAAATGGAAGCCTACGACCTTACCGGAACATATGCCCAAGTCTCACCAGAAATATCTGGAATGGACGCCCTCCAGAATCATCGCCTGGGCCGGCAAAAACGGCCCCCGTACCGAAGCGCTGGTCTCCCTGATTCTCGAAAGCAGGCGTCATCCTGAACAGGGGTTCCGCTCCTGCCTGGGGGTCATGAGACTGGCCAAACATTACTCGGTCGAACGTCTCGAAGCCGCCTGCGCTCGTGCGCTTTCTCTGAATGCCTGTTCCTATAAACATGTAAAATCAATTCTGGAGAAAAGCCTCGACAATCAGCCTCTCCCCCCGGCTGCCGATTCTGCAACACCCGTTCTCCATTATAACATCCGGGGGAAAGATTATTATCAGCGCCAGTCTGCCGGCAACGCACAGGCAGAAAAGGGGGCTGACCATGCTTAATCAACAGACTATCGAAAAGCTCTTCGCCTTGAAACTCATCGGCATGGCCGAGGCATTTAAAGATCAAATGATCCAACCGGATATCAACAGACTTTCCTTCGAAGAACGTTTCGGGCTCATCGTCGACCGACAGTGGACCTGGAAAGAAGACCGCCGCCTGCAACGGTATCTCAAAGCGGCAAAACTGAAGCTCAATGCCTGTGTCGAGGACATAGACTACCGAACACCCCGAGGGATCGATCAATCCGTCATCATGCGCCTTATCTCCTGTGATTGGATCCGGCATCACCAGAACATCATCATTACCGGTCCCACCGGCGCGGGAAAAACCTTTTTAGCCTGCGCTCTGGCCAACAAGGCCTGCCGGGAAGGATACCGGACCTTCTACATCCGCAGTCCCAAGCTTTACTATGAACTGGCTGTCTCCAGGGGGGATGGCAGTTATGGTAAAATGATGAACAAACTGGCCAAAACCAATATACTTCTCCTCGATGATCTGGGGATCGCCCCCATGACGGATCCGGAAAGAAGAGACCTTTTGGAGGTTATTGAAGACCGCCACGGAAATGCATCAACGATCATTACCAGTCAGTTGCCGATCGAAAACTGGCATGAACATATCGGCGACCCTACCATCGCCGATGCCATCCTCGATCGCCTGATTCATAACGCCCATACAATAAACCTGAAAGGAGGATCCATGAGAAAAAAACATTCCGGCTTGACCTGATAAAGTCATTATGAGAAAGAACTAAAAAACCAGCGTCGCTTCGCTCCGACAGGGTGGCCGATTTGGATCAGAACGGCCGGCCGATTTCAGTCGGAACAGGTGGCCGATTTGAATCAGAACCGGTGGCCGATTTCAGCGGAATAACCATCTAAGGTTATTTTTACCTTATCACATATTTTTCTACCTTTTTCCGTATGACTAACAAACACTACTTTTTCCAGATAGTTATTGATAACATGACTAATACACATATCAGGAGTGAAAACATTCAAAGTGTCGGGAAGATTTTTATAAAGACCATTTTCAATTGATTTTGTTTTTACAGTCTTTCTAAATTGATCCAATTCTTTCTTATTTTTCAAATCTCCCAAATATACATCACAGTATTCACCTTGAACCGTTTTCAATTCAGAAAAACAGATGAATGGAAACGAAAGAAAGATAATCGTCAATAGTATCAATAGATAATGTAATTTATTTTTCATAAATCCTCTTGGAGTTATTCTACTATGACCGATATGGGATTATTGACTCTTGAACCTTTACATTCTCGTATCCATTAGATTTCAATAGACTATCAACAGACATCATTGATAATTGTGGATGTGGTGTTGGTCCAACAAAGATTTTACTTATAGGTAATTTATCATAATTATCAAGAGGTGATATTACAGTATAGGGTATGATTGAGTAATTTCCCTCACGATATTCAATTATTTTAGGGTTATTATGATATATAATACGATATTCTTGTTCCTTTTCAAAAGATTCATGTTTGATATAAGAAGAAACATCTACTAATTCTTTATAAAAGAATCTTTTATCATCACAAAGGATATCTAATAACGATTTTACTAATTCTAGTTTTCTTTTTTCACCATATTCACATTTCTTTATATCTATATTATTTCTATCTTTCATGTTGTCAATAATAGACAACATTATTTCGTAATCAAATTGAATACTGAATCCACCTTCCTTCGGACAATATCCCCTCCATTGATTTAGGTCATCACCTTCCGTTGAAAGTGAAAATACATAACTTTCAGTCGCCATTTCCTCTAAAAATATATCTAACACCCCCTCAGTTCGTTTATACCTATTACATTTATCAAGTAAGTTTCCTTCTCTAGGTAGAAGAGGTAATCCTTGTTTCTCTAATTGTTCTATACGGATTTTCAATTCATCCTTTACTAAGTTTATTGTATATACAAACTCACTTGAATCATTCAGATAAAAGATATTGGTCATCCACAATTTCTTACTTTCTAAAATACCAAGAAGACCTTTTTGAGATGTATAATGGTAAAGATATTTTGGAAGGGTCATAAAATCATCATCCTCAAATGTCAATAAAAAACCCACAACCATTTTTGACGGTAGTGGGTCTATGTCATCTGAAATCGTTCATCTTGAACCCTCACAACGGAAGGAATGGATGGAAAAGACCAAAATCAATCAATTTTCTGTAAAATAACCCAATATCATATTATTTTCAAGACATATTTCACCCTTTCCCCACTATCTTTTCAACCTAATCCGAAACGGATAACGGTTTGAAATCCAGCATCTTCGTCAAGGATGACAATTTGAGGAGTATCCGGAAGCTGTCCACGCCCCCACTGATCCTAAAAATCCCCCTCCGAAAACTGCACATTTCAATCAGTATGTGGTAAGCTATTGTTTCCGATGGGTTGGAGTATAGGGGGGGCTGTTTTTATTTGTCAATGGATATTTAGCATCGAAAAACAGGGGCTGGCGATGTGGTTGGGTCAGAATCACCGAGATTTTCTGTTTTGTTATGGTGGACCAAGGTCTGATCAGCCCGGCCCGAATGGTCGATTGGCGGTTGTGAAAAGGAACCGCTTGTGGTAGACGGGACGCACATGTGTTCGGAGGTACGATTCCCATGCGGGAGATTCTGCAAAAAATCCAGGTTCATGTGCCTTTTCGTCTCCTCAGGGAAAAGCTGCTGCAGCGCGTGATCCGGGATGGAATGAATCCGGAGATTGGCTTCAACCACCACGACCTCGATCGTTTTCATGCGGCGGATTTCCGGGAGGTCGCCGACCGTCTGGCGGATACGGGACTTTCGGTGACCTTTCACGCCCCCTTCATGGACCTGAGACCGGGGGCGCTCGATCCGCGGATCCGTCGGATCTCTGTCGATCGTCTGCACCAGGTCTTCGATTTGATCCCCTGGTTCCGGCCCCGTTCCGTGGTCTGCCACCCCTCTTTCGACGAGAGATACTACATCTCCACCGAGGCGCAGTGGCTTGAGAACAGCCTTGAAACCTGGCGGGCTCTCCTCGGAGACATTCGCGGCATGGAGACGATCATCGCGCTGGAGAACGTCTACGAGCGGGATCCCGGGCAGATGAAGCTCCTCTTGGACGCGCTCGCCTCGCCGCAGGTTCGCTTCTGTTTTGACGCCGGGCACGCCAACGCCTTCGGCGGTGCGCCGCTTGGCCTCTGGATGGATGCGCTGGGTGATTTTCTGGCCGAAATCCACCTTCACGACAACCACGGCGTGGAAGATGAGCACCTGCCGGTGGGGGAGGGGAACATCCCGTTTTCGGAGCTGTTCTCGATCCTCCGGCAGAAGAACCTGCGGCCGATCCTCACCGTCGAATCCCATTCGGAACAAGGTCTCCAGCGGATGCTGGAAAACATCCGCGCCACGGAACTGTTGGAACGGCTGTGAATACGGAATAACAGGGAATCGAAAACGATGCTTCGCTATATCGCCAAAAGAGTGCTCTTCATGGTTCCTCTCCTCTTTGGGATCACGGTCATCTGCTTTACCGTGATGCACCTGGCGCCCGGTTCTCCGACCGACCTCCAGACCCAGATGAACCCGCGCGCTTCGGTGGAAATGAAGGAGCGGCTCCGGGCCATGTACGACCTGGACCGGCCCCTCCACGAGCAATACGTCCGATGGGTCGGCAAGCTGGCCGTCCTCGATCTCGGAATCTCTTTCTCGACGGACCGCAGGCCGGTGGCGGACAAGATTCTGGAGCGGCTGCCGATCACGATCCTGCTGAACGTGCTTTCCCTGATCATGATCCTCGTCGTTGCGATTCCGCTGGGGGTGCTCTCCGCCGTCCGCCAGGATTCCCTCTTCGACCGGGTCGCGGGCGTGATCGTCTTTATCGGTTTTGCCGTGCCGACCTTCTGGCTTGCCCTCCTGCTGATGATCCTCTTCGGCGTCCACCTGGGGTGGCTTCCCATCTCCGGGATCCGCTCCCTGAATTCCGAGTACCTGCCGCCGGGGATGGCCTTCTGGGATCTGATCCGGCATCTCATCCTGCCGGTCCTGCTCGCCGCGTTCGGGGGGCTCGCCGGGCTCTCGCGGTACATGCGGGCGAACATGTTAGAGGTGATCCGCCAGGATTACATCCTGACGGCGAGAGCCAAGGGACTGTCCGAGCGGGCCGTCATCTACCGGCACGCGCTGCGAAACGCCCTCCTCCCGGTGATCACCATCCTCGGCCTGTCGGTGCCCGGACTCATCGGGGGGAGCGTCATCTTCGAGACGATCTTCGCCATCCCCGGCATGGGCCAGCTCTTCTACATGGCGGTCATGGCGCGGGACTATCCGGTGGTCATGGGGATCCTCTTCATCGGCGCGGCGCTCACGCTGCTGGGGAACCTGCTCGCCGACGTCTCCTATGCGCTGGCCGATCCGCGAATACGGGTCTCATGAGGGAATGACGATGGGAAAGGATTTCCAGAAACGATTCTGGATGAACCGGATGGCGGTCGTGGGAAGCGTCATCGTTGTCTTGCTGTTCATCGTCTCCCTGCTTGCGCCCTGGCTTGCCCCTTACGATCCGAACGCCATCGACCTGAAGAACGTCCTTGCGCCGCCCTCGGGGGGGCACCCCTTTGGCACCGATCCGCTCGGGCGGGATGTCCTCTCCCGGATGATCTGGGGGGCGGGGATTTCTCTGAAAGTGGGTTTTGTGGCGACCGGGATTGCCATCCTGATCGGGACGATGCTCGGGGCGGTGGCCGGCTACTACGGCCGGTGGGTGGACGCGGTGATCATGCGGTTCGTGGACATCATGCTCTGCTTTCCGGCCTTCTTCCTCATTCTGGCCGTGATCGCGCTGTTAGAGCCCTCCATCTGGAACATCATGATCGTGATCGGCCTGACCGGATGGATGGGGGTGACCCGGCTCGTCCGGGCGGATTTCATCTCGCTCAAGGAGCGGGACTTCGTTCAGGCCGCGCGGGTGATCGGCGCCGGGGATCTCCGGATCATCTTTCTGCATATCCTTCCGAACGCGATGGCGTCGGTCCTGGTCACGGCGACGCTCGGCGTGGCGGGCGCGATCCTCACGGAGTCCGCCCTGAGCTTCCTCGGCATCGGGGTCCAGCCGCCCACGCCGAGCTGGGGGAACATCCTCACGGCGGGGAAGGACAATATCGACATCGCCTGGTGGCTCTCCTTCTATCCGGGGCTCGCCATCCTGATCACCGTCCTCGGCTATAACCTGCTGGGCGAGGGGATCCGGGACGCCCTCGACCCCAGGCTTCGACGCTGAAGCGTCCTGATTTGCCTGAAACAAAGCATCCGGCAATTATGACAAATTTACAATCTTTCAACCGGCGTTCAATATGCATCGTGCAAAAGAGGCGTGCAGGACAGGTCTGCCTGAATGACGCTAAAAATGCCTTCATAGTGCGTAAATCAACAAAATGGTGAGCCGTTTTATCAAAAAGACAGCCGACTCGATACATCCCTCACACAGCGATTGGCAACGCACTCCATATTTTGCGGCCAAAACCCTCTTGACACACAAGATCATTCCTCGTATGTTCCCGCCGTGAAAGAGCAATGCCTTATAACAACGACGAGGGATGAAGCGCGACGAAGCATCCAGACTTTTTTACGAAGCAGTCAACCATGAACGTTTCAATGTCTCAAAGGGTATGTTTGCGCGTTCGTTTGCAATATATGCGGCATCGCAGATCGTAAAATACACAAAGGAGGTAATTTTCCAATGGGTTTCATTGAGGTTCTGGCGACAATAATTTTCCTGGCGACTATTGCGGTAGTGATCACGGGGTGGTTCGACAGCGTCATCGCGGCCCTGATAGGGGTCGCTGCGATGGTTTGCTTTGGGATCATGACGGACGTCGAGGCCTTTAAAGCCGTTGACTGGAACGTTATTGCCATTTTGCTTTCCATCTGGACAATTTCCGGTTTTTTCGGGCGGTCCGGGCTCCCCGCTTATCTGTCTTGCCTGGTTTTGAAGCTGGCCAAAGGAAATGCAGCTTTGTTCATCACCGGCATTGGCGCGCTGGCCGGCTTCGTTTCGATGCTTATCGACAATGTCGTCGTCGTCTTGATGTTCGCCCCCGTCATCTTCCACGCCTGCCGGCGCTTTAATTTTCGCGCCTTCGGACCTGTACTGTTCATGGGGATGTGCGCGAATTTCATGGGAACGGCGATGCTGCTGGGCGACCTGCCTCCCCAGATGCTCCACAGTGTTGCCAAGATCGAGTTCTGGGGCTTCATCTGGCATATGGGCAGACCGTCTTCCTTTTTCATTCTGCTGATCTCCTATATTGTCACCTGCACATTCTTCTACTTGAAATTCAGAAAGGATTACAGTTCTGTCAAGATGGACGTTGCTTCAATGGCGGATGAGAACCCTTCCGACTGCATCAAGGACAAGCCCTTCGCAATCATCACCTGCGGGATCTTCCTTCTGACCATTCTGGCCATGGCCTTCCGGGAGGCATTCGGCTTCCATCTCGGCTTCATCGCCATGTGGGGCGCCCTTGCCAGCGTCCTGTTGTTCACACGTTTCAAGGACCGCTTTACCGTGGAGATCCCTGATGTAGAAGAGATACTGAAGGAACTCGACTGGCGCGCCATATTCTTCTATGTGTCGCTGTTTGCACTGGTCGGCGGACTCGAACACGCCGGTGTGATCAAACTTGTCGTTACGGCGATCACCCCGATGATCAAAGAAAGCATCGTCCTCGGCAGCACGGTTATGTACTGGGTAACGGCGCCCATCGTGGGCATCGTCGAGCACGACGCCTACATTCTGACGATGCTGTATGTCATCCGCGACCTTGGCGAACAGGGAATCAACCCTTGGCCTCTGTACTGGATGCTCCTCTGGGCGGGAACACTCGGGAGCAACCTGACCATTGCGGGCGCCCCCGCCCTGTTCGTGGCAAAATGTCTCGCTGACAAGGAGGACAAGCGGATGAGCACCCTGAAGGAATTTCTATCCATGTCGGTGCCTTACGTAATCATTTCGCTCGTCTCCTGTTATGTGCCGGCGATGCTCATTTGGGTGCTGCCGTTTGCCAAATAGTCAGGGGATGAGAGTGAATCTGGGAAAGGTGAATCTTTTCCTTCTCAGGGACAGGTTTTTAGCGGATGGCCCCGCCGTTTTCCGGAGGCGCCGCGCCGGCGGCCGATCCCTCTCGTTTTACGATCCGGACCTTGAGGATGGCCGTCTTCGTTACCTCTTCACAGGAGATCAGATAATCCCGCCATTCGATTTTTTCCCCTTTTTCCGGGAACTTCCCGAGACGGTCGAGAATCAGACCGGCCAGCGTGTCGTAGCGGAGCCCCTCGCCGAGCGTGATGCCGAGATGTTCCTCCAGTTCATTGACGGGCAGGAGTGCGTCTACCAGCAGGCTCCCGTCCGGGAGCTTCTGCACCCGGCGCGCCTCGCCGATGTCATGCTCATCCTCGATCTCTCCCACGAGCTCTTCAAGCAGATCCTCCGTTGTGGCGAGGCCGCTCAGGATGCCGTACTCGTCTACGACGAGCGCCATCTGGACGCGTTTGCGCTGCATCTCCCGGAGGAGGCTGCTCACCTTCTTCCCCTCCGGGACGAACAGCGGGGCGCGGACGATCCCGGCGATGTCGAACTCTTTTTCCGTACAGAGGTTTCCGATCAGGATGTCCTTCGTGTGGACGAAACCGACCACATGGTCCATGTCACCCCGAATGACCGGATAGCGGGTGTACATATTCTCCCGGACGGTCCGGAGAGTCTCTTCCAGCGGCAGTTCCAGGTCGATCGCGACGATCCGCGCCCTCGGCACCATGACCTCGCGGACGGTGGTGTGTGAGAATTCGAAGATGTTCTCGATGTAGCGGTGTTCGGTTTCGGTCAGCGCGCCTGCTTCGCTTCCCTCCGCGAGGAAATGCTGTACCTCCTCCCGGGTGACGAAGGCCTGTCCCCCCTTCGGTGTGATTCCCAGAAGCGAAAGAACCGCCCGATTGGAGAAGGTCAGAAACCGGACGACAACCGCCGCGACGACCGACAGCAGATGGATCGGCCGGGCGACGTTCAAGGCGATCCGGTCCGCGTACTGCAACCCGATGGTCTTGGGCGCCAGTTCGCCTAAGACGAGGAAGAGGTAGGATATCCCCAGCACAACAATGGCAAGGGAAAGGGGCTCCGCCGCATGTTGGATGAACGGGACGGGTACGGCCTGGAGCAGCGGCTTGAGATATTGGACCGCCGCTGAACCGCCGATGGCCGAGGCGAGCGAGCCGACGACCGTAACGCCGATCTGGACGGTTGCGAGAAAACGGTGGGGGTCCTTCTGGATCTGCTCGACGAGCCCGGCCTGGCGGTTGCCGGCCGAGGCGAGGCTGGCGATCCGGCTCTTGCGTGCGGAAATGACTGCAAGTTCGGCGCCGGCGAAAAAGCCGTTGACCAAAATCAGAAGAAAAATGATCACAAATTCATTCAAGATCGGTTCCAAGGTTCTCTCCCTCCTTGAGAGGCGAAATCATGATACGTTTTTGTGCCGCGATGCTCAACCCGAAGGAAAAGCCGGCCGACGTGGACGCCTTGATGGAAAATTTTCGGAGAGCCCCTATCGCGGCGGCTATCCTTATCTTTCATCTGAAAATGTGCCATCAACTTGATGAAATCATTGCATCCAATTTCCCTCCCCCTTTGACGGGGGAGGGTTAGGGTGGGGGTGGTGATAGGATCGTCCAGCAATTTTTATCCCCCTTTGTGACGGCAGACCGTCATGAGAGTTTCATGGCTTTCCTTTTTTTCTCAACAGGTTGAGCAGTGCTTCGTGGTAATACCAGGCCAGAAGCGTGACCAGAATGCTGATTCCGAGGATGGCCACCATGGCGGTATTCTGGTCGTTGCGTGCGCAACTTCCGCTTACGGAGAGCATGACTGTGCCCAAGAGCCGTCCGGCGGTGCAGAGGATCAGAAAGGTTGTCGTCTTCATGTGGCTGAGGCCGACGATGTAGGAGAGGGCGTCCTTCGGGAAGCCGGGGATCAGAAACAGGATGAAGGTGATCGGAATGCCCCGGTGCTCCATGAAGTAATCGTACTTTTGGATGATCTGGGGGGTGATGATCTTCTCCACGAACGGCAGGCCGAGCCAGCGGGCCAGCAGAAAGGCAAGCCAGGAGCCGATGGCAAGACCGATCGTGGAATAGATCGTCCCCAGGACGGGTCCGTAGAGATATCCGCCGATGAAACCGCTGATCTCTCCGGGAATCGGCGCGATCAGGACCTGAAGGATCTGGAGACCGATAAAAATTACTACGGAGAGGGGGCCGAAGGAGCTTACGAAATGAATGAGCTTCCTCCGGCTGAGAAAGAGGCTGTAGAGGTCGTAATGGAAGAAAAGGAAAACGCCGGCGAGGATCAGCCCCAGCAGGATCGATATTTTTACGATGGCGTCTCTATTCATGATTCCGTGACCGGTTCAACCGTTGATCTTGCTTTCCCGGAAATCTTAGCAGCGCCGGGACCACTCCGCACCTCGCGCCCCTGATCGGCAAAGATTTCAGCATTTCTTAACAAAAGGACGGCTGATTGTAAAGCGGGATATTTTCTAACAAAACAGTTGACACCGGATTTCCGCCCGTAGTAGATCCCCTGATCCCCGGGGATGCGGGCTTTTGCCCGGCGCCGGATGGATATACCGAAGAGGAAACCTTCCGGGGGATTTTCTTCAGATCAAGGTGGGTTATGTCCGGTCTTTGGATTGGTCTCATTGCCGGTGTTCTGGGCGGTCTGGTCGGGGTGGGCGGCGGGTTGATCATGATCCCGCTGATGACGGAGGCGCTCCGGTTCCGGCAGCAGGAGGCACACGGCACGAGCCTCGTGGCGGTCGTCTTTACGGCCGTGGCGGGATCTTTCGTCTATTATCTTCACGGTTCGGCGGATATTCCGGCCTCCGCGCTGCTGGCCGCGATGGCCCTCGTCACGGTCCGCCTCGGCGCGAAATACTGCTCTTTCCTGCCGGAATGGAAACTGAAGCGGTATTTCGGCTGTTTCCTACTCTTCATTACCCTGTTGCTGCTGTTGAAGCCCTTCCTGCCGCCTGTTGCGGAAGGGACATTGCCGCTTTGGATCCGCTGGTGTGTTCTGGTTGTTCTGGGCGTGTTGACCGGCTTTATCTCCGGGATGATGGGGGTGGGCGGCGGGATCTTCATGGTGCCGATGATGGTGATTTTCGCCGGTATTCCCCAGCATACGGCCCAGGGAATCTCCCTGCTGGCCATGATCCCCGCCTCGGCCGTGGGGGCGTGGATCCACTGGAAGGCCGGCAACACCCGGAAGAGCCTCCTGCCCGGACTCATCGTCGGGGTTCTCGCCGGGGTTTATGCCGGCGGCAGTTTCGCCCACGTCATGCCGGAGACGGAATTGCGCTTCGTCTTTATCGCGCTGCTTGTCTATACGGCAACCCGGTATCTGCGGGCGAAGCCCAAACCCGAGGCAACCTGCACACTGAAAAACTGGCCGGAATGAACCTCCTGCTTCTGGCGGTCGCGCTGCTGGTCAACAACCTTTCCAGGAACAGGAGGTATCCGGAGTATTGGTTTTGACGCTCCCCTTGAACGCAGGGGGGAAGCGGCCTGATAAATGTACTTGATTTTAGAAAGACATTGAAGTAATCTCGTCGTCAACAAAACAGGGGTGCCGGTACGGGCTGAGAAGATACCCTTTGAACCTGACCTGGGTAATGCCAGCGTAGGGATTGGCGTTTGATCGTTCAACTTTCGCAAGGGCCATATCCTTCAGAAAAAGGGTGGCCCTTTTTTGTTTCAAAGCGTTTCCCGCTGCCGCAAGGCCGGCGGGAGCGGAAAGTCCGCCGGCCTCAAAGAACTGTTTGATCTGCAAGGAGAATGGAAATGACCCAACTGGAAGAGGCAAGAAACGGCCGGATATCGGAAGAGATGAAGATATGCGCTGAAAAAGAGGGCGTCTCCCCGGAGTTCATCCGGAAAGGCGTGGCCGACGGCAATATCGTGGTCGTTCGCAACAACACGCATACCGCCATTTCACCCCTGGCCATAGGAAAAGGGCTGCGGACCAAGATCAATGCCAATATCGGAACCTCGGGCGACCATACGGACCTTGACATGGAGCTGGAAAAGGTAAGGGTTTCCGTTGCCGCCGGCGCGGATACGATCATGGATCTTTCCACGGGCGGCGATCTTGGCGCCATCAGAAAGGCGATCCTCAAGGCGTCGTCCGTGGCGCTGGGCACCGTCCCGATATACCAGGCGGCGGCCGCCATGCTGGCCGCGAAAAAGGCCATTGTGGCCATGACCGCGGACGATATCTTTGCCGTGATTGAAAAAAACGGCGAGGATGGCGTGGATTTCCTCACCGTCCATTGCGGCGTTACGCAGAGAAGCGTCGCCAGCGTGGAAGCCCAGGGGAGGATTTTGGGCATTGTAAGCCGCGGCGGCTCCATTACGGCCAATTGGATGAGATGCAATGGAGCGGAAAATCCCCTCTACGAATATTATGACCGTTTGCTGGAAATTGCCCACCGTTACGACATGGTTTTAAGCCTCGGCGACGGTCTGCGCCCGGGGTGCATTGCCGATGCAACCGACCGGGGTCAGGTGCAGGAACTCATCCTGTTGGGAGAGCTCTGCAAAAGGGCGAGAGATCAGGGGGTGCAGGTGATGATCGAGGGGCCGGGCCATGTACCCATCAAAGATATCCAGGCGAACGTCCAGATGGAAAAGAATCTCTGCAACGGGGCGCCCTTTTACGTTCTGGGGCCCTTGCCCACGGATATCGCTCCCGGTTACGATCATATCACCGCGGCGATAGGCGGGGCCATTGCCGGCGCTTGCGGGGCCGATTTTCTCTGCTATGTGACGCCTTCCGAACACCTCCGCCTGCCCGGGATCGAGGATGTGCGGGAAGGGATCATGGCTTCGCGCATTGCTGCCCATATCGCCGACATTGCCAAAGGATTGCCCGGCGCGCTGGAACAGGACGTCATGATGGCCGGATACCGAAAGGCGATCGACTGGCAGGGACAGATTTCTACAGCCATAGACCCGCAGAAAGCTTCGAGATTGCTTGAGAAAAGCGCGACGGCCCACGATGAGGGGTGCACCATGTGCGGTGAGTTGTGCGCGATCAAGCTGGGCAAGGGATAAACGGTTCATCCGGTCGATGCGTGCTTTCGTGAAATAAGAAGAGATCAAATCCCGATAGCAAGCAATTTCATTGTCACCTTATCGACGAAATCGAATAATCAGGTGCTTGTCGATAGTTTATTGTAGTCGAGAATCGAGGCTGATGTGCTTGTGTAGCAGACTTCTTCGGACTGACGATGGGTGCATGCGGAAATCACAGGACCAGCGTTTGCCAAAAAATTGTCGCATTACATGATATTTGGTATTGACATCCACATAAGAATATCTTATGAAAAGACAAAATAAAATTATATGAAGGCAGATATTCTTATAGGAGGGCAATCATGAAACCTTCAAACGTCGAAGGAGTAGATCTCCCCGGAAGGCTTGCTCAAGCCCGTGAAGCCGCTGGGTTATCCCTTGCCGACGCGACGAGGAAGCTCAATTTCAAGCATTACCAGATCCTCTCCTCCATTGAAAAGGGAACCAGGAACGTAAGTGCGAATGAACTCATCTCGATGGCCCGCCTTTACGGGAGGGCCTTGGATTATTTCTTCGAAGCCAAAGTCCCATCAGACCCAATTCTTCTTTGGCGGAGAACGGCAGGCAGCGATATCCGGAAAGAGCAACAGCAATTTCTGGTCTTTCTTGAAAATTACAGCCGCCTGGAAAATCTGCTCGGTCTGAAACGGCGCTGGAAAGAAATCCTCACTAACCTCGATAGAGAGGACTTTGCCGAGAACGGATTTGAGACAAGTGAGACGCTCGGCACAGACATTCACAGGCGCCTCGATCTGGGATCACGCCCCGCCTGCAATCTTCTGAACATCCTGGAAAACACGCTTCGTTTCAAAGTCATTCATTTTGGTTTGGGGGACGGTCTATCCGGCGCCAGCATTATGGACAGTGCCCTTGGCGTGGGCATCCTCATCAATGCCAACGATGCGCCGTGGCGGCGAAATTTCGATCTCGCCCATGAGCTATTCCACATCATCACCTGGAATATCTTTTCGCATGAGGAAATCGGAGACGGCTCTCGTAAAACAAAGCCGGAGCAGTATGCCGACAGCTTTGCGGCGAGTTTGCTCCTGCCGAAGGAACACCTGCTGGCTGCTCTGAAGGAAATCGCGGTGAATCAAGAGCTGAAGCTGGTTGATATCATCGAACTGGCGAAGGAGTTCGGCGTTTCTTCGGAAGCTATTCTGTGGAGGCTTGTCAATCTCAAAAAAATTAAGAAAAGCCAGGTCGAAAAAATCCTCGCCGATCCCGAATTTCGGAACCTGGATCGTGACTTGCGAAGGGGGTTGTATGCAGAGCAACAGCCGGAGAAGTTCCCACACCGCTACGTTTCCCTTGCCTGCCGTTGCCTGATGGAGGGGAAAATTTCGCGGGGAGTGTTTGCCGAGTATATGGAGATCGATCGGTCCGAAATCGATGACTATCTGTCCGCCGCCGGGTATGCCGTAAAAAACTATGAAAAAATTGCTGCTGCTTGACGCCGATAAGGATACTGCTCAAGAAACTTACAGAGACGTAAATACACACTGCCAGCAATAATCCGTTAATCGCTTCAATCTTTTTTCCTTACCACCCCTCCCGTAGCGCCTCCAACTGGCTGGCCGAATCGAGGACCCGGCTGCACGACTCCCAATCCACACTTTCAATCCGGTCGTAGCGCATCTCGAAGGGGTGGCGTTTCGGGACGGCGTCGATGACCCGCTTGGCCTCCTCTTCGTCCTTCAGGGCGGCGGCGACCCAGACGTCTTCCAGGGTATCCGGTATCTGTCCGAACATGTTCCGAATGTTCACCATTCGCTCCGACAGGAGCTGATGGACGCGGTCTTCGACGGAACCCCTGTAGCGCATGTTGTAGATCAGCACCTCGGGCCGCAACTGGCCGATCCGCTGGATCCGTCCCTTGCGCTGTTCCAGACGCGTCGGATTCCAGGGAAGGTCGAGATTGATAAGGGAGCCCAAGCGTTGTAGGTTGAGCCCTTCCGAAGCAGCGTCCGTTCCGATGACCATGTGCAATTCCCCGGTCGTAATGCTTTTTTTGACTTCATCCCGGTTCATACGGCGGAATTCACTCTTCTCGATGATCCCCGATTTCGTCGCATTGGCATAGACGCCGATCTTTTCGTCGGGCATGCGTTTCGACAGGTGCAGACCCAGCCAGATTACTGAGTCGTAGAACTGGCTGAAGACGATGCAGCCCAGGGAGAGCCAGCCGCCGGCAATGGTGTCGTTTGTTGTGAGAATCCGCTCCACCTGGCGGAGTTTCGGGTCCTCATCGCGATTCTCCTCCAGGATTTTCAGGAAGCGCCCCAACACCGCCCGTTCCTCTTGGGATAACGGATAGAGGGAGGATAGTTTCTCTTCCCCCTCGTTTTCACCTTCCTCGTCCGCCTGATCACCCTGAGGTTGAGTCCCCAGCATTTTCATTGCGGTCAACCTGCCCGCCTCGATGGTGCTGCCCACCCGGCGCAGGAGAATCGTCTTCATGAAGCCCGAATTGAGTCCGGGCCTGCGGGCCAAAATGGCGCAAAATTCCTCGGCGGCGTCATAAGCGTCCCGGAGAAAAGGGGGCAGGCCAATAGCCTCGGCGTCGCTCTCCCCGAAGAGGCGCACCTCGATCCGCTGGAGATAGGGCTCATGGGTGTGGGGATCGATTTCATTTTCCAGATAATCGCGCGTCCGCCGGACGATGTGACGGATGAACGGGTTGTGCTTCGGGAAGAAGTCGTGCGACAGGCGCTTGATCCGCTGCAAATCCGGCCGGCGCAGCTCGTGGAGCGCATCCGGGGAAGCCCAGTGTTCGGAAGGATCGATATTCAGGCTCCGGCGGAG